>NZ_DASZCQ010000216.1:0-2187 GCF_035942955.1 Actinophytocola sp. | reverse complement strand
CAGCCGAACGCCGAGCGGCTGCGCCCGGCCGGGCCGACCCACCTGGTGCGCGGGACGTTCTCGAACAGCGGGCCGGGACCGTCGTGGTGATCAGGCAGGCAGTTGCCCGGTGTGGAAGAGCGCGACCAGTCGGGTGACCTCCGCCGGGGCGTAGAGGGTGCGCCACCCCTGGTGGAACAGCGGGCCCGGACGTAGCCCTTGCCGAGGCTCGAACGGCCAGGATCCCACCGTCCAGTCCTTGGCCACCCGCAGCAGCTCGCTGCTGCCCAACGCGGCCTCGGCGTGGGCGTCGTTGGCCCAGCACGGCCGATCGACCGGCCGGTCACGGTGCACCGCAGGTAGGCCGCCATGCCCGCCAGTGTCACCCCGGGTGGCCGGACTGGACAACCCCCTGGACAGCAGAAAGCGCCCGCCTCCGGGTCACGGAGACGGGCGCGGTTGTCCTGCTGGGTGGTGAAGGACCGAGCAGGAGATCAGGTTGCGGCGCGGGCCTGCTCGGCGTCGAGCGCCTGCTGGAGCACAACCGGGCTGGCTAGGCGCAAGGCTTGCCGGAGTGCGGTCATCAGGTCGTTGGCGGTGAGTTGGGCGATCACATCCCCGGTCAGCATGTCGAGCTGGTCGTCGTCCATGGCCGCCGGGTCGCCGAGCACGCCGGCGTAGGAGTACTCGGTGCGGACGATCAGCTCCGCGAGGTTGAAGGGTTCATTCTGGCGCTGTACGTGCTCGCGTTCCTCGAGGACCCTGGTCACGTAGGCGGTGAGCAGGTGCGGGTACTCGCCGGTGCGGCGGTCGGCGGGCAGCCGCGACCATGCCTCGGCGCCCAGCCGGTCGTAGCTGATGCAGCCGTCCTGTCGGCCACCGTCGATGCGGCCGGCAGCGAAGTCCTCCCACACCTGCACGACGGCTTCGTACAGGTGCTCGGGCGCCTTGCGAATCGGGATGACGTTGTCCACAGGTCACGCCCGAATCAGCCGGTCGGCGTCGACTGGGAGCACGAGCTCGGCCCGGCGGGCGTGGATGCGCTTGCGGATCAGCTCGACACCCTGCGGGGTCACGTGCACCGTGGTGTGCGCGCACGGCCCGGCGAACCGGTTGTGGTGGACCTCTGCCGTGGTGACCAGGAAATGCGACGGCACGTAGCGGGAGTGGGCGTCGTACATGCCCTGCCCGCATAGAGCGGCCGAGCGGCGGAACACCAGGCGCTCGGCGACCAGGAAGTTGAACAGCTCGTGGACCTTCAGGTCGGGCCACTCCTGGCGGAGCGCCTTGGCCACCTCGCGGATGAGGTGCCCGCCTTGGGCGGCCATGTAAGCGTCGTGCGCCTCGGCCTTCGGCTCGAGCTCGGCGTTGCGCGCCGTGAGCGCCTTGTTCTCGCGCACCTTGGCCAGCAGGTGCACCAGCGCGGCCTCGTAGTCGGCGGGCACGTCCTGCGCGGCCGGCGCGGTGGTCGCCGCACGCGGGCCGAAGAAGTGGGCGCGCAGCGCGCGGCCGGCCTTCCGCTTCCACGTGACCACAGCGTCCCGCGCGTGCTCGCCGACCCGGGACGGCTGCAGGCTGGCCAACCACACCGTGAACGTCTCCAGGTCGACTACGACCACCTGGCGCGCCTGGTCATCGCCGGGCATCTGCGTGACCACCAGGGTCACGCAGGTCGAGTTGTCGGCCTTGAGCTTGGCGAGCTGCCGGGTCCAAGCCAGGCCGAGCGCCTCGGCGACCGGCCGCAGCACCACGTGCGGGTCGCCATCGAGCAGGACGGCCGGGATGTGGCCGCCTTCGAACGGCACCATCACCACATCGGCCCGGGGGACGAGTTCAGACATGCGCACTCCTGAGGGGATGAGGGGGAAGAGCACACCTGGGCCCGGCTCGTCCCCTCAGGCGAGCTGGGCCCAGGCATGCGAAAACCCCAGGCCGAGGGGAAGTGGCACTGGGGTTCGTCTTGTGGATGAAGCTGTGGACTACTGGGTGTAGGTCGGCGGCCGGGCCGAGCCGAGCAGCAGGCGGGTCGCCCAGTCCGGGATGCGCGGTTCGATCCAGCGGACGAATGCGTACACCGCGGCCAGCGCGGCCAGGTTGGTGACCGCGTCGACCACCGGGGCCGAGGACAGCCATGCCTCGGCGGCCGGCGGCAGGCCGAACTGCTTGACCAGGAACACGACCAGCGCGGCCCAGGCGGCGGGCATGACG
>NZ_DASZCQ010000215.1:0-9167 GCF_035942955.1 Actinophytocola sp. | reverse complement strand
GACCGACCTGCTGCCCCCGGTGCCCAACCGGGCGCGCCGCGAGCCGGACCTGCTGACCCACCGTGAGCCGGACTACGACGAGGAGTACGACGACCTCGACGAGGACCGGCCGACGGCCGACGAGCTGCGCCGCAAGCGCCGCAAGAAGATCTGGCGCCGGATCCGGCGCGGCCTGTACGTGTTCATCGCCCTGATGATCATCGGACCGATCCTGGCGTTCCTCATCGCCTACCAGATGGTCACCGTGCCGTCGCCGAACGAGGTCAAGGCCAACCAGAGCCAGGTCGTCACGCTGCAGTACGCCGGCGGGGAGGAGCTGACCAGGATCGCGCCGGAGGGCGCGAACCGGAAGTTCGTCACCTACGCCGAGCTGGCCGCGGCTCCCCAGGTGCTCAACGCGGTGTTCGCCGCGGAGGACAACACCTTCATGTCCAACGCCGGATTCGACCTCTCCGGCGTGCTGCGCGCGGCGTACAACCAGGTCACCGGCGGCGAGGGCGGCGGCTCGACGATCACCCAGCAGTACATCAAGCAGGCGACCGACGAGCAGGACCGGACGCTGGTCAACAAGGGGATCGAGGTCGTCAAGGCCTACAAGATGAACCGCACGTACTCCAAAGAGCAGATCATCGAGGCCTACCTGAACACGGTGTACTTCGGCCGCAACGCCTACGGCATCGCGGCCGCGGCCAAGGCCTACTACAACAAGGACGATCTCAAGGCGCTCACCCCGGCCGAGTCGGCGCTGCTGGCGGGCATGATCCAGTCGCCGAGCCGGTTCAAGGACGAGGCCTACATGCAGCGGCGCTGGAACTACGTGATGGACCAGCTCGTGGCCAACAACTGGTTCCCGGCCGCGCAGCGCAAGGCCGAGCAGTACCCCACACCGGTGCCCTACGAGCAGACCAAGACCAAGGCGTTGACCGGACCGGGTGGGCACATCCAGCGCGCGGTGTTCGACGAGCTGGAGGCCGGACCGCTGAAGCTGACCGAGGCGGAGATCCAGCGCCGGGGCTTCACGATCGTCACCACGATCGACAAGACCGCGCAGGAGCTGGCCGAGAAGGCGGTGCGCGAGGTCATGGAGGGGCAGCCGGACAACCTGCACCCGGGCCTGGTCGCCGTCGACCCCAAGACCGGCGAGATCAAGGCCTACTACGGCGGCGAGGACGGGACCGGCACCAACTGGGCGGGCACCAAGCAGGAGCCCGGCTCCTCGTTCAAGCCGTTCGACCTGGTCGCCTTGCTGCAGAAGGGAAAGGGGCTCGGCGAGACCTACGACGGCAGCTCGCCGCGCGTCTTCGACGGGCTGACGATCCGCAACTCGGAGGGCGCGTCGTGCAACCCGTGCACGGTCGCCGAGGCCATGAAGCGCTCGATCAACACGGTGTTCTACGACATCGCGGTGAACGACGTGGGCACCAAGAAGGTGGCCGAGGCCGCGCAGCAGGCGGGCATCGCCCAGCCATGGGCCGGTGAGCCGGGCGCCGCGCCGTCCGCCGGTATCTCCATCGGCGGTGACCTGACCAAGGTCAGCACGGCCGACATGGCCGCCGCGTACGCCACCTTCGCCGCCCGCGGCATACAGCGCACCTCCCACATCGTGGCCAAGGTGCTCAACCCGGACGGCTCCCCGTACTGGACGGCGCAGGTCAACGAGAAGCAGGCGTTCGACAGCGACCCCCGCAAGAACGAGAAGATCGCCCGCAACGTCACCCAGTCCCTGCTGCCGATCCCGGGCTACTCCAAGCTCCCGTGTGCCGACGGCCGGGAGTGCGCCGCGAAGTCCGGGACCCACCAGCTCGGCGAGACCGCGGACAACGCGAAGGCGTGGATGGTCGGGTACACGCCGCAACTGTCCACGGCCGTCTCGATGAGCGGCGACTCGAACAACGGCGACACATCCCGGCTGGCCATCCGCAACGCCCAGAAGAAGATCATCTTCGGCGCGGGACTCCCCGGCCAGATCTGGAAGAAGTTCATGGACAGCTACCACAAGACGTTCAAGCTGCCCAAGGAGGGCTTCGGCCGGTACGAGGCGATCGGCAAGGGGGTGGACTCCGACGACGATCTCACCTCGAGCTCGAAGAAGCCCACGTCCAAGAAGACCGAGCCGACCACGACGACCAAGGGCCGGCCCACCGATCCGCCGGAGCAGACGACGACCCGGTCCCGTCCGCGGCCGACGATCCCCACGTTCCCGACGGTCTCCGACCCACCCAACGCGGGTGAAGCGGGCGGCTGACGCGGACCCCATCCGGTGGCCCCGTACCATCGCGCCGTGCCAGGCGAAACGGGGGTCCCGCGCGATGTGGGTCCGGCGGGGATCGAGGACACCGACTCGCTGACCCCGGCCGAGCGGGTCGTGCCGACCTGGACCGAGCCGCTCGCCGCGGCCGCAAGCGCTCCGGTCGGCGGGCCGCTCGGCCGGCACGCGGTGATCGGCCGGCACTGGTTCTGGACCCCGCTGCGGGTCGGCCTGCTGCTGGCCGTGATCGCGCTGGCGTTGAGCTGGTTCGGCAAGGCGCCGTGCGTCCAGCAGTTCTACAACCCCGACGCCAAGCAGCTCGAGCTGGACTGGCGGTCGAACCGGCCGTTCACCGCCATGTGCTACTCCGACGTCGTCCCGCTGTACTCCGCGGAGCGGCTCAACCAGGGCGGCTTTCCGTACCGCACGAGGTGGATCGACGACGAGGGCAAGCCCACCGCGCACCCGCGGTACATGGAGTACCCGGTGCTCACCGGCCTGTTCCAGTGGGTCAACGCCAAGCTCGCCCAGGGCTGGGTGCGCTTCGCCGAGTCCGGCTGGCTGCCGTCGGCGCTGCCGGTCGTGGCCTACTTCGACATCACCGCGTTCTGGCTCGCGCTGGCCTGGCTGATCACCGTGTGGGCGGTGGCCAGGACCGCGCGCCGTAGACCGTGGGACGCGGTGCTGGTGGCCATCTCGCCGCTGGTGCTTGTGCACGCGTTCACCAACTTCGACACGCTGGCCACGGCCTGCGCGGCGGCCGGGATCCTCGCCTGGGCGCGCAAGCGGCCCGCGCTGGCCGGGGTGCTGCTCGGCATCGGCGGCGCCGCCAAGCTGTACCCGCTGTTCCTGCTCGGCCCGCTGCTGGTGCTGTGCGTGCGGGCCGGGAAGGTGGCCGCCTGGTGGACGACGGCGGTCGCCTCGGTGATCGCCTGGGTCGCGGTGAACGCGCCGATCTTCTACCTGTACCGCGACGGGTGGGAGGAGTTCTTCCGGCGCAACAGCCTGCGCGCCGCGGACCCCGACTCGATCTACAACGTGATCATGCAGTTCACCGGGTGGCCCGGGTTCGACGGCCCGCTCGGGTTCCAGCAGACCCCGACCGTGCTCAACACGGTCAGCGCCGCGCTGTTCCTGGCCTGCTGCCTGGGGATCGCGTTCGTGGGCCTGCACGCGCCGACCCGGCCGCGGCTGGCGCAGCTGAGCTTCCTCGTGGTGGCGGCGTTCCTGCTGACCAACAAGGTGTGGAGCCCGCAGTACTCGCTGTGGCTGGTGCCGCTGGCCGTGCTGGCCGTCCCGCGCTGGCGGCTGCTGCTCGCCTGGATGACCATCGACGCGCTGGTCTGGGCCCCCCGCATGATGTTCTACCTCGGCGTCGACCCGGACCAGAACAAGAAGGGCCTGCCGATCGACTGGTTCCTCGGCGCGGTGGTGATCAGGGACCTCGCCGTGCTCGCCCTGTGCGCGCTGGTGATCTACGAGATCTACCGCCCGGCACGGGACCTGGTCCGGCAGGCCGGCGACGACGATCCCGCGGGCGGCTTCCTCGACGGCGCGCCGGACCGGTTCGCCAGCCCGCCTCTCCGGAATTTGATGCGGTTGTGACGTCCCAGCCGGCGGTGCGGTTGTCGGGTTGACTGTGGCCGGGTGCCGTCACGGTCCCCGGAGGTTCCGTTGGTCAGCCCAACACCTCAGATGATCACCGGCGCGGCCGTACCGGTGGGTCGGCCGGCTCGGCCACCTCGTCGTCCACAGTGGACCTCGCGGCGAGGAAGGCGAAGAACAGCGCGGCCAGCAGCGCGGCCCGGCCCCAGACGCCGATCATGACGGCCTGCGCGGCGAACCCGTCGTAGATGCCGCCGTGCTTGCCCCAGCCGATCTCGTAGTACCACCGGAAGATCCCGATACCCATCGCGAGATCGGCGAGGAGGTAGGCCAGCACCCAGCCCCACCGGATTCGCAGCAGCACGAACATCGGCACCAGCCAGAGCGTGTACTGCGGCGAGTGCACCTTGTGCAGCAACAGGAACCCGCACAGCATCGCGGCCGACACCGCGATCCACGGGTAGGTCCCCTCGCGCTGGTAACGCAGCCAGCCAAGCGCGCAGGCCACCACGAACGCGGTCAGGATCGTGATCATCGACAGCAGGCTGATCCAGTCCTGCACCGCGACGTTGTCGTTGTTGGAATCCGGGCGCAGGCCCCAGAACCAGATCGAGTTCGTCGTGATGTCCGCCTTGCGCTGCCACTGGAAGACGAACGACGCCTTCCAGCCCTCGAACCCGGCGATCGCGAACGGCAGGTTCACCAGGATCGCGGTGCCAAGCGCGTAGCCGGCCACCCGGAACGCGTCGGCCACGTTCCAGCGCCGGCCGGGCGCAAGCTCAGCGCCGCCGCGGCCGCCGGTGAGCACGTACAGCATCAGCGGCAGCACGAACATCGCCGGGTAGACCTTGAACGCGAACCCGATGCCGAGCAGCACTGCGGCCACCGTGGCCCGGTCGCCGAGCGGCCGGTCGGCCCCGCGCCGGCCCCAGCCGCGGTGCACCACGTACACGGCGGCCACCGCGCACGCCACCACCGGCAGCTCCCAGTTGTGGAACGCGTACAGCACCAGCGGCGGGCCGATCGCCCACAGCAACGCGCGCCAACGCGACAGCCGGCCCAGCAGCCACGCGGTCACCAGGCCGAACGGCGCCAGCAGGATGGCGGAGGCGAGCAGGAACTGGGCGTCGTTGGCGGCGAACAGCGCGGCCACCCAGATGAGCACGCCGGTCAGCACCGGGTACTCGACGACACCGCCGATCAGCTCGCCGTTCGCACCGAGCGAGCCGTGGATGTACGGGAAGACGTGCCGGTCGATGTCCCGGCCGACCCACAGGTACTGGATGTCGGAGTAGCAGACGTCCTCCTTGTTGCGCCGGTCGAAGTCCTCGCCGCTGACGCTGCGCCCGAAGGCGTCGAACGTCGGCCCGGTGCACCGATCCTTGTTGGCGAAGCCGAGGACCAGCGTGACGCCGCAGAGCAGCACGATGATCGCCAGCGCGGTACGGCCCAACCGGGCGGCGGCGCCGGGGGGACGCAGATCCTCACCGGGCGCCGGCGTGCCGGCCTCCTCAGGCACCGTGCTGACCCTGCTTTCCGCTTCCCGTGACGTCGGGCTCACCGCCCCATGGCCTCGCGCAGGAAGGCGATGTCCTCCGCCTGCCCCTCGGCGGGGGTCTCGACGACGACCGGAGCCCCGGCACTGGTCACCACGGCGGCGAGCAACTCCGAGTCGATCGTCCCATTGTTGATGTTGGCGTGCCGGTCGCGGGACGACCCGAACTCGTCCCGCGAGCTGTTCAGGTGCACCAGGTCGATCCGGCCGGTGATGGCCTTGACCCGGTCGACGATCCCGACCAGGTCCTCGCCCGCCGAGAACGCGTGGCAGGTGTCCAGGCAGAAGCCGGCGCCGAACTCGGCCACCTCGTCCCACAGCCGGGCCAGCATGTCGAACCGGCGGGCCATCGCGTTGTCCCCGCCGGCGGTGTTCTCGATCAGGATCGGCAGCGGGAACCCACCCTCCTTGGCCTGCCGCTCGAAGAACTTGCGCCAGTTGGCCAGCCCCTCGGCCGGGTCCTCACCCCTGGTCACGTGCCCGCCGTGCACGATAAGGCCCCTGGCCCCGATCACGGCCGCCACCTCGGCGTGCTGCGTCACCGTCTTGCGCGACGGGATTCTGATCCGGTTGTTCGTCGAGGCGATGTTGACCGGGTACGGGGAGTGCACGTAGATCTCCAGGCCGGCCTCGCGCAGGGCCTCGGTCTGGGGGTGTGGCTTGGGTGCCTTCCAGCTCTGCGGGTCGCCCAGGAAGAACTGCACCACCTCGGCCTTACGCTCGAGGGCGCTGCCGAGGACGTCCGCGGCATGGATGTGGGCGCCAATGCTCATGACCAGCCAGCCTAGTCCGTGCCGAATTCGCGCTCCGCCGCTGTGTTGATCCAATGTGCGGGCCAGGCTGGGAGAACTACTCGACGCCGCCGGCCGGCGGTTGACACGCACCGACCCCTCGGGCGGGCCTCCGGCCAGCCCTCGGCGCCGGCAAGCCCGCCCGGCGGGTTAGCCCGATCGGTCCAACCGGCCTGGTCAGCGTCACCATATCGAGCTACCGTCGTTTCTCCTAAGGGAGCTACTGGCGAGTACCCAACGCGGAGGGATGCCGATGGGCCGGCGCGTGAGAGGTTTCGCCGCCGCGCTGACGCTGGTCGTTGCGGGGTCGGTGACCGGCCTGCTCGCCGGCAGCGCCACCGCCGCGGCGGCGCCGCCCATCGTCATCGGCGACTGCTCCACCAGCGTGCAGGGCGCGCCGGGAACGCCGGTCTCGCTGAGCCCCAGCGCCGTGCTCGGCGTGGTGGTCGACGCGGTGCGCGCGGTCCCGCTGCTCGGCCCGCCGCTCGCGGGCGCCGCCCGGGACGCCTTCGCCGCGCTGCCGCCGATCCCGATCGGCGCGCTGCCCACCGGCACCGGCTACATCACCGGAGGCACGATCGCCAACGCGGTCACCGCGCAGCTGCGCCAGATTCCCCTGCTCGGCCCGGTTCTCAGCGCGGTCGTCGCCAGCGTGCAGAGCACCCTGACCTCGATGTGCGGCGTCACCGTCACCGGTGTGAACGCCGCCGCGGCGCCCGTTCAGGACGGCGCCAAGTCCGTGGCCGACGCCTCCGAGCAGGCCACCGGCCAGCTCCCAGGCACCTCGCCCGGTCCCGGCGGGGGTGCGCCCGGCACCGGCGGCCCGAGCACCGGCGCCCCGGGTGGCGGCACCCCCGGTGACGGTGGCGTGGCTCCGACGATGCCGGGGCCGAACCAGCCCGTGCTCGGCGGGGTCCCGGGCAGCGGCATGGACCTCGGCCGGTTCCTGTGGACCGGCCGCTCCCCCATGTCGCTCTACGGCTCGATCCCGTTCGCCCGGCCCGGCCTGTTCGTCCCGTCGCCCGGCGTCCGCTACGGCGGCTCGGTGTCCGGATACACGCCGCAGTTCGGCATCCTGGGCAGCGACGACGCGGACGGCGTGCAGGCGGCCGGTCACGCCGAGGCGCTGCGGCCGCCCGGTGGGAACAAGATCGCGCTGCCGGTGCTGCTCGCGGTGTTCGCCCTGTCCGGGGTGACCGCGGCCCTGGTCCGCACCTGGGTGCTCCGCAAGGCTCCTGCGGTCTGAGATACCCTGTCCCGCGTAGACCCTCCTGCCACGGATCGACCGTGGCCGCCGAGCCCATAGGAGGTGAGTGGTCTTCATGCGCCATTACGAGGTCATGGTCATCCTCGATCCCACACTCGACGAGCGCACCGTCCAGCCGTCGCTGGACACCTTCCTCAACGTCATCCGCACTTCGGGCGGCAACGTGGAGAAGGTCGACGTGTGGGGCAAGCGCCGGTTGTCGTTCGAGATCAAGAAGCACACCGAGGGCATCTACGCCGTGCTCGACGTGAACGCCGACCCGGACGCGGTGAAGGAGCTCGACCGCCAGCTTTCGCTTCAAGAGTCGGTGCTGCGGACTAAGGTCCTGCGACGCGACCCCGCCGGAACCTGACCAAGGAGGCAAGCGATGGCTGGTGAGACAACCGTAACCGTGATCGGCAACCTGACCGCGGACCCGGAGCTGCGGTTCACGCCGTCCGGCGCCGCGGTGGCGAGCTTCACGGTTGCGTCGACTCCGCGCACCTTCGACCGGCAGACCGGCGAGTGGAAGGACGGCGAGGCGCTGTTCCTGCGCTGCAACATCTGGCGCCAGGCCGCGGAGAACGTGGCCGAGTCGCTGACCAGGGGCGCGCGTGTGATCGTCAACGGCCGGCTCAAGCAGCGGTCCTTCGAGACCCGCGAGGGCGAGAAGCGCACGGTCGTCGAGCTCGACGTGGACGAGATCGGCCCCTCGCTGCGCTACGCCACCGCAAAGATCAACAAGGTCAGCCGCGGGAGTGGCGGCGGCGGCTTCGGCGGCCAGGGGTCGTCCGCGCCGCCCGACGACCCGTGGGGCTCCGCCCCGCCGGCCGGATCCGGCGGCGGGTTCACCGATGAGCCCCCGTTCTGACCACCAAGCACACGTTCCATCCCGGGAGTACAACCACCGTGTCGAAGCCACCCGTCCGTAAACCGAAGAAGAAGGTCTGCGTGTTCTGCAAGGGCAAGGACGTGCTGCAGATCGACTACAAGGACACCACCCTGCTGCGCAAGTACATCTCCGACCGCGGCAAGATCCGCGCGCGCCGGGTCACCGGCAACTGCAGCCAGCACCAGCGCGACGTCGCGGTCGCCGTGAAGAACGCGCGCGAGATGGCGCTGCTGCCGTACACCTCGACCGCCCGCTGAGCACTGGAGCGACTGTGAGGGCTTACCGGTTCCGAGGGCTGGCGACCTAGTGCCACCAGCCCAGCCCTCACATTGATTGGAGCACTGTGAAGCTGATCCTCACCACCGACGTGAGCGGCCTCGGCGGTCCCGGTGACCTGGTCGAGGTCAAGGACGGCTACGGCCGCAACTACCTGCTTCCCCGCGGCCTGGCCATCGTGGCCACCAAGGGCGCGGCGAAGCAGGTGCAGACGATCCGGCGGGCGCAGGACGCCCGGCGGGTCCGCGACCTCGACCACGCCAAGGAGATCAAGGGCGTGCTCGAGGACCTCAACGTCACGCTCAAGGCCAAGGCGGCGCCGGGCAGCGGCAAGCTGTTCGGCTCGGTGACCACCGCCGACGTGGTGTCGGCCGTGAAGGCGGCCGGCGGTCCGATGCTGGACAAGCGCGCGATCGAGCTGTCCGGCCACATCAAGGCCCTCGGCAAGCACGAGGTCAACGTGCGCCTGCACCCCGACGTCACCGCGGGCTTCACGCTCAACGTGGTGGCCGCCGGCTGATCTTCATCCGAACCATTCGAACCGCCCGCGCCGG
>NZ_DASZCQ010000214.1:0-13334 GCF_035942955.1 Actinophytocola sp. | reverse complement strand
CGCCACTAAGGCCACCTTCGCCCACTCCACCCGCGCGAAGGTGGCCTTCACGCGCGCCAGGGCAAGAGCCACCTACACCACCCACCGGCAGCGAAAGTGGCCCTCAGCCCCGCGGGAGCGAAAGTGGCCCTCAGTCCCCGCGGGAGCGACGGTGACCTTCAGCCAAACAAGCGAAGTGGCCATCACGCCACTACGAGCACGAAGGTGACCATCGCGCCACTACCAGCCACGAAGGTGGCCACCACCCGCAACCAAGCGAAGGCGACCTTCGCTCCGCCAACCCAAGCGAATGTGACCTTCGCCCGGCCAACCCAAGCGAAAGTGACCTTCGCCCCGCCAACCCAAACGAAGGTGACCTTGGCCCAGCCAACCCAAACGGAGGTGACCAGCACGCACCCCAACAGCCACCTTCACCGCCCGCCCGCAGCCAAGGTGACCTTCACCGGGCAGGAGCGAGTGAAGGTGGCCCTCACTCGCACCACCGAACAACATCCACCTTCGCCGCCTGTCGCTGTGCCGCCCACCGAGAGCGAAGGTGGCCTTCAGCCTCCGGGGCGATGGTGGGCCTTCGTGCGCACCGGCAAAGGCCACCTACTGCATTCGTCGGCACCGAGGGTGTCGTCAGGCAGGACGAGCAAGAGTGACCTTCATGCGGTCCACAAGGCACGAAGGTGGCCCTCATGCGCAACAGAGTGAGGGTGACTTTGCTCAGCCGGCGAGCCCGAGCGGACGAGCCCGAGCGGAGGTGACCTTCGGGCGCCGAGGAAGGGCCACCATCGCCACCCGCCCCGGAGCGAAGGTGACCTTCGTGCAGGAACGAGTGAAGGTGGCCTTCGTTCTGGCGAGTGGGGTGACCTTCGTCCTGGGCGGGTGAAGGTGGCCTTCACGCTGGGGGATGGTGAAGGTGGCCTTGGTGTGCGGGGAGGGAGGTGGCCTTCGCCGGCTTAGACCGTGGTGTCGGTGCGGGCGGGTTCGGCGGGGGTGGGGCGGGGGGCGGGGATGGCGGCGGAGCGCAGCGTGCGGCGGCGGCGGACGAGGCCGATCAGCAGGCCGCCGGCGCCGAGGATGACGGCAACGATGCCGACCGGACCGGCAAGGCCGACGGAGAGGCGCTCCTCGGCGACGGCGACGGTGGGGTCGGCGGCCGCGGCCACGGCGGTGGCCACGAGCAGAGCGGGAAGCAGGGTCAGGACCGCGGCCGTGCGGGCCGTCAGCGCTCGGATCCTGTGAACACCATCGTGGGC
This sequence comes from Actinophytocola sp., assembly GCF_035942955.1. GTDB lineage: Bacteria > Actinomycetota > Actinomycetes > Mycobacteriales > Pseudonocardiaceae > DASYTH01. Next base: position 12,090 of record NZ_DASZCQ010000214.1, on the reverse strand, counting down.
AACTGGGTTGCGCACTGTCCGCGCCTCCTGGACTGTCACCGGCTGTGGTTTCACCCGATTGGGGGATCGTAGACGGTCAAGAAACTACCGAAGTCGTCAACCCCGGTAACACCCTCGGATCGAGCCGACTGCTCATGGCCGGCGAGCGTAGCGCCCGCCCGGCGGCCATCGACATGGGGGTCACCCCCGAGGGCCGACCGCACAACCCCCAAGGTCAGGCGCGCATCACGGGCCAGGGCGAGCACCCATTCCCGGTCATTTGCCAATGAATGACGTCGAACCATTCAGCTCATTGATGAAATTCCGCGGGTGCCCGACGGCGGTGAATTCCTCCCTACTTTCCTCCCTTGCGAGCACGCCAATCGGGTGACAGAGTGACCGTGCGCAACGTGGTCGAACGGGCACACCCCGTTCGACCTCGTGCGTCCGGGCCGATGTGCCAGGCCCGGTCGTTCCCGATTCACCCTGCAGCGGCGACAGCCGCAGAATCGAGAAATCGTCTCATGAAGACATTCCGTTTTGCCCTCACCATCGCGGGAGCAGTGCTCGCCCTGGTCGGTGTGGTACCGGCCGCGCACGCCACCCCACCGCCGGATCCGGACCCCGGCGTCGCTCCGATGATCATCGGCGGCGGTCAGGCGACCAATGCGCCGTGGGCCGCCCGCATGTTCTTCAACGGCCAGCAGCGGTGCAGCGCCACCATCATCGCGCCGAGGTACATCCTCAGCGCTCGGCACTGCGTAGGAAGCCCGGCCAGCGCGCACACGTTCCGAATCGGCAGCCTCGACCAGTTCGCCGGCGGCACCATGGCGACCGGCGTCGCGGTCTTCCGGCACTCCACCGCGGACCTCGCCATCGTCCAACTCGACCGCAGCGTGTCGGCGACCTACTCGCCGCTGGGCACCACGTCCAACGTGGCGGTGGGCCAGACGGTCCAGATCTACGGCTGGGGCGCCACCTGCACCAACCAGCCGGAGATCAACTGCCAGTCCCGCACGTTGAAGTTCGCCAACGTCCGGGTCACCTCGGTCAACGCAAGGGACGCCTTCGGCGGCATCGCCGTGCAGGCGACGCGCATCGACGGCATCGCGGCCGGCGGCGACTCCGGCGGTCCGATGTTCGGGTCCGGACGTCAGGTTGGCGTGGCATCGACGAGCAACCGCTCCACCGTGACGAACTACACCAACATCACCCGGTACCGCAGCTGGATCGCGTCGGTCGCCGGAGTCTGATCAGCGAGAGCATGTGGGGCGGCATGCGGTCACGTGCCGCCCCACGGCCTTACGGCCAGTCGTGGCGAATCGTCACCGGAGCATGGTCGGACCAGCGCGCGGAGTAGCTGGCCGCGCGCTGCGCCACCGCCGACACGGCGCGCTCGGCAAGCCCCGGGGTGGCCACCTGGTAGTCGATGCGCCAGCCGGCGTCGTTGTCGAACGCCTTGCCCCGGAACGACCACCAGACCGGGGACGCGGTGGGGGATGGTGGGCGGGTGAACACAGTACGGACCGGGTGTGTCGGGATGCAGGCGGCGGACGACGTCGACGTAGCCGACCTCGTCGAAGACCCGGCCGAGCCAGGCCCGCTCGTGCGGCAGGAACCCGGAGTTGCGCCGATTCGCCTTCCATGCCTTGAGGTCCGCCTCCCGGTGCGCGATGTCCAGTCGCCGCACAGCAGCACCTCGTGCCCGCTCGCCGCGGCCTTGTCGCGCAACTCGGCCACGTACGGCAGGAACTCGGCCATGAAGCGTTCCTTGGTGTCCTGCTTGGCGTGCCGACCACCCCGCTGGGCACGCACAGACTGACCACCAGCAGGCCGGGCAGCCGCACCTCGAGGTAGCGACCGCTGGCGTCGAACTCCGCGGAGCCGAACCCGATGCGCACGCTGTCCACCGGCGCGCGGGTGTACACGGCCACCCCGTCCGGCCCCTTGACGGGAGACTCGGCGTGCGCCACCGACCGCCCCGGCCGAAGCGCCCACCTCCGGCGGCAGCCGCGCCGGATCGGCCCGAACCTCCTGCACGCACACCACGTCGGCCGCGGTCGCGGCGAGCCAGTCGACGAACCCCTTCCTCACGGCCGCGCGAAATCCGTTGACGTTGACCGTGGTCACCGTCAGCACGCGCGGCAGCCTAGGCCGGTCACCGTTGCTCGGCGAATGCCAGCCGGACACCGAGCCCGACGAATAAGCCTCCGGTGATCCGGGCCCGCCACCTGGCCACCCGCTGGCTGGCCGTGAGCCCCAGCGAGACGGCGTGTGCCGCCAGGCTCAGCACGCAGTCCCAGGCCACGCTCAGCGCGGCCAGGATCAGCCCGAGCACGAGGAACTGGGCCAGCACCGCGCCGCGCCCGGGGTCGACGAACTGGGGCAGGAACGCCAGGAAGAACAGGGCCACTTTGGGGTTGAGCACCCCGATGAGCACCGCGCTCAGGTAGCCGCCCTGACGCGCACCACCGGCGGGCGCGGTCCGGACGCCCGCCCGCCAGGTCAGCACACCGAGCAGCACCAGATACCCCGCGCCGACCAACTTGATCACGGTGAACGCCGTGGCGGACGTGGCCAGCACCGCCGACAATCCGAACCCGGCGGCCACGGCGTGCAGCACGGTGCCGGTGTTGAGGCCGCAGGTGGCGGCGAGCCCGGCGCGGAACCCACCGGCGAGGCTGCGGGCCAGCACAAGCGCCTGACCGGAACCGGGCAGCAGCACGATCACCAGGCCGGCGGCCAGGAAGGCGGCGAGCGTGGATGCGGAGAACACGACGCGGACGCTAGACCGACCCACCGACAAATGTTGAACTCAACCTGAGGGCGAGGGAGACACCGACCCCCCGGCCCGGTCTCGGCGCCGGCCCGCCCGCACGATCAGCGGCGGCGGACGGAGAAGCCCTTGCACGGCCCGGCGAGCACGTCGCCGGACAGCTGCCTGGTGTCCTCCTCGATCGGACTGGTCACGGCGATGTCGACCATCACATAGCCGTCCGGCTGGTTGATCCACTGCTGTTGCTTGAACACCAGCTGCCCGCTCGGGGTGACGGTGCCGACCATCGAGTAGGCGCCCTCCTTGGCCGCCGGGTTCTCCGGCAGGGCGAAGAACGCGAAGGTCGCCGGCAACGACCCGTCCTCGGGCGGGCTGATGAGCAGCCTCAGACCGGTGGTGCCCTGGGCGCAGGTGTACTCGCCCTCCCAGGTGCCGGCGAGTCCGGCCAGCAGCCGGTCCGACGAGGGCGGCCGCGAGCTCGTCGGGCGCGAGGTGCTGCTCGGTCGCTTCGAAGGCGTGGTCGACTTCTTGGTCGTCGGCGCTCCCGCGATCCGGTTCTCGGCGGCCTTGGCGTCGCCGGCCACCTGCTGGCCGCACGCCGCGGTGAGGGCGGCAACGGCCACCAGCGCCAGGATGATCAAGGTGGCACGCACGGGTGCCATTGTGCCGGTCACCGGCGGACGAGTGTACCGATTGGACGAACGCGCTCAGCCGCAGTCGCGGCCGGGCAGCGGCCTGGTGAACTCGGCCGACACCCACCGACCCTCACCGATCTTGCGGAAACCGTTCTCCACGACCTTGTCCGCGTCGGTCTCATCCCCGCTGTTGAGCCGGTCGACGATCGCGGAGTCGAGGGTGGGCGCGGACCGGACCCGCAGCCCGTCCACGGTCGACGCGATCCGGCACTGCGAGGGGTTCGCGGTCGACCCGGCGTCCTGGTCGGGCCGGGTCTCCGAGCCGAGGACGTAGAGCACCAGCACCCCCACGACAGCTGCCCCGATCACCACATTTCGCTGAGGAGCAAAGAGGGCCATGATGCACGCTCCCGATCCCGACGCGGCCTGACCACAATCAGGTATAAATGGTCAACTCAGGGTGAGCAAGTGCGATGGACGCGTTCCTCGTCCGCCGAATCCCGGGATCGCGCCCATCGCCGCAGCTCGCCGGCCTCAGGCCGAGGCCATTCTGGCTCGCAGGTTCTCGTCCAGCGTGGCCAGAAACTCCTCGGTGGTCTGCCACTGCTGGTCCGGCCCGATGAGCAGGGCGAGGTCCTTGGTCATCTTGCCGCTCTCCACGGTCTCGATGATCACTCGTTCGAGGGTCTCGGCGAACCGGACGACGTCCGGGGTGCCGTCCATGTGACCGCGCGCCTCCAGCGCCCTGGTCCACGCGAAGATCGACGCGATCGGGTTGGTCGAGGTCGGCTTGCCGGCCTGGTGCTGGCGGTAGTGCCTGGTCACGGTGCCGTGCGCGGCCTCGGCCTCGACCTTGCCGTCCGGGGTCATCAGCACCGAGGTCATCAGGCCCAGCGAACCGAAGCCCTGCGCCACGGTGTCGGACTGCACGTCGCCGTCGTAGTTCTTGCACGCCCAGACGTAGCCGCCCTCCCACTTCAGCGCGGCGGCCACCATGTCGTCGATCAACCGGTGCTCGTAGGTCAGCCCGGCGGCCTCGAAGTCGGCCTTGAACTCGTTGTCGAAGATCTCGGCGAACACGTCCTTGAACATGCCGTCGTAGGCCTTGAGGATCGTGTTCTTGGTGGACATGTAGACCGGGAACTTGCGCTCGAGCCCGTAGCGGAACGAGGCCCGCGCGAAGTCCTCAATGGACTTGCGGTGGTTGTACATCGCCAGCGCGACGCCGCCGCCCTCGGGGTACTGGGCGACCTCGAACTCCATCGGCTGCCCGCCGTCGGCCGGCGTGTAGGTCACGGTCAGCGTGCCGGGGCCGGGCACCTTGAAGTCGGTGGCCTTGTACTGGTCGCCGTGCGCGTGGCGGCCGATGATGATCGGCTTGGTCCAGCTCGGCACGAGCCGCGGGATGTTGCCGATGACGATCGGCTCGCGGAAGATCACCCCGCCGAGGATGTTGCGGATCGTGCCGTTGGGACTGCGCCACATCTTCTTCAGGCCGAACTCGGCGACCCTGGCCTCGTCCGGCGTGATCGTGGCGCACTTGACCCCGACGCCGTGCCGGGCGATCGCGTTGGCCGCGTCCACGGTCACCTGGTCGTCGGTGGCGTCCCGGTGCTCGATGCCCAGGTCGTAGTACTCCAGGTTGACGTCGAGGTACGGGTGGATCAGCTTGTCCTTGATGAACTTCCAGATGATCCGGGTCATCTCGTCGCCGTCTAGCTCGACGACCGTCCCCTCGACCTTGATCTTCGCCATGTGCCGGACAGCTCCTCTCACGCTTGCATACGGTACAAGCGTACTGCTAACGGCCGCGGCTCACCGGTCCGCCCACTCGCTGGCGAGCATGGCGTACACCACCTCGTCGGTCCACTCACCCTTGACGAACTCGTTCTGCACGAAGTACGCCTCCCGGCGCATGCCCAGCTTCTCCATCACCCGGGCGGAGGCCGTGTTGCGACCGTCGGCCCGGCCGGTGATCCGGTGCAGCCCGAGACCCTCGAACCCCAGGCGCAGCATCTCGGTGGCCGCCTCGCCGGCGTAGCCGTGGCCGTGGTGGTCGGGGTGCAGGACGAAGCCGAACTCACCTTGGCTGTGCTCCTCACTGAGCCAAAACAGGTTGACATCGCCGATCAGCGCGCCCGTCGCGCGCAGCTCGACGGCGAGCACCAGGCTGTCGCCCGCCTTCTCCAGCACCGTCATCCCGGTCCGCTCCGCGAGCTTGTCGGCCACCTCCTCGCGCGTGCGCGGCCCCCAGTACAGGTACCGCGCCACGTCCGCCCGGGACTGAATGTCGTACAGCACGTCGAGATCCGCCAGCACGAACGGCCGCAGCAGCAGGCGCGCCGTAGTGATCGGATAGTCGGGCTTGAGCATGCGCTTGATCCTAAGAGCGCCCTGCCGCCCGGTAATGCCATTATTGGCCGCATGGCGCTGTGGCTGACTCACGACCCGGACGCGAACGCCCTGCTGGATCGGGAACCGCTGGCGCTGCTGACCGGGATGCTGCTCGATCAGCAGTACCCGATGGAGCACGCCTTCCTCGGGCCGAAGAAGATCATCGACCGGATCGGCGCGTTCGACGCCAAGACGATCGCCGAGTACGACCCGGAGAAGTTCGCCACCATCTGCACGACGCCGCCGGCGATCCACCGCTACGGCGGCTCGATGGCCAAGCGGGTCCAGGCGCTCTGCCAGCACATCCTCGAGCACTACGACGGCAACGCCGAGCAGATCTGGACGCGCGGCAACCCGGACGGGCCGGAGGTCCTCCGCCGGCTCAAGGCCCTTCCGGGCTACGGCGAGCAGAAGGCCAAGATCTTCCTTGCTCTGCTTGGCAAGCAGCGCGGGCTCAAAGCGAAGGGCTGGCGGGAGGCCGCCGGCGACTACGGCGAGAAGGGCTCGCACCGCTCGATCGCCGACGTCACCAACGACGAGAGCCTGGCCGCGGTCCGGGCTTTCAAGAAGGCCAGCAAGGCGGCCAAGAGCTGACCGGCGACACGCCGGTTCATTTTGCCGCACGATCTACTGGCAGCGGTGTAGTTTTGCGCTATGAGTGCGCAGCGCGAGGTCGTTGCGGCCCTGACCGAGGCCGGGGTACTCGACGGCATCCGCTGGGCATACCGGTCGGCCACCGCCGCCACGCTGGAGATCTACTCCGAGGAAGCCGGCTTCGACCACACCTGGGCGGGAATGACGCGCTTCACCCTGTTCCGGGACCGGCTGGACCGGGTGTTCGCCTGCGACCGCTACGCCGTGCGGGACGGCGGCGACGCCACGGTCAGCCTCGACCTGCTGCACGCGCACCTCACCGAGCTGGACATCGCGACGATGCCGGACCTGCCCACCGATCTGGTGGAGCGCGCCGACCTCAACGGAAGTCCCGGTTGGGCCTGGCGGAACGTCCGTTGGCTGCTGGCCTCGGTCCCGTACGGCCGGATCGACCAGGTGCCCTGGACCAGCAAGAGCCTGACCAAGCAGCGGGTCGCCCTGCAGCGCAACCCCGATCCGGCGCAGCCGTCGCTGTTCGACGGGGCGGTCGCCGCCGAGTTGGGCGGCCTGGAGGCGCTGCTCGTCCGGCGCACCGAGCTCGACCGCACCACCCTGGTGGTGGCGCACTCCCAGGATGTCGATCATGGTGACGTCGAGCTGGCGCTTGGCTGGCCGCGCCTGAACGTCGGCGGCGGTGCGGCCTGGCACTGGTACGAGGATCTTCTCCGCACCGCGCCGGCCGAAGGCGCCCGCCGGTACGACGGCACGCCGCTGCCCGCCGCCCTCGACACCTCCCCCGACGCTCCCGTTCAGCTGCGCCGTCACCTTGCGACCGGTGAGCGTTGACCGGACGGACCCGCGCCTCGGATCGAGCGGCCGAGGTCGCCGCCCTGTTCGACGGCGCCCGCCTGACCCTCGCCCGCCACCTGGCCGGGCTGCGCAAGAGCGACCTCGCCACCCGGGTGGACAAGAGCCCGACGGCCGTCGCGGCCTGGGAGTCCGGGGCCAAGCGGCCGACCGCCGCGACCGTCGCCCAGCTGGCGCTGGCCCTGTCGGTCGAGCCAGGGTTCTTCGCCGCCCGACCCGATGACGTCGCCGCGCTGAGCGCCACGCCGCACTTCCGCTCGCTGCGCTCGACCAGCCAGCTCGTCCGCGACCAGGCGTTCGCCTACGGTCAGCTGGCCACCGACATCGCCACCACCCTGGAGCGGCACGTCGAGTTCCCCGAGCCGGACGTGCCCAGCCACCCGGTCACCGCCGACGGCGACCCCGAACGGGCGGCCCGGCTCGTTCGGGAGCGCTGGGGTCTGGGGCCGGGCCCGGTTGGGCACCTGGTCCGGCTGCTGGAGAACCATGGCGTGCTCGTGGTGTTCAGCCCGCCCCAGACCGCGAGCGTGGACGCGTACTCCTTCGACAGCCGGCTGCGCCCGGTGGTGGTGCTCAACCCGATCAAGCGCGACTACTACCGGCAGCGCTTCGACGTCGCCCACGAGCTGGGCCACCTGGTCATGCACGCCGACGCCGAGCCAGGCGGCCGGGTCGTGGAGGACCAGGCCCACCGGTTCGCCGCCGAGCTGCTGATGCCCGCCGCCGAGATTCGGGAGCGGCTGCCCGCCACCATGGGCGGCCGCGCCTGGCTCACTCTGGCCAGGCTCAAGGAGCAGTGGGGTGTGAGCATGCAGGCCCTGCTGTACCGGGCGCGCCGCCTTGGCCGGCTCGGCGAGGTATCCTACCGCAACGCCATGGCCACCGTCTCCGCCCGCGGCTGGCGGCGCGACGAGCCCGGCCTGATCAACACCATCGAGCAGCCCTCGCTGCTGCCCCGGGCGGTCGAACTGCTTGCCCAGGAAGGCATTGACGACCGCATCCTGATCGAGCAGTGCCGGGTTCCGCCCGACCTGTTCCGCACCGTCACCGCCCGCACTCCCGACGGCACGCCCCCCGCCCTGCTGTCACCGGAGACTCCCGGCGGGCGCGTGGTGTCGCTTTTGGACAGACGTCGACCGGCGCACTAAGCGCTCAGCCGGGCGAGCTGGCGGTCCCAGCCGGCACGGTCGTCGAGCAGGCTCGCCGACTCGGTGGTGGAGAACACGAACGGGTACGCCTCCAGCGTCTGCTCGTGCATGCCCTCGCGGTCCGCACAGCAGTCCCGCACGACCGCGACGAGGTAGCCCAGCTGCGTGGCCGAGGCGGCGGTGAACAGGACGCAGGTCGACGTCACCAGGCCGGCCACGAACAGGAACCGCTTGCCACGGGCGCGAAGCAGCGCGTCGAGGTCGGCGCGCAGGAACGCGTCGAAGCTCTGCTTGCGCACGACGAGCTCGCCGGGCCGCTCGGCGGCGAACGGCAACGGCTCGGCGCCGGGAGTGCCGGACACGCACGGGATGTTGCCGCGCAACCGGTAGCGCGCGATCCAGTCGCTGCGGTCCGGCCGGAACTCGGCCCTGACGTGCACCACGTCGATGCCGGCCTCGCGGCACCGCTCGAGCAGCCGTGTGACCGCGGCCGGGAGGCCGGGTGCCGTGCCGGCGACCGCGTCCGGCCAGAAGTCACGCTGCGCATCGATCATCAGCAGCGCGTACTCAGCCCAGCTCTGTCGATCCACGCCGGGCAGTCTCGCCGCCGTGGCCCCATCCTGTCCACGGGATTCGACCGGGCCAGCGACAGCAGCTCGTCGACCGACCACTGGTCGTAGGCGTGCTCGCCGTACCTGCCGGCAACCACCCGGCCGGCGGGAGAGATCAGAAAGTCGGCGGGCAGCCCGAGCCGGCCGCCGTCCGGGTTGGGCTTCGGAGCCCGGCGCCGGCCCCGCAGAACCGGACCCAGGTCGCGCAGGATCCCCCGCAGGATCGGACCCCAGGCGCGTGGGTCGAGCAGCGCCCGCGGCGCCGACTCCACCCCGAACTCCGTGTACAGCCGCTTGTCCGGGTCGGCCACGACCGCGAACGGCAGATCGGCCACGTGCGTCCGCAGCTCCTCCGGCGACGAGTGGAACACCACCACCTCGCGCACTCCCGCGGCGACGATCTCGTTGTGCCGCAACACGATCGACCGCAGATGCAGATTGCACACCGGGCACCCGGCGAACCTCCGGAACTGCAGATGAACCAGCCGCCCGGAGTCCGGTACCCGCACCGGCGCCCCCACCACCGGCTGCAGCTCACGTTCGACCAGCACGGCCCCGGCCTCGATTCGCGCGGACATCGCGCTCTCCCTCGTTAGCGTGCTCTGTACGCTTATTCCCAAAGTAAGAGCGTATGACGTACGCTGTCAAGGAAATGCCACGCCCCAAGTCGCTCAGCACAACCCGGATCGCCGCCGCCGCACTCGCCGTCATCGATCGCGACGGCCTCGCCGGGCTGTCCATGCGCGCGGTCGCGGCCGAGCTGAGCATGGGCACGATGTCGCTCTACCGCTACGTGACCGACCGCGAACAGCTCGAGGGCTTCGTCGTCGACCTCGTCCTGTCGGACGTCGACACCACCCGCCCGCCGCGCGCCTCATGGGCCCGTCAGGTCACCATCCTCGTCGAACGCGTCCGCGACGCCGTCGGCGCGCACCCGGCCGTCGTGCCGCTCACCATGACCCACCGGCACACCACCGCCAGCCTGCTGCGCTGGTCCGAAGCCGTCCTCGCCGCCCTCACCGACGGCGGATTCACCGGCCCACACCGCGCCATCGCGCTGCGCACGCTGCTCAAGTACGTGATCGGCTCCATCCAGCTCGAGCACCTCGGCGCCCTGTCCGGCCCGGGCACCACCGCCATGGCCAACCTCCCCCCGGCCGAGTTCCCCCTCCTCGCCCAAACCGCCCGCCATGCCCAACCCATCCCGCCCGACGAAGAGTTCCGCCGCGGCCTCAGCATCGTCCTGCGCGGCCTGCACGCCTCCCAATAGTCCACACTCGACAGTCGGCTCCTCCGCCCGCTAGAAACCGTTGTCCCCCAAACCTTTCGCCATGTGGACGTCGATTTGTCCACCCCGTCGGGCCCACGAACCCACCCCCCACCCCAAGAACTGGGTGGGGGCCCGGCTGCCATTTTAGCGGCGAGGGCGGCGGGGTAGATCAACTTTGGGCGAGTTGTCCACAAGGGGGCGGGTGTGGATAAGTCGGAGTGTGGGGTGGGGTGGAGCGGTCCAATTGTCGGGGATTGGCTCACGACAGGGGCGGCGGGCGGGGACTAGCGTGCTGGGGCGTGCATGGCCGACTTGCGGATGATCTGGCCGGGTTGCCTGGGCTGTTGGACGCGACGCGGGGTTTCGCGCAGCGGGTGCTCGGTGGGTTGGGTGAGCGGGCCGTGGCTCGGCGGCCCGGCGAGTTCGTCCCGGATCCGTTGCCGCGGGAGGGGGTCGGGCTGGCGGGTGCGCTGGAGCGGTTCGCGCGGCGGTGGGATCCGGGGTTCTCGGGGAGCGCCGGGCCGCGGTACGTCGGGTTCGTCACCGGTGGCGCGACGCCGGCCGCGGTTGCCGGGGATTGGTTGACGAGCGCGTACGATCAGAACGTCGTGTCTAGTGTGGACTCTTCGGCGGCCGACCTGGAGCGGGAGACGGTTGGTTGGCTGCGCGAGGTGCTCGGGCTGGACGCGGCGCATTCGGGGGCGTTCGTCACGGGGGCGACGATGTCGAACGTCGTCGGGCTGGCGATCGCGCGGGAGTGGCTGGGTGAACGGCAGGGCGTTTCCGTTGCCCGGGAAGGAGTCTCGGCGATCGGCGAGGTTTCCGTCCTGTCCGGGCGGCCGCATTCGAGCATCTACAAGGCGTTGGCGATGACCGGGATCGGCCGGGATCGGATGCGCACGCTCCCGGTGCTCGACGGGCGGGAGGCGGTCGACGTCGCGGCGCTGGACGCCGCGCTGGCCGGGCTCGGGGGGCGGGCGGCGATCGTGGTGGCCAATGCGGGGACGGTCAACACCGGAGACTTCGACGATCTGCGGGCGATTGCCGAGCTGAAGCGCAGGCACCCGTTCTGGTTGCATGTGGACGCGGCGTTCGGGGGTCTGGCCGTGCTGTCGGACGAGCATGCCCACCTCCTCGACGGGTTGGCCGAGGCGGACTCGGTGTGCGTGGACCTGCACAAGTGGCTCAACGTCCCGTACGACTCGGGCCTGCAGTTCACCAGGCGGCGTGATCTTCAGGTCGAGGTGTTCCAGAACTCCGCGGCGTACCTCGGCGAGCCCGGCGAGCGTCCGGAGTTCGTGCACCTGACGCCGGAGAGCTCGCGGCGACTGCGCGCGCTGACCGCGTGGTTCTCGCTGACCGCGTACGGCGTGGCGGGGCATCGGGAGATCGTGGCCCGGAACATCGCGTCCGCCCGCGACCTGGGCGCGCGGCTGGCGGAGCTGCCCGGGGTGCGGCTGTGTGCGCCGGTGCGCCTCAACGTGGTGTGCTTCAGCGTTCCCGGAGACGTCCATGCGGTCGCCGGGGCCGTCGCCGACACCGGGGAGGCGTTCCTGACGCCGACCGTCTACGACGGCGTCCCCGCGCTGCGGGCGGCGTTCAGCAACTGGCGAACGGAGACCGCCGATGTCGATCGGATTTTCGCCGTACTCGAGCGGGCGGTCGCCGAGTAGGCTGCGGGGCCATGCGTCCCGACTTCTTGCGCGCTCACCTCGACCTGCACACCCGACGAAATGTCCTTGGCCTGACAGCGAAAGCGGCGACGGCCGCGGCCGCCGCCTCAGCCGGGCTCGGCGCGGCGCCCGCGGCCCCGGCC
>NZ_DASZCQ010000213.1:0-17992 GCF_035942955.1 Actinophytocola sp. | reverse complement strand
GCGCCGCAACGTCAACCTCAAGATCCTGCTGTTCAACAACCGCATCTACGGGCTGACCAAGGGCCAGTACTCGCCCACCTCGGAGGAGGGCAAGGTCACCAAGTCCACCCCGATGGGCTCCCTCGACCACCCGTTCAACCCCGTCTCCCTCGCGTTGGGTGCGGACGCCACGTTCGTCGCGCGCACGCTCGACAACGACCGGGCGCAGCTGACCGAGATCCTCACCGCCGCCGCCCAGCACCGGGGCAGCGCGTTCGTGGAGATCTACCAGAACTGCCCCATCTTCAACGACGGCGCCTTCGACGTGCTCAAGGAGGCCGGCGAGCGCGAGCGCCGGCTGATCCCCCTCGTCCCGGGCGAGCCCGTCCGCTTCGGCGCCCAGGGCGAGTACGGCGTGGTCCGCGCCGGCTTCGCCGGACTCGAGGTCGCCAAGATCTCCGAAGTCGGCGAGGAAGCGGTGCTCGTGCACGATCCCACCGTGGCCGACCCCAGCTATGCCTTCGCCCTGTCCCAACTGTCCACACAGGACCTTTCGCACACGGTCACCGGCATCTTCCGCAACGTCTCCCGCCCCACGTACGACGACCTCGCCCGCACCCAGGTCGCCGACGCCCGCGCCAAGCGCCCGGCCAACCTGCAGGCGCTGCTGCGCGGCAACGACACCTGGACGGTCAACTGAGCGGTTGCCGGCCGGCGTCAGCGTCGCGGCGGCGCGGTGACCGGAGGCAGGTTCCCGCCGGGGACGGGATGGGTCGGCCGCGCCGTGAACGAGTCGAGGAACTGCTGGTACTCGGCGCTCCCGCTGCCGAATGGCGGACCCTGGAAGCTGGCGGTACGGAACGTGCCGTCGTCGACCCGGTATCGCGCCCAGTACGGGCGGGGCGCTCCCGGCGTGTATCCGAACTCGGTCTCGAACCTGATCCCGGACACCGGATCCGTCCAGGTGATCAGCGACCGCACCGGGTGTTGCGTGCCCACGGCCCGCTGCTCATGGGTGATGTGCGCGAAGTCCTCCATCGAAGGAAGTCGGTCGATGGCCAGCCCGCGATTCGGGTGGTGATGGATCACCATCTCCCACCTTGGCCGGACGCCTCCGCGTAGGTTGTCGGCATCGGCCATCCAGCTGGTCGCCACGAACGACGCCGAGCCCTGCACGCACACGTGCTCGCCGGTTGCCGGGTCGCGGTAGATCCCGGCCTCGCGGGCCGGATCCTCCCGGAGACAGGCCTCGTAGCTGCGCCTGGCTCCCGCGGCGTCCAGACCCCACTCCACCACCCCGGCCGGATCGGTGAGGATCCCGTGCGGGTGCATCTGCTTGACGTCGCGCAGCCAGTCCTCGAACCGCTTGCCGGACTCGCCGCGCTGCCATTCGGCGAAGTCTTCCGCCAGCCCGTGCGGGTCGTTGATCGCCAGGTCCATCAGGGTCTCGCCGTCCGACGTGACGGCCCGGTCCCCCCTGCGAACGAGCTCCTTGAGCGCCGGGTCTTTGATCACCTTGAGGGACTGGTCCAAGCTCCGGGCGGCCGACCGGGCGTCCGCGGGCAGGTCGGCCAGAATCCGGTCACCGAGTCCGGGTTTACCGGCCGCCTGGTCGGCGGTGGTCCGCAGCTTCTCGGACGCGGCGACCAGATCGGCCGCACCGGCGGCCTTCGCGGCTCCGGATCCTGCGTTGGCGACCACGGCCGCCGCCCTGGCTTCGCGGTACGCGGAACGGACGGCCTTGAACACGCCGATGGCGCCCTCAAGTGCCTTCGCCTCGGCGACCCCCTCGAGCAGCCCGGTGGCGATCGACAGGGCGAGCCCGAACAGCGACGGCTCGGTTTGCGAGATGGCCTCCGCCTTCTCCAGGGAGGTCCCCGCGGCCGCCTCCTCCCAGTAGTACTCCTGGAACGCACCGATCACGTCCACCGCACCCATCAGCAGGCCGGCCGCGCCGGCGACGGCGCCGACCCCCGGGACGAAGGACAGGACCAGCAGTCCGGTGCCCATCACGGCCTTGAGCTTGGCCTCGAACTCGGCGTCCGCGGTCAGCCGCCGCACCTTGTCCTCGATCGCCGCGTGCGGAAGCGTCGGCGGCGCTATGGCCAGGCCGCGCTTGGTGCTCTCCCGCAACGCCGGGTCCAGCCAGAACTTGTCGACCTTGTCCGGCTCGTCCATCCGGGACCGCACGTATGCGATGTTGCTGAGCTTGTCGGCGATCTCCTTGCGCATCTCCTCCTTGGCCTTGGCCAACGCGGCCGAGGCGGCGGGACCGGTGGATCCCGGACCGGCGAACTGCGCACCGGAGGCCATCTCCGCCAAGCGTTCCTCGTTGCGCTCCAGTGCGGCCAGGATCGGAAACTTCGTGAAGTGCTTCTGCCGCAACGAGTGGTACTCGCTGAGCACCGGCTCCAAGGTGTTGGGCCGTGCCGCGTCGCCGAGAAGCGGGCCCAACTTGGCGACGGACTCGCGCGCCTTGCGGACCTTCCGCTTGCCGTCGAGCAACTCCTTGGCCGCCCGGATCGCCCCGCGCACGTCGTCGCCGCCCGGCATCGACGGACCGAGGGCGGCCTGCCCGGCGGTCAACGGTTTGGGATTGAAGATCGAGTCATGATCAGGGAATCCGTACCGGCGCGCCTCCCCCTCGATCTTCTGCTCGCTGGACGCGAGCATGCCGCGGACCGAGCCGAGCAACTGCTGCTGAAACTGGGCCTGAGCCGCGGCGGCCTGGCTCTCGACGTCGGCCTGGGCGCGTTCGGCATTGGTTGCCAGCGTGGGTTCGACCTTGACCGACTGCTTGAGCTCCGGGTCCTCGTACGAGTGCCCGCCAGTGGTCGTGGCCCGCATGTCGGCGACAAAACCCTGCTGCCACTTGCGTTCCGCCTCGAGCCCATCGGTCCCGGCCATGCCGGCGAGAAACGTGCGCATGGCGGCCGGCGCAAGACCCAGGATCGCCGAGCCGTAGCGGTAGTGGCCGGGGGCGAGCGGCGGACCGTCCTGCAGCGCGAGCCGTTGCAGGGTCGGGCCTCCCGACCCTTGGACGAACAGTCCGGTCACCGCGCGATTCCCGGCCTGGTGTTGCAAGCCGAGAATCGCGGGACCGGCGGTCGGCCGCTTCAACGGCGGGGAGTCGTGCCGATGCGCCGGCTGCTCGGTGGGTGCCCGGGGGAACAGTTCACGCATCGGTGGACCACCCCCTCCCACCGGCAATCATCCGTCAGCGGCCGATGCGCCGACCAGGTGCCCGGGGGCCGAATAGCTTGCCCCTGCGGGCAGCGACCGTCGGCGTAACCGCTAGTTACCCACCGGCCGGAAGCCGACGCGTTCGGCGTCGGCGGCGGAGCGGAACCAGACTTCGGCGACGGTTCGGCCGAACTGGGGGGAGTCGGGGGTGCAGTAGCGCAGGGCGGTGACGCTGGCCTTGACGGTGAACTCCGGGGAGGGGGAGGCGCCGCCGGGGAGGGGCATCGCCGAGCCGGGGCCGAACGGGCCGGGGGCGCTGGGGCGGGTGGCGGTGGCCGTCGCGGTGGCGGCGCGGAGGCGGTGCGGGGGTGGGGGGACGGCGGGCTGCTCGCTCTCGGCGGGCACCATGGGCTCGAACAGGGAGCGGATCCGCTCGCCGGTCTGGGCGGCGTGCGCGCCGGCGGGTGAGACGGTCTGCACGCCGAACGGGGTCCGGTGCTGCGGCTTGGACGGGATGCGCTTGGGGAGCGCGCTCGGGGTCAGCTCCGGTTCGGTGGATGCCCCGTGCAGCACCTTGGGTTCGATGGTGTGGCGGTTGTTGGCCTTGGTGACCAGCGAGATCGGATCGTCCCGCTTGGCGACGGGCTCGGGGTCGGGTGCGCGCTCGGGCTCGGGTTCGGGGGTGGGCGGTGGGGTGTCTACATCGGACCGGTTGCCGGCGAGGATCGCGTCGAGGGTGACCGCGGCGGGGGGCTCGACGCGCTGGCGGTGGCGTTCGAACTGGCGGGTCTCGGGATCCACCGAGTGTTGCGGCCGGCGCTTCGGCAGCTGGTCCACAGTGGACTCGGGTGGGGCCGCGGGCTCGGCGGCCGGCGGGGGCGGCGGGGACGATGCGGGCGGTGCGGGTTCGGACGGGGGTGCGGCCGGGTCGTCGCCGAGGTCGTCGACCAGGGAGTCGTCGGCCGCGGCCTTGCCGGCCTCGTCGATCTGGCGGATCACCTCGGCCGGGATCGGCGTGGTGCGCTGGGTGAAGATCGTGCCGCGCTCATCGGCGTCATCGTCGTCGATCAGGTGGTGGTCGCCGCGGCGCTGCTGCTGGGCGCCCGGCTCGTCGAACCAGTCGCGGCCGGGGCCGGACGGTGTCTCGCCGGCCGGCTCGACGAGCGGGGCGCTGTGCGCGCCGATGTACTGGGTGGGGTCGGTCCGGGGCGCGGGCGCCTTGGTGGGTTCGGCCAGGGTTCCGCTGGCCGACAGGTTCAGCGCGCCGCGCTCGGTGGCCTCGTCGGGGCGGTACGGCGTGGACGGGATGTCCTGCGCGGCGTAGGCCCTGGTCAGCATGTCGGCCCGGATCTCGTCCTGGCTGCCGGTGTCGTCGAAGCCGGGCACCATGCCGCGCGGTGAGGACGGCGGCTCGGCGGATCGGGCGCGCTCGGTGGCCGCGCCGACCTTGGCGTCGGCCCGCATGGCCGACAGCCGGCTCTCGAGCGCGTCGATCCGCCTGCGGACCGGGAGAACCAGCAGCACCCAGCAGAGCAGGGCGCCGAGCAGGAAGGCCAGCAGGCTCCATAACCACACCTGCCCGAAGATCGGCATCGCCTAACTCCCTCCAGGACCCGCCACCTCCGGGCGTGTCCTCCGGTGCTCCGCCCTGAAGAGGCTACTGCGGGCGGGTGAGCGGCCAGCAGCGACCGGCCGTTTGCAGGCCGACAACACGCAACGTAACCGGCGTGACCTCGGACGAGCGGCCCTATCGGGAGCGGGCGACCACGTAGCGTGCCAACAGCTCGAGCGCGTCCCGTGCCGGGCAGGGCGGCAGCGCGTCCAGCTCGGCCCTGGCCCTGGCGGCGTAGTCCGCAAGCGTCCGGGCGGCCTGGCGCAGCCCTGGCGAGTGGCGCAGCAGGGTGAGCGCCTCGTCGACGGCGGCGTCGTCGGTGATCGGGCCGGACAGCAGCTCGCGCAGCCGGGCGCTGCCGTCGGCGGGGTCGGCGAGCGCGTAGAGCATCGGCAGCGTCTGCACGCCCTCGCGCAGGTCCGTGCCGGGCGTCTTGCCGGACTCGGCGGCCGGCGAGGCGATGTCGATGACGTCGTCGGAGATCTGGAACGCGGTGCCGATCAGCTGGCCGTACCGGTGCAGCGCCTCGACCTGCTCCGGCGTGGCGCCGGAGTGCATCGCGCCGTACCGGCCGGCCGTGGCGATCAGCGAGCCGGTCTTCTGCGCGATCACCGACAGGTAGTGCGCGACCGGGTCCTCGCCGGCGCGCGGGCCGACGGTCTCCCGCATCTGGCCGGTGACCAGCTCGCCCATGGTCTCGGCGATGATCCGGGCCGCGTCGCTGCCGAGGTCGGCCACCAGCCGGGACGCGTGCGCGAACAGGAAGTCGCCGGTCAGGATCGCGATCGTGTTGTCCCACCTGGCGTTCACGCTGGCCTCGCCGCGACGCATGGTGGCCTCGTCCATCACGTCGTCGTGGTACAGCGTGGCAAGGTGCACCAGCTCGACCGCGGCCGCCGCGGTGATCACCGCGTCGGTGTTGCCGCCGGCGAACTGCGCGCACAGCAGCGTGAACACCGGCCGGAACCGCTTGCCCCCGGCCTTCACCAGGTGCGTCGCCGCCTGGTTGACGAACTCGACGTCGCTGTGCACGACCGCGTGGAGCGTGTCCTCCACCCGGACCAGGCCCTCGGCCAGCGCCTTCACCAGCTCGGGGTCGGCGTCGTCCAGCCCAAGCCGGGTCGGCAGGGAGGCAACGGTTGGGTTAGCCACACCTCAGCGTAACGGGCACGATCGCGCTCCGTCCGCGCACTGTGTCGGTCGTCAACGCAGCGCGAAGGATCCCGCACCCGCCCAGTCGAGGGCGAACGCCGGAGCGATCCCGAGCAGCAGGGTGACCAGCACCCCCAGCGTGATCGCGGCCGTGGTGAACGCCCCCGGCACGGTGACCGTCGGCCCGTCCGGCGCCGGCTCGCTGAAGTACATCAGCACGATCACCCGCAGGTAGAAGAACGCCGCCACGGCGCTGGCCACCAGCGCGATCACCACGAGCGGCTGCATCCCGTTGGCGAACGCCGCCGAGAACACCACGAACTTGCCGACGAAGCCGCTGGTCAGCGGGATGCCGGCGAGCGCGAGCAGGATGAATGTGAACACCGCGGCCACCAGCGGCGACCGCTTGGCCAGCCCGGCCCACTGGGACAGGTGCGTGGCCTCGCCGTCGGCGTCGCGCACCAGGCTGATCACGCCGAACGCGGCCACCGTGGTGAAGCCGTAGGTGAGCAGGTAGAACAGCGTGCTGGACAGCCCGTCCGGGGTGAGCACGATCGCGCCGATCAGCATGAAGCCGGCGTGCGCGATCGACGAGTAGGCGATCATCCGCTTGATGTCGGTCTGGGTCAGCCCGAGCACCGCGCCGATCACCATCGACACGATCGCCACGCCCCACAGCACCCCGCGCCACTCCCAGTTGGTCGACTCGAAGCCCACGCCGAGCACGCGCAGGATCCCGCCGAACGCGGCCACCTTCGTGCAGGCCGCCATGAACGCGGTGACCGGCGTCGGCGCGCCCTGGTAGACGTCCGGGGTCCAGGTGTGGAACGGGCCGACCGAGCCCTTGAACAGCAGGCCGACCACGAGCAGCCCGAAGCCGCCGAACAGCAACGCGTCCGACCGGTCGGTGCCGGCCGCGGCGTTGGCGATGTCGGCGAGGCGCACCGAGCCGGCGTAGCCGTACAGCAGGGCAAGGCCGTACAGGAAGAACGCCGAGGCGAACGCCCCGAGCAGGAAGTACTTGACCGCGGCCTCCTGCGACAGGAGTCTCCTACGCCGGGCCAGCCCGGCCATCAGGTACAGCGGAAGGCTGAGCACCTCCAGCGCGATGAACATGGTCAGCAGGTCGTTGGCCGCGCAGAAGACCATCATGCCGCCGAGCGAGAACAGCGCCAGCGGGAACACCTCAGTCGACATCTGGAACCGCGCGGTCTCGGTCGGGTGCGCGTGCGCGCCGAGCCGCTGCTCGCGGTCCTGCACGGTGCCCGGCCGGATCGCCGCCTGGGCCACCAGCGCGCCGCCCGGCTCCACCGAGCGGTCGGCCACCAGCAGCAGCGCGCCGACCGACAGCGCGAGCAGCGTTCCCCACAGGAACAGTGCCGGCCGGTCCACCGCGATCGTGCCGGCCAGCGTGACCTCGCCCTGCGCCGGCGCGTCGGTGAGGTAGGTGGCCAGCGCGATGCCGGAGCCGGCGAGCGCGACCAGGGTGAGGAACACCTGGGCCGGCCACCGCTGGTGCCGCGGCAGGAACGCCTCGACCAGCACGCCGAGGCAGGCGGCGCCGAGCACGATCAGCACCGGCATGATCGCCGGGTAGTTGATCGCCGGGAGCGCCTCCTTCACCGGCTGGGTCACGTCGCCGGGCTGGCCCGGTTGCACCAGCAGGAGTAGTTGGGACACCTCAGTTTCCTCCCACCGGGTCGGACAGGCCGACGGAGCTCATCGTCGCGTCGACCGCCGGAGTGATCACGTCGAGGACCGGCTTGGGGTACAGGCCGATGCCGACGATCAGGATCACCAGCGGCACCAGCACGGCCTTCTCCCGGCCGTTGAGGTCGGCGACCGCCTTGCGCGCGCCCACCTCGGGATCGGTCGCGGTGCCGGGGCCACCGGCCACGCCCACCAGCGCGGTGCCGCGGACCGGGCCGTGCATCACCCGCTGGTAGAACCAGAGCACGTAGAGCGCGGCCATGATCATGCCGACCGCGCCCAGGATGGTGAACACCGGCTCGCGCGCGTACGAGCCGACCAGCACCAGGAACTCGCTGATGAACGAGTTGGTGCCGGGCAGTGACAGCGTGGTCAGGCCGGCCAGCAGCAGCATGCCGCCGAGCACCGGGGTCACCGCGTACATCCCGCCGTAGTCGGAGATCTGCGTCGAGCCGCCGCGCGCGATCACCATGCCGATCACCAGGATCAGCATCCCGGTGGCGATGCTGTGGTTGACCATGTAGGACACCGAGCCGACCTGCGACTGGGTGCTGAAGGCGAAGACGCCGAGCGCGATGAATCCGAAGTGGGCGATGGACACGTAGGCGATGAGCCGCTTCATGTCCCGCTGCCCGGTGGCCAGCAACGCTCCATAGAGGATCCCGGCGACCGCGAGCACCAGCACCAGCGGCGCGAGGGTCTTGCTGGCCTCGGGGAACATCGGCAGCAGGTAGCGCAGGAAACCGAACGTGCCGACCTTGTCCAGGATGCCGACGATCAGCACGGTCACCACGATCGGCGCCTCGGCCGCGGCGTCCGGCAGCCAGGTGTGCAGCGGCACCAGCGGCGCCTTGATGGCGAACGCGATGAAGAAGCCGAGGAACAGCCAGATCTGGGTGGACAGTGGGGCGTCGCGCACGACGGCGACCAGCGTGGGCCAGTCGAACGTGCCCCGGCCCAGCTCGGCGGAGGCCATCGAGTAGGCGCCGATCGCCGACGCGAGCATGATCATGCCGCCGAGGAACGAGTACAGGAAGAACTTCACGGCCGCGTACTGCCTGCGTGCCCCACCGTAGGAGCCGATCAGGAAGTACATCGGGATGAGCATGACCTCGAACAGGACGTAGAACACGAACACATCGGTGGCGGCGAACACACCGATGGTCAGCGCCTGCTCGAGCAGGATCAGGGCAAGGAAGCCGGCCGCCGAGCGCCCCTCGGGCAGCCGGTCCACCCAGCTTGCGCCGATCAGCAGCGGAACGAGCAGGGCGATGATCGCGATCATCACCAGCGCGATGCCGTCCACCCCGAACGCCAGGTGCACGCCGAGCGCGGGGATCCAGTCCACCGAGAAGTGCTGCTGCAGCCGCGCGCCACCCGGCTCGAAGGACACCCACGAGAGCACCGCGAGCACGAACTCGGCCAACCCGAACAGCAGCGCGGTCCGCCTGGCCAGCAGGTCGTTGTCGCGCAGGAACGCCACCACGAGCGCGCCGACCACCGGCACCAGCAGCAACGCGACCAGCAGCGCCGACCCAGACGAGGAGACGCTCATGCCGCAACACCTGCCTCGCTCCGCGCCGCCCGCCACGCACTCGCGCCATCACGCGTTGCGCTATCACGCGCCTGGAAAGTGCGCGCTACGAAAGTGTCGCTGGGGTCGACCAATCTTTGTCGAGGGCGGCCGCCGCACGGCGACAAGGGCAGGGCGAGGAACGAGCCCTGCCCGCAGGCGTCGTCAGGTGACCACCTACGCAACCCAGCCACCCAACCCCGGCCCGCAACCACCAAAGCAAAACGACCCGAGGCCGCTCGCCGAAGGCGACCGGCGGCCTTGCCCGAGATAGAAAACACTGGAAAACAACTGCTCATGCGTACCTCACCGCCAGCAGAGCCGCAACCATGAGGATCGAACCTCCGAGCATGGTCAGCGCGTAGGAGCGCACGAATCCGGTTTGCAGCCGGCGCAATCGGCCCGAGCTGCCGCCCAGCCCGGCGGCGATGCCGTTCACCAGGCCGTCAACACCCTTGTTGTCCACATAGACCAGTGCTCTGGTCAGCCAGGTGCCTGGCCGGGCCACCAGCGCCTCGTTGAGCGCGTTGCCGTACAGGTCGTTGCGGGCGGCCCGGACAACGGCGGACACCGGCTCCGGCTTGACCACCGGGACGGACTTGCGGCCGACGAACAGCCAGGCGGCCACCGCGCCGAGCAGCATCAGCCCGATCGACAGCACCACGAGCACCGCATCGGGCAGCACGTGGTGCCCGCTCTCGTCCAGCTCGCCAAGTGCCGGGGAAAGCCAGTGCGCCAACCGGTTGTCCCCGGTGGAGAAGTACGCGCCGGCGCCGATCGAGCCGAGCGCCAAGATGATCATCGGAACGGTCATCACCGGCGGCGCCTCGTGCGGGTGGAAGTCGCGGCCGTCGGAGGACTTCAGGTTCTCCCACCGCTTCTCGCCGAAGAACGTCATGAACATCAGGCGGGTCATGTAGAACGCGGTCAGCGCAACGCCCAGCATGGCCGCGCCGCCGATGACCCAGGCCCGCCACTCCTCCTGCTGCGCGAAGGCCGCCTCGATGATCGCGTCCTTGGAGAAGTACCCGGACAGGAACGGGAACCCGATCAACGCAAGGTAGCCGAGTCCGAAGGTGACGAACGTGATCGGCATGACCCGCCACAGGCCGCCGTACTTGCGCATGTCGACCTCGTCGTTCATGCCGTGCATGACCGCGCCGGCGCCGAGGAACAGTCCGGCCTTGAAGAAGCCGTGGGTCAGCAGGTGCGCGATGCCAAGCGCGTAGCCGGCCGGGCCGAGGCCGACCGCCAGCATCATGTAGCCGATCTGGCTGACCGTCGAGTACGCCAGCACCTTCTTGATGTCGTCGTACGCGCAGCCGATGATGCACCCGAT
Organism: Actinophytocola sp.; assembly: GCF_035942955.1. Classification (GTDB taxonomy): domain Bacteria; phylum Actinomycetota; class Actinomycetes; order Mycobacteriales; family Pseudonocardiaceae; genus DASYTH01. Next base: position 7,444 of record NZ_DASZCQ010000213.1, on the reverse strand, counting down.
CAGGAGCGTGATCGCGCCGATCAGCGTCACGATCAGCCGGCCGTCCGGGTTCGCGTTGTAGATCGGGTTGGACCTGGCCACCAGGTACACCCCGGCGGTGACCATGGTCGCGGCGTGGATCAGGGCGGAGACCGGGGTCGGGCCCTCCATCGCGTCGGGCAACCAGGACTGCAGCGGGAACTGGCCGGACTTGCCGCACGCGCCGAGCAGCAGCAACAGGCACAGCGCCAGCACGGTGGCCGAGTCCAGCTCGTTGATCCGGCCGAACACCTCGGTGTACTGGGTCGTGCCGAGCTGGCTGAACATGATGAAGATGGCCAGCGCCAGGCCGACGTCGCCGACCCGGTTCATCAGGAACGCCTTCTTGGCCGCGGTGGCCGCCGACGGGCGGTTGGTGTACCAGCCGATCAGCAGGTACGAGGCCAGGCCGACGCCCTCCCAACCAAGGTAGAGCGTCACGAACCCGTTGCCGAGCACCAGCAGCAGCATCGCCGCGGCGAACAGGTTGAAGTAGCCGAAGTAGCGGCGCCGGTTCGGGTCGGACCCCATGTAGCCGACCGAGTAGACGTGGATCAGCCCGCCGACACCGGTGATCAGCAACGCGAAGCTGAGCGACAGCGGGTCGATCCGCATGCCGAAGTCGACCTGCAGCGCGTTGACCGGGATCCAGGAGAACAGGTGGATCTCGCTGACCCGCTGGCTCTCCTCGCGGCCGACCGTGTCGAAGAGCAGGATCACCGCGTATACGAACGCGAGGAGCACGGTCGCACAGCCGAGCAGGTGGCCCCAGCGGTCGGTGCGCCGGCCGCCGGCCAGCAGCACCAGCGCGCCGAACGCAGGCAGGGCGAGCAGCAGCCAGGCGGCGCTGGCGACCCCGGTGGCCTGCTGCACCTGCTCCTGCGCGGCAGCGGCCAGGGTTGCGGTTCCCGTCACCGAGTTCCCCTTAGTACTTCAGCAGGTTGGAGTCGTCCACAGAGGACGAGCGGCGGGTACGGAAGATGGACATGATGATGGCGAGCCCGACCACGACCTCGGCCGCCGCCACCACCATCACGAAGAACGCCATCACCTGGCCGTCCAGGGTGCCGTTGATCCGGGAGAAGGTGACCAGGGTGAGGTTGACGGCGTTGAGCATCAGCTCGATGCACATGAACACCACGATCGCGTTGCGCCGCACCAGAACCCCGACGGCGCCGATGGTGAACAGCAGCGCGGAAAGCAGCAGGTAGTACGTCGGCGTCATGGCGTCTCCTCCGCCGGCTTCTCGGACCCGACCAGCGCGTGGGCGTCGGGCGTCGGCCCGGTCCCGGCCACCGCCTTCACCTCGTCGGCGAACTGCTCGGCCGCGGTCGCCTCGATGAGCCCGGACAGCGACTCCGGCGCCACCGAGCCGTCCGGCAGGAGCGCGGGCGTGGCCACCGAGTTGGACGTGGCGAACACGCCGGGGCCCGGCAGCGGCGACGGCCGGTCGTGCTCGCCGCGGAACCTGGCCACGACGAGCTCCTTCTGCGTCCGGCGGCCACGCACGTGCCGGTCGACGTAGCCGAGGATCATCGCGCCCACCGCCGCGGTGATCAGCAGGGCGGAGGTGAGCTCGAACGGGAACAGGTAGTCGGTGAACAGCAGCCGGCCGATGTTGTAGACGTTTCCCCTGCCGCCGTTGGCATCCGGCCCGGTGAGTCCGACCGGCAGGGCCGCCGAGATGCCCCTGGCCAGCGCGCCGACCACGAGCCCGCCGAGCCCGATGCCCAGCACCGCCGCCCACAACCGTTGCCCGCGCAGCACTTCGACCACCGAGTCCGAGGAGTCCCGGCCGACCAGCATCAGCACGAACAGGAACAGCATCATGATGGCGCCGGTGTAGACGATGATCTGCACGAAGCCGAGGAACGCCGCCTGCTGCACCAGGTACAGCACGCCGAGGCTGAACATGGTGAGCACCAGGAACAGCGCGGAGTGCACGGCGTTGCGGGCGAAGATCATGCCAAGCGCGCCGCCGAGCGCCATCGGGCCGAGGACCCAGAACGCGACGGCCTCGCCGGTGGACACCTCGGCCGCGGCCTGGGCGAGAACCAGGGATGTCACTTGCTCTCCTCCCCCACCGGGTCGGGGTAGCCCCACTTGCGCGCAAGCTGCTTGCCGTTGACGTAGTAGTCCTGTTCGGAGTCACCGAGCCGCATGTCGTGCGGTGGCTGCTCCATGCCGGGCAGCAGCGGGGCGAGCAGCTGCTCCTTGGTCCAGATCAGGTCCTGGCGGTTGTCGTCGGCCAGCTCGTAGTCGTTGAGCATGGTCAGCGACCGGGTCGGGCAGGCCTCGATGCACAGCCCGCAACCGATGCACCGCAGGTAGTTGATCTGGTAGTCCTTGCCGTAGCGCTCGCCGGGGGAGTACCGCTCCTCGTCGGTGTTGTCCCCGCCCTCGACGAAGATCGCGTCGGCCGGGCAGGCCCAGGCGCACAGCTCGCAGCCGACGCACTTCTCCAGCCCGTCCGGGTGCCGGTTGAGCTGGTGCCGCCCGTGGTAGCGCGGCGCGGCCGGGGCGCCGATCTCCGGGTACTCCTCGGTGACGACCTTCTTGAACATCGTCGAGAAGGTGACCCCGAAGCCCTTGATCGGGTCGAAGAATCCCATCTCAGTCGGTCTCCTTCTCCTGGTCCGGGGCGCCGGCGCCGACCCTGGCCCGGTCCCGCCGGCCCGGCCGCACCTTGCGCTTGGGCTTGCCCGGAATCTGCAGATCCAGCGGCGGGACCGGATATCCGCCACCGGTCACCGGAACCTGGTCCTCGTCGGGCACCTGGCGCTCCGGCAGCAGCAAGGACAGTCCGATGAGGACAACCAGCACGATGCCCGAGCCCAGCAGCCACTGCCCGGTGGACAGACCCTCGTCGACGATCACGTTGACCGCGATCACCACGACGATCCACACCAGGTTGATCGGCACCAGCACCTTCCAGCCGATCCGCATGAACTGGTCGTAGCGCAACCGGGGCAGCGTGCCGCGCAGCCAGATGTAGATGAACAGCAGCACCAGCGTCTTGCCGAGGAACCACAGCAGCGGCCACCAGCCGGTGTTGAAGTAGTTGTCGTTGATCAGTGAGATCGGCCACGGCGCCATGTACCCGCCGAGGAACAGGGTCGTGGCGAACGCCGAGACGATCACCATGTTGGTGTACTCGGCGAGGAAGAACAGCGCGAACTTCATCGAGCTGTACTCGGTGTGGAAGCCGCCGACCAGCTCGGACTCCGCCTCCGGCAGGTCGAACGGGGCCCGGTTGGTCTCGCCGACCATGGAGATCAGGTAGATCACGAAGCTCGGGGCCAGCGCCAGCGCGTACCAGATGCTGTGCTGCGCGTCCACGATGTCCCCCGTGGACAGCGAGCCGGCGAACACGATCACGGCCACGAAGGACAGGCCCATGGCGATCTCGTAGGAGATCACCTGGGCGGCCGAGCGCAGCCCGCCGAGCAGCGGGTAGGGCGAGCCCGACGACCACCCGGCCAGAACGATCCCGTACACGCCCATCGACGAGCAGGCCAGGATCACCAGCACCCCGACCGGCAGGTCGACCAGCTGCAGCACGGTCCGCTCGCCGAAGATCGACACCTCCGGTCCGAACGGGATGACCGAGAACGCCACGATGGCCGGGATCGTCGAGACCAGCGGCGCCAGCCAGTACACCTTGCGGTCGGCCGTGGTCGGGATGATCTGCTCCTTGAACGGCAGCTTGATCGCGTCCGCGACCGACTGCAGCCAGCCGTTCGGGCCGACCCGGTTGGGCCCCGGCCGCTGCTGCATCCGCGCGACCACCTTGCGCTCCCAGATGATCATGAACGTGGTCATGATCGGGCCGAGCAGCAGCAGGATCACGACCTTGATCAGGATCAGCCAGATCGGGTCGTCGGCAAGCAATGCGGCCCTATCCATCCCCGCCTCCAGGGGTCACAGCGCTTTTCGCGGCTTTGCGCGCGACGCAATCGCGCCGGCGCGGCCGGCAATGCGGCAACGTCACCTTGGCATCGATCCAGGCCCCGCCACCGAGATAGCGGGCCTTCGGCCACAAGGCGCGCTCAGTAGTCGCCGTGATTGCCGCGAATGTCATGTGGCAGGCCCTTCCGTCACCGACACGACATCGCCGTGCACGGCGCCGAGCACCGACCGGACGGCGGACGGCCCGGAGTTGGTGGGCAGCCACACCACGCCGTCCGGCAGGTCCGCGTGCTGCACCGGCACGGTGATCGAGCCGCGCTCGGTGGCCACGGTCACCGTCGCGGCGCCGTCCACCCCGAGCACCCGCGCGGTGTTCGCCGAAAGCCTGGCCACCACCGGGCGCGCGGTGCCGGCCAGGTGCGGCTCGTCCACCTGCAACGAGCCGTTGTCCAGCAGCTGGTGCCAGGTGGCCAGCAGCACCTGGGTGTCGCTCCTCGGCAGCACGGGTTGCGCCGGCAGCACCGAGGGCGCCGCCGCGGCCCGCGGCACCGCGCCGCGCAGCCGCTCGAGATCCGCGGCCGCCGCCTCCGGCGTCTGGGTGAACAGGTCGACGTCCATCTCCACGGCCAAGGTGTCCAGCACACGGCAGTCGGCAAGCGCGCCGGTCTGCTCGAGCGTGATGGCGAACCTGCGGCGCCGGCCCTCCCAGTTGAGGTAGCTGCCGGACTTCTCGACCGCGGGCGCGACCGGCAGGACGACGTCGGCGTGCGCGGTCGCCGCGCTTGGCCGAAGCTCAAGGCTGACCACGAAGCCGGCCCCGGCCAGCGCCCGCCGCGCCAGCTCGGGGTCGGGCAGGTCGTGCGGGTCGACGCCGCCGATCAGCAGGCCGTCCAGCTCGCCGCCGGCCAGCGCGGTCAGGATCTGCGTGGTGTCGCGGCCCGGCTCGGTGGGCAGCGCGCCGGGCTCCAGCCCCCACACGTGCCCGACCTCGGCGCGCGCCGACACGTCGTCGACCAATCGCCCGCCCGGCAACAGGTTCGGCACGGCGCCGGCGTCAAGCGCGCCGCGCTCCCCGGCCCTGCGCGGCACCCAGGCGATCTTCGCCCCGGTCTGCGCGGACAGCGCGAGCACCGCGGTGAGCAGGCCGGGCACCGTGGCCGCCCGCTCGCCGACCATGATCACCGCACCGCCGGCGCTGAGCGCGTCGTGGATGTCCGGGGCGTGCCCGGCCAGTCCCGCGACCGCGGCCGCCTCGCCGCCGGGAACGCAGGACAGCAGCGTGCCGAAGCTCTTCTCCACGGCCGGCGACGTCCACTGTCCGATGTGGAACACCTTGGTCCGGCCGGTGCGCGCCGCCTTGCGCAGCCGCAGGAAGACGACCGGCGCCTCCTCCTCCGGCTCGAACGCCACGCACAGCACAGCCGGCGCCGCCTCGAGCCCGGCGAACGTCACGCCACCGCTGTCCGGGGTCACACCGACCACGGTGGACGACAGGAAGGCCAGCTCCTCGGCCGAGTGCGGCCGGGCCCGGAAGTCGATGTCGTTGGTGCGCAACGCGATCCGGGCGAACTTGGCGTAGGCGTATGCGTCCTCGACGGTGAGCCGGCCGCCGGTGAGCACCGCGGCGCCCTTGCCGTCGCGGGCCTTGGCCAGGCCGTCGGCCGCGATCCGCAGCGCGTCCGTCCAGGATGCCGGCGCCAGCTCACCGGTCTTGGCGTCGCGCACCATGGGCCGGGTGAACCGGTCCGCCGCGCTGGCGTAGCGGAACGCGAACCGGCCCTTGTCGCAGTTCCACTCCTCGTTGACCTCCGGGTCGTTGCCGGCCAGCCGGCGCATCACCTTGCCGCGCCGCCAGTCCGTGCGGGTGGCGCAGCCGACCGCGCAGTGCTCGCACACGCTCGGCGTGGACACCAGGTCGAACGGGCGGGCCCGGAACCGGTACGCCGCGCTGGTCAGCGCGCCCACCGGGCAGATCTGGATGGTGTTGCCGGAGAAGTAGCTCTGGAACGGCCGGCCCTCGGCGATGCCGACCTGTTGCATCGCGCCCCGCTCGAGCATCTCGATGAACGGGTCGCCGGCGATCTGGTCGGAGAACCGGGTGCAGCGCTGGCACAGCACGCACCGCTCGCGGTCCAGCAGCACCTGGGTGGACACCGGGATGGGCTTGGCGAACGTCCGCTTCGGCTCGCGAAACCGGGAGTCGGGCCGGCCGTGCCCCATCGCCTGGTTCTGCAGTGGACACTCGCCGCCCTTGTCGCAGACCGGGCAGTCCAGCGGGTGGTTGATCAGCAGCAGCTCCATCACGCCCTGCTGTGCCTTGTCCGCCACCGGCGAGGTGCGCTGGGTCTTGACCACCATGCCGTCGGCGACCGTGATGGTGCAGCTCGCCTGCGGCTTGGGCATCGGCCGGCCGCCCATCTCGACCTCGACCAGGCACTGCCGGCAGGCGCCGGCCGGGTCGAGCAGCGGGTGGTCGCAGAACCGCGGGATCACGGTGCCGAGGCGCTCGGCCGTGCGGATGAGCAGCTCACCCTTTGGCGCGATGACCTCGACGCCGTCGATGGTCAGCCGGACGTGCCCCTCGGGTACGGGGGCCGCCTCCGGCTTTTCTTCGATCGCTGTCATGAGTTAGCTCCGGCGAGCGCAGGGGTCGGGGCCTTGTTCTGGTCGCAGAGTGCGAGGAACTCGTCCCGGAAGTACTTGATGCCGCTGACGATCGGGCTCACCGCGCCGTCACCGAGGGCGCAGAACGAGCGGCCGAAGATGTTGTCGCAGATGTCCAGCAGCGTGTCGATGTCGGACTCGGTGCCCTTGCCGTCGACCATCCGCTCGAGGATGCCGGCGAGCCAGTAGGTGCCCTCGCGGCACGGGGTGCACTTGCCGCAGGACTCGTGCTCGTAGAACTGCGTCCACTTCATCACGGCCCACGGCACCGAGACGGTCTCGTTGAACACCATGACCGCGGTGGTGCCGAGCATCGAGCCGGCCGCGGCCGCGCCCTCGAAGTCCAGCGGGGTGTCCAGGTGCTCGGCGGTGAACATCGGCGTGGAGGACCCGCCCGGCGTCCAGAACTTCAGCGGGATGCCGTCCTTCATGCCGCCGGCCATGTCGAGCAGCTGGCGCAGCGTGGTGCCCAGCGGCGCCTCGTACTGGCCGGGCTTCTCGACGTGGCCGGAGATCGAGTAGATCTTCGGGCCTGGCGAGCGCTCGGTGCCCATGGTGCGGAACCAGTCCGCGCCACCGTTGACGATGAAGGGAACAGACGCGATGGTCTCGACGTTGTTCACTGTGGTGGGTGCGGCGTAGAGGCCCGCCGCCGCCGGGAACGGCGGCTTGAGGCGGGGCTGACCGCGGCGGCCCTCCAGCGAGTCGAGGAGTGCCGTCTCCTCACCGCAGATGTACGCGCCGGCGCCGGCGTGCACGGTGATCTCCAGGCCGAAGCCGGAGCCGAGGATGTCCTCACCCAGGTAGCCCGCCGCCTTGGCCTCGCGGACCGCCGCGTTGAGGCGGCGGATGC
>NZ_DASZCQ010000212.1:0-6725 GCF_035942955.1 Actinophytocola sp. | reverse complement strand
AGCACCCGGCGCGCCGGGCTCGGCCGGTGGTCAGGGCGGTGGCCCCGGTGGCGGTCCCGGCGGCGGCCCGTTCGGCGGCGCGCCCGGCACCCCGGGTGGACCGCCCGCCGGTCCGGGCCCGACGACCGGGATCGGTCCGGTTCCGCAGCCGGGGCCGGGTCTGCCCGGCGGGTCGGGCGCCCCTGGCGGGCCGCGCCCGGTTCCCTCGCCGTTCGTTCCCGCGGCGGCGGCCATCGCCGGCGCGGGTGCGGGTGGTGCGGCCCTTGGCGCGAGCGCGGAGAAGGACCGGGTGGTGCGCGGCGGCCGGCCGGGCACCTCGGGGAGCCCGAGAACGCCCGGAACGCCGGGGACCCCGAAGACCCCGGGAGCGGCGGCCACTCCGCCGAAGGGTGCCGCACCGCTGGCCACGCCGCCCGATGACGAGGCAAGGGCGGCGCGCAACGCCGAGCGGTTCGGCGCGCGTTCCGGCAAGCCGGCCGGCGGGGCGATCATGCAGCCGGCCACGGGCGCGGCCCGCAAGGAGGACGACGCCACGCACGTGCGCAAGTACGGCATCGACTCCGGGGACCTGTTCGAGGACGGCCGGTTGACCGCGCCCGCGCTGATCGGCGACGACGAGGACACCGAGAAGAACGAGACGAAGGCGGACTGACGGGTGTCGTCCGGGAGCGTGGTGCTGTCCACGCTGGAGTTCGACGTGCTGTGGGAGCGGGAGAACCTGCCGCCCCGGCACGTGGCGGTGGACGTGCTCAGTCCGGGCAAGACCCACAGCGAGCGGGCCGCCCTTGTGCGGCAGGCCTTCGACGCGCTCGAGCAACGTGGCCTGGCCAAGGGTGACCGCGCGGTGCCCGAGCTGGCCGATTGGCTCAACCTGCTGGCCCATCCCCAGATCGCCATCGACAGTTGGGTGTGGACGGACCACGAGATCAAGTCGTTGGCCGTGGCCACGGGCGGCGAGGGCCTGCTGGCCGTGGTCGAGCTCAAGGAGGTCTGGCTGATCCCGGCGAGGGACACCGCGCTCGCCGACGCGGCCGTGTCGATCGCCGGCGTCCAACCGGCCGGCCGCGGCTACTCCGTCAGCGTGGCAACGGAGCTGCTGCACGCCGCCGACGCCCGCGCGCAGGGCAACCCGCAGACCATGGCCACGTACCTCAAGGAGCGCGGTGTGTCCACAGTAGACGCACAGACGCTGGCCGCGACGCTGTCCGGAATGGGCATCCGTGGCCAGTTCGGCGCCGAGCGCCGGCAGCGCGACGGGCAGGTGCGCCGGGCCGACCGGGTGGTGGCGTTTCACGACACGCCCGAGGGTCGCTACGCGTACCTGGTTCGCCCGAGCAACGACGGGCGGACCTGGAGCACGATCACGCCCGCGGACAACACGTTGCTGGCCGCGTGCGTGCGGGAGTTGCTGGACGAGATCTGATGCGGGAACCTCACTACCGGTCGTCGCGTCTGACGCGGTGCATCCGACGCCGGAGGGGTTGGTAGGGGCCGTGCCGAGCTACAACATCGACGCGATCAACACCTGCATGCGCAAGGCACAGGACTACAAGCCGAGGTTCGGCGAGATCTCCGACAGCTTCCCCGACGTGTGCGGCGATCCGTCCGCCTATGGCACGTTGCCGAGCTCCGCCGCCGTGTCGCAGGCCGTCGACGCGCTGAACACCGCCCTGCACAACGAGTTCGACGCCGCGGAGACCAAGCTCGACCAGGTGGCCAGGGCGCTGGACGCCGTCGTGCAGAGCATCCAGAACCACGAGGACAACGCCGTCCGGACGATGACACCGAGGTGAGTTGATAGTGAGCGCGGCGGGTGATCTGGCCCAGTACGCCGGTGGCGACGCGGTCGTGGCCGAGGCCAACAAGGTGGAGAACGCCAACCCCGGAGCGATCACCTCGGCGGCCACCCGGCTGTCCACGGCCGCGACCAACGCCGGCACCCACGGCACCGAGGTGGCCAACGCGGTCAGGGGCCTCGACGACGCGTGGCAGGGCGCCTCGGCCGACCAGTTCGTGGCCTACATGGACCGCTTCGCCAGGGCGGGCACCGACATCGGCACGGCGATGACCCAGGCCGCCGAGGCGCTCAACGGTGTCGCCGAGGCGATCAACAGCGCCAAGACCTACGTCTCCGGCCGCTGCGACCAGGGGCTGACCGAGATCCGCAACTGGATCCGGCAGAACAGCGACGCCGACCAGGCCAGCCTCGACGCCTTCACCCGCGAGGTGTGCGGCGGCGTCGCCGCCGACATCCGCACCCACCTGCAGGGCACCGAGGCCACCCTCGCCTCCGCCGTGGGCGTCCTCACCGGCGCCAAGACCCCGGCCAGCACGTTCTCCTCGATGCCGGACCCGAACACCCAACCCTTCACCCCCCAGCCCGGCCAGCCGATCGAGTGGACCCCGGTGCCCCCGTCCGAGACCGGGACCCAGCCGGCCGCCGCCGACGGCCAGAACGGAAACCGCTCCGGCGCGGCCACCTCCGGCACGGGCGGCGGCCACTCCGGTGGCGGCGGCAGCGGCTCCGGTGGCGGCGGTGGCGGTGGAGGCGGCGGCCTCGGACCCAGCGGCGGCCCTCCGGCCGGCGGCCCTCCACCCGGCAACGTGCAGGAGTGGATCAGGCAGGCCATCGAGATCCTCCGCGCCAACGGCATCAACGTCGGCGACGCCGACGCCCAGCGCATCTGGCAGATCATCCAGCACGAGTCCGGCGGCAACCCGCACGCCATCAACAACTGGGACAGCAACGCCGCCAAGGGGACGCCGTCGAAGGGGTTGATGCAGACGATCGACCCGACCTTCAACTCGTACAAGCTGCCGGGGCACGGCGACATCTGGAACCCGGTGGACAACATCTGCGCCGGGGTGAACTACGCGATCTCCCGGTACGGCTCGCTGGCGAACGTGCCGGGGATCAAGGCCATGGCCAGCGGCGGAGCGTATCGGGGGTACTAGCCATAGGGTGGCGCCATGCGTGCCCACCTGTTGAAGGTTGCCGAGCGGGCCGCGATCCCGCCCTTTCACGTGATGGACGTGCTGTCCGCGGCCAACGCGCGGCAGCGGGCCAAGGGGGACATGGTGTCGCTGGCGGCGGGGCAGCCGTCGGCGGGGGCGCCGAAGCCGGTGCTCGAGGCGGCCGCGCAGGCCATCGCCACGACGAACCTGGGGTACACCGAGCAGCTGGGCATTCCGGAGCTGCGGGCGGCGGTCGCGAAGCATTACGAGGACCGGTACGCGCTCGAGGTGGACGCGCGGGACGTCGTGCTCACCACGGGGTCGTCGGGCGGGTTTCTGCTGGCCTTCCTGGCGGCGTTCGACGCGGGCGACCGGGTGGCGGTGATCCGGCCCGGCTACCCGGCGTACCGCAACATCCTCACCGCGCTGGGCTGCGCGGTGATCGAGCTGCCGTGCGACGAGCGCACGAGGTTCCAGCCGACCACCGGGATGCTGGACGAGCTGGCGATCGACGGCCTGGTGGTCGCCAGCCCGGCGAACCCGACCGGCAGCGTGCTCGAGCCCGCCGAGCTGGCCGCGATCGCCGGGTGGTGCGCCGAACGCGGCGTGCAGTTGATCAGCGACGAGCTCTACCACGGGATCGCCTACGACGTGGCGACGAGCAGCGCGTGGCAGTACTCCCGCGAGGCGGTGGTGGTCAACTCGTTCTCGAAGTATTTCGCCATGACCGGGTGGCGGCTGGGCTGGCTGCTCGTGCCGGAGCGGCTGCACCGCGCCGTGGACTGCCTGACCGGCAACTTCACCATCTGCCCGCCGGCGCTGGCCCAGTACGCCGCGGTCGCCGCGTTCGAACCGGAGTCCTACGCCGAGTTGGACGGTCACGTCGCGCGCTACCGGGTGAACCGGGACCGGCTCGTCCAAGGGCTGGCCGCGCTCGGGATCGACCGGTTGGCCCCGCCCGACGGCGCGTTCTACGCCTACGCCGACGTGTCGCATCTGACCCACGACTCGATGAGCTTCTGCCAGCGGCTGCTGGCCGACACCGGCCTGGCGATCGTGCCGGGGATCGACTTCGATCCGGTGGACGGCCACCGGTTCGTCCGGTTCTCCTTCGCCGGCACCACCCAGGACGTGGACGAGGGCCTGCGCCGGCTGGAAGGCTGGCTGCGGCGTTGAATTCAAGGCAGGGCTGGAAGCACTACTCGCCGTTGCCGACCGCCGGTCGGCACCCACCGACCCCTCGGGCGGGCCTCCGGCCGGCCCTCGGCGCCGGTAAGCACTCACCGGGAACCGGTGAGCGGCACCCACCGTTGGAACAGTGTTGATTCGATGTGAGGACAGAGCTGGAAGCACTACTCGCCGTCATCGGCCTCCGGTTGGCACCCACCGACCCCTCGGCCAGCCCTCGGCGCCGGTATGCCCTCACAGGCGAGGAATCGTCGGGGGAGGGATGTGGGACATGCTGCTGAAGATCATCGGCGCGATCATCGTGATCTGGCTGGCGTTCGCCGTGCTCGGGTGGATCTTCAAGGTGCTCGGCACGCTGCTGGTGGTGGCCGCGGTGGTCACGCTGATCGGCATCGGTTACGCGGCGCTGAAGGGGAAGTCGGGGCAGCGTCAGATCCGGCCGTGAGCCGGTTGGAGGGTTTTGATTCGCCCTAGCGCCTCGGCGATGTCGGACGTGTCGACGTCGCGGTGCGTGATGAAGCGGACCTTGCCCGACATCGGCACGGCCAGCACGCCCGCCTTGGCCAGCGCGTCGAGGACCAGCTCCACATCCGGCACCCCGGCCAGCACGATGTTGGTCTGCGGCGGGTCGACCTGCCAGCCAAGCTCGGCCAGCCCCTCGGCAAGGGCGGCGGCGTTGGCATGGTCGACGGCCAGGTCGTCGATCCGGTCGAGGGCGACGAGTCCGGCCGCGGCCAGGACGCCGCCCTGGCGCACGCCGCCGCCGAGCATCTTGCGGACCCGCCGCGCCTCGGCGACGAACTCCGCGCTGCCCGCGACCACCGAGCCGACCGGCGCGCCCAGCCCCTTGCTCAGGCACACCTGCACGCTGTCCACGCCGACGGTCAGCGCGGCCGGGAGCACGCCGAGCGCGACCGAGGCGTTCCACAGCCGGGCTCCGTCGAGATGCACCCGCAGCCCGGTGTCCCGCGCGGTGGCCACCAGCAGGGCGTGCTGATCCGGCGGGGTCACCGTGCCGCCCGCGGCGTTGTGGGTGTTCTCCAGGCACAGCAGCGTGGTGCGCAGCGCGTAGTACGGCGCCGCGCCACCGGCCATGGTGCGCACGGTGTCCGCGGAGATCCGGCCGGGCCCGGCTTCCCAGTCCAGCGCCTCGGGCATGCCGCCGGCGAGCCAGGCCGCGGTGCCCAGCTCGTTGCCGAGGACGTGGGCGCCGCGCGGGGCGAGGAACCGGTCACCGCGACCGAGGTGCAGGGTCAGCGCGATCAGGTTGCCCATCGATCCGCTCGGCACCCACAGGGCGGCGTCCACTCCCAGCGTGTCGGCGACCCGTTCCTCCAGCGCGCGCATGGTGGGGTCGTGGTCGAGCACGTCGTCACCGACCTCGGCGGCGGCCATCGCCTCCCGCATGCGGGTGTCCGGTTTGGTGACGGTGTCGGAGCGGAGGTCGATGGGAGCGTCGGCGGTCACAATCCGATCACACCACACCTGTCCACGGGCCACGTGACAAAGGGGTGGCGTACATCTCAGCTGACGTCCATGCAACCGTGTGGACGGCACGGTCCGTCCTCGGTACGCACAATGACGAGCGGAGAGAGTCCGCGTGGAGCAACGCCACGAGCAGGAGTTCGCGGAGTATTTCGCGGCTCGGCGAGACGCCGTGCGGCGGACCGCGTACATGCTCTGTGGCGACTGGCACCGGGCGGACGATCTGGCGCAGACCGCGTTCGTCGCGCTGCACCGGAAGTGGCGCAAGATCCGGGACCGCGGGGCCCTGGACGCCTACGTCCGCAGGACGCTGGTGCGCGCGGTGATCGACGAGACCCGGCGCCCATGGCGGCGGGAGCGGTTCGTGCCGGAGCTGCCCGAGGTCGCCCAGACCGGCGGGGAGGTCGGCGACGCGGTGGCGACCAGGTCGGCGCTGCTCGACGGGCTGCGGCGGGTCCCGCCCCGGCAACGGGCGGTGCTCGTGCTGCGGTTCCTCGACGGGCTTGACGTCGCGGCCACGGCCGAGGTGCTCAAGTGCTCGGAGGGAACCGTGAAGAGCCAGACCGCGCGCGGGCTGGCCGCCCTGCGCGACGTGCTGGGCGACACGCTGGACGATTTGAGGTCGGCTTCATGAGCGGACGAGGGAGGTGGACGTAGGTGGACGAGCGCAAGTTGGGCGAGTTGTTTCGGGACGCGGTCCCCGACGCGCCGCCGCCGTCGTTCGACTACGATGACGTCGCCGCCGAATCCGGTCGCCAGCGGGTGCGTCGGCGAAACGCACTTCTGGGTGGATCCGCGCTCGGGATTGCGCTACTTGCGGGCGCAACCGTGCTCGGCGTGGCATTGTGGAAGGGAGCGGAAGCCCCAGGGACCGCCTCGACGGCCGGTGCACCTTTTGTTGGTGGATCCGGTAACGCAGAGGTCGCCCCGAACGAGGTACCCAGCGAAGACGCCCGTCGGTCGTCGCCCAAGGCGGCCAGCGGGGCACAAGACAATAGCTTCCCGCCGGAGGTGCCGAAGCAGGGCGGCCCTCCCAGCGGGAACGCCGGGACGCAAGAGCCCGGCAGCACCTCTAGTGGGTGCGGACAGGCGGCCGG
>NZ_DASZCQ010000211.1:0-46846 GCF_035942955.1 Actinophytocola sp. | reverse complement strand
CGTCTGGACCAAGGCGCGCGAGGAGAACAAGATCCGGGCGCTGCGCGACGCCGGCTTCGACATGGACCTGGGCGGCGCCGACATCGTCAGCGTGCAGTACCAGAACGCCAACAACTCGGTCCGGGTCTCCGACGAGTTCATGCGTGCGGTCGAGGACGGCGCCGAGTTCGGGCTGCGCGCCCGCAAGACCGGCGAGGTGATCGAGACCGTCGACGCCCGCGAGCTGTTCCGGAAGATCTCCCAGGCCGCGTGGGAGTGCGCCGACCCGGGCCTGCAGTACGACGACACCATCAACGACTGGCACACCAACCCCGAAACCGGGCGGATCACCGCGTCCAACCCGTGCTCGGAGTACATGAGCCTGGACAACAGCTCGTGCAACCTGGCGTCGCTGAACCTCATGAAGTTCCTGAAGAAGGACGGCACCTTCGACAGCAAGAACTTCGTGAAGGCCGTCGAGCTGGTCATCACGGCGATGGACATCTCGATCTGCTTCGCCGACTTCCCGACCGAGCCGATCGCCGACACCACGAGGAAGTTCCGCCAGCTCGGCATCGGCTACGCCAACCTCGGCGCGCTGCTGATGGCCACCGGGCACGCCTACGACTCCGACGGCGGCCGGTCGCTGGCCGCCGCGATCACCTCGCTGATGACCGGCACCGCGTACCGCCGCTCGGCCGAGCTGGCCGGCGTGGTCGGCGCCTACCAGGGTTACGCGCGCAACGCCGAGCCGCACCAGCGGGTGATGCGCAAGCACGCCGCGGCCAACGACCTGATCCGCACCTACGGCTCCGACGACGCGGCCGTGCACCGGTTGGCCACCCGGGAATGGCTGCGCGGCCTGGAGATCGGCGCGCGCAACGGGTGGCGCAACGCCCAGGCGTCGGTGCTCGCGCCCACCGGCACCATCGGGCTGATGATGGACTGCGACACCACGGGCGTCGAGCCCGACCTGGCTTTGGTCAAGTTCAAGAAGCTGGTCGGCGGCGGCTCGATGCAGATCGTCAACCAGACCGTGCCGCGCGCGCTGAAGTCCCTCGGCTACCAGGACGAGCAGATCGAGGCGATCGTCGAGTACATCGCCGAGCACGGACACGTCGTGGACGCGCCGGGTCTGCGCCGCGAGCACTACGAGGTGTTCGACTGCGCCATGGGCGTGCGGTCCATCGCCCCCACCGGGCACGTCCGGATGATGGCCGCCGTGCAGCCGTTCATCAGCGGCGCGATCTCCAAGACGGTCAACATGCCGGAGTCGGCGACCGTCGAGGACATCGAGGAGATCTACTTCCAGGGCTGGAAGCTCGGCCTCAAGGCGCTGGCCATCTACCGCGACAACTGCAAGGTCGGCCAGCCGCTGTCGGCGGGCAAGGGCGCCAAGGGCGCCGCCGAGAAGGACACGGTGGTCGAGTACCGCCCGGTCCGCAAGCGCCTGCCCAAGAAGCGCCCCAGCCAGACCGTGTCGTTCACGGTCGGCGGCGCCGAGGGCTACCTGACCGCAGGGTCCTACCCCGACGACGGCCTTGGCGAGATCTTCGTCAAGCTCGGCAAGCAGGGCTCCACCCTGGCCGGTGTGATGGACGCGTTCTCCATGTCCATCTCCGTCGGCCTGCAGTACGGCATCCCGCTGGAGTTCTACGTCCAGAAGTTCGCCAACCTGCGCTTCGAGCCGGCCGGCATGACAGACGACCCGGACGTCCGGATCGCCACCAGCGTGCTCGACTACCTGTTCCGCCGGCTGGCCCTGGACTACCTTCCCTACGACAAGCGCGCCCAGCTCGGCATCTTCACCGCCGAGGAGCGCACCGCCCAGGTCGCCAACGACTACAACGGAACGTCCGATGTAGACATCGAGGGGCTGCAGACCTCCGTCGACGCCACCCCCACCCCCAAAGCCGTCGAGCCCGCCCCACCCAAGCCCGAGGCCCACAGCTCCACCGAGCTCCTCGAGCTCCACCTCGGCAAGGCCGCCGACGCGCCCCTCTGCATGACCTGTGGCACCAAGATGCGCCCCGCCGGCTCCTGCTACGTCTGCGAGGGCTGCGGCTCCACCTCCGGCTGCAGCTGACAGCTCGGTCCGTGCCGCCCGATACTCGACCTCGTGGAGATCGGTTCGGGCGGTACGGAGGGGCCTCGGCTCGCCGGAGAGTTGAGTGGGCTGGACAACAACCTGTACGGCTCGCTGGCCGGAGGCCCGGAGCCGGCGGAGGTGGCACGGGCGTTCGTCAATGCGGGGTGGCGGGCGCGCCGACCGTCCTGGACCGGCTACGAGGTCGAGCACTCGTGGGCTCAGATCGAGTTCTTCCCTCGCTGTGACGGCATCACCGGATTCGCCGGCGTGATCGACCCGGGCCGGGTCGATCAGCTCATGGCCACGTTCGGCGCTCTCCGGCTGTCGGGCTCGCTCGAGCTCGAGCCCGGTTCTAGAATGGAATTCTAGAAAGTTGTTCTAGAATCTGGTTGGAGTTCCAGCCGTGGTGATCACCGGCGGGGCGCGGGAACCGGCTACCCCGTGGCGCAGCAGCTCGGCGGCCCGGTCGGTCTGCTGGTGAAGGGCGTGAAGCTGTTCTGGCGGCGGCCCGAGGCGGGCGCCAGACCCGTCGTGCGGCTGGCGACCGATCCCGGGCTGGCCGGGGTGACCGGCCGGTACTTCGACGTCGACGAGGAGGTGCCGCTCGAGCCGGTGGCCGACGACGAGGACCTGGCCAGGCGGACGTGGGACGAGGCGATGGAGCTGACCGCGACGGGATCCGATGTCCCCTAAGCAGGTTCGCGGCGAGCAGACGATCACCAGGCTGCTGGACGCCGCGCTGGAGGTGTACCGGGAGCGGGGGCCGGAGGGCTTCTCGGTGCAGGCGGTGACGGCCGCGAGCGGCGTCAGCCTCGGCAGCCTCTACCACCACTTCGGCGGGTTCGACGACCTCGCCGCCGCGCTGTACGGCCGGTGCATGACCGAGCTGCTCGACGCGATCTTGGACCGGCTTGACCGCGCCCGCACCGCGCGGACCGGGGTGCGGGCCGTGGTCACGGCCTACCTGGAGTTCGTCCGGACGGACCCGGCCAAGGCCCGGTTCATTCACGCCTGGGCGTACGCCGCGTTCCTCCCGGCAAGGGCTGCCGTGATCGCCGAGGCGAAGCGGCCGCGGATCGAGCGGATGATGGCGTGGGCTCGCCCGCACGTCGCGGCCGGGCGGCTGGTCGACCTGCCCGACCCGTACCTGGAGATGCTGCTGATCGGCCCGGTGGCCGAGACCGCCCGGCGGTGGCTGGCCGGCGGGTCGGGCATCGACCTCGAGCGCGCCGAACGGGTGCTGCCGGAACGGGTGTGGCAGTCGCTGCGCGGTCCGGCGGGCTGATCGCCGCGTGGCCTATGCTGTGGCCAGACGCTGGGGGACCGACTCCGAGGTGGGCGAATGCACGATCAGGGGGGCAACTGGTCCACCTGGCCGCCCGCCCAGCCGCCGCGGTCGATCCTGGCTCCGGACTCGCCGGAGCAGCCCAACTCCCCGGCGAAGCTGGCCGGCGTGCTCGGCGTCGTGATCGCCCTCGTCCTCGCCGTGGCCCTGCTCGGCCGCGACGACGTGTTCGACGGCGTCACCGAGATCGCCGGCGTCCCGATCGCCGCGCCCGGCGCACCCAACGCGGCGCCGGGCTCCACCACCCCGAGCACGGGGGCCATGCCGCGCGCGGTGTACCGGTTGGGCGACAACCCGTTGCTGGCCGAGGGAATCGCCATGCCCCAGGTCACCTGCGAGCTGCCGGCGATGAAGAGCGACGCCGAGCAGCTGCGTGCCTACTACCAGGCCGCGATCGGCTGCCTCGACCAGGCCTGGCGGCCGGTGCTGGCCAGCGTCAACGAGCCGTTCACCCCGCCCCGGCTGGAGATCGAGGCCGCCCGCAGCATGTGCGGCGAGGCGCCCTCGGCCGACGAGGCCACCGCCTACTACTGCAGCGGCGGCAAGGTGATCTTCATGCCGGTCGACCGGCTGCTCGATCAGGCCGGGCTCAGCCAGGCTGCGCACCTGACCGTGCTTGCCCACGAGTACGGCCACCATGTCCAGGCGCTGAGCGGGATCCTGACCGCCGCCTACGACAAGGGCGAGCCGTTCGACAAGAAGTCGCCGGAACGCCTCGAGCTGACCAGGCGCGCCGAGCTGCAGGCCAACTGCTTCGCCGGGCTGTTCATCGCCAGCGTGGCCGGGCGCGGATCGGTCGGCACGAAGCTGGCAAGGGCGGCCGCGGACAGCTTCCGCGACACGATCGCCGACGACGCGCACGGCACCATCAAGCACCAGGTCGCCTGGGGCCGGGCCGGCTACGACAGCGGCCGCACCGCCGCCTGCAACACCTGGAACGCGCCGGCCGAAGAAGTGAGCTAGGGGGCCAGTTTCGGTGAGGTGAGGTCTTGACCCTGCCAACCGCACCTCAGGGGACCGTGATGGCACCCAGCCACAATCAACCCGATACCCGCACCATCGGCTGGAACGCAACGACAGCAGTTAATCTCGGAGAGGCGGATCAGCTAATCCCGGAGAGGCGGATCAGCCCAGGCCAGGATGTCGTCGGCCGGCAGGGTGTTGATCACCCGGTCCGGGGTGACGCCGCACTCCTCGCCGCGGGCGCAGCCGAAGGGCTGCCAGTGCAGCTGGCCGGGGGCGTGGGCGTCGCTGTCGATGGCGAACACGCAGCCGAGCTCGACGGCGAGGCGCAGCAGGCGGCGCGGGGGATCCAGCCGGTCCGGCCGGCAGTTGATCTCCACGGCGACGCCGTTGTCCCGGCACGCGGTGAACACCGCCTCGGCGTCGAACTGCGACTCCGGCCGGGGCCGGCGGCCGAGCACCCGGCGGCCGGTGCAGTGGCCGAGCACGTCGACGTGCGGGTTGGCGATCGCGGTGAGCATCCGCTCGGTCATCTCCGCGGCCGGCGAGCGCAGCAGCGAGTGCACGCTGGCCACCACGATGTCCAGCTCGGCGAGCAGCTCGGGCTCCTGGTCCAGCCCGCCGTCGGCCAGGATGTCCACCTCGATGCCGGTGAGGATGCGAAACGGCGCCAGCTCGGCGTTGAGCTCGGCGACGACCGCGAGCTGCCGGCGCAGCCGCTCGGCGGACAGCCCGTTGGCCACGGTCAGCCGCGGGGAGTGGTCGGTGAGCACCATCCACTCGTGGCCGAGCTCGATCGCGGCCTCGGCCATCTCCCGGATCGGGCTGCCGCCGTCGGACCAGTCCGAGTGCGTGTGGCAGTCCCCGCGCAGCGCGGCCCGCAGCGTCTCGCCGCCCCGCACGTCGACCAGCACCCGGGTGGGCCGCCCGCGCAGCTCGGTGAGGTAGGCGGGTTCCCGCCCGGCCGCGGCCTCGGTGATCACGGCCGCGGTGGTCTTGCCGATGCCGGGCAGCGCCATCAGCGTGCCGGCGCCGATCCGCTGGTCCAGCTCGCCGGGCGGCAGGCCGGCGACCCTGGCCGCGGCCCGGCGGAACGCTTGCACCTTGTGCGTCGGCTCGCCGGTCCGCTCGAGGTGGAGGGCGATCTGTCTGAGGGCGTGCACGGGGTCCACGCACAGTGCCTACCGCACCCGGCCGGGAACCACGACCGGCGGGCAGGTGTGAGGCTGTACGCAATTGAGTGACAACTCAGCGTGTATCCAGGTGAGAGTTGTCTGATTTGCCTCCTCGATCGAGCATCCAGGCATGCGCGAGCCCGATCGGTTTTCCTGGTGCCTAAGACCGTGATGCAGGATCGGGTAGTCGCGGAGACTCGTGGCTCGTATTCTGGAAGGTGACGTCCCCGCCCGTGGGGTGCCCGCCGGGACCGGCGGCAACCGTGATCGCCCGGCGCCTGCGACCGTTGTGCCGGAGGAGGAACGATGCCACTCTCCGAGCACGAGCAGCGTCTGCTCGACCAGATCGAGCGCGCGCTCTACGCCGAGGATCCCAAGTTCGCCTCGACGGTTCGTGGCGCGCGACTCAGGCGCCCGTCACGGCGCCGTCGGCTGCAGGGCATCGCCCTCTTCGTGCTGGGCGTCGCCCTTCTCGTGCTCGGTGTGATGCCGGTGCTGCCGCTCAAGCCCGGTGGCATACCGGTGGTGAGCCTGATCGGCTTCCTGGCCATGTTCTTCGGTGTGCTGCTCACGCTGACCGCCATCCGCAACGGCGACCGGGGTGAGGAGGGCTCCGACGAGTCCGGCGGCTCCGCCGGCAACGTCACGAAGCTGCGCAGGAGCTCCTTCTCGCAGCGGATGGAGGAGCGCTTCCGCAAGCGCTTCGACGACGAGCACTAGCACCGGGACGCACAACCAACACGGTCGACGAGACATACGCCGGGCTGTCGGCGTGGACAGCGCTGGTGGGGGTGAAGGCCGCCCCGATCCGTCCCGCCGCACGGAAAGGCTGACGTCCTTTGGCTGGTCTGCACGTACCCGAGTACGCCGAATGGCCACGACTGCTCGAGCGGGTCGCGCGGCTCGCTCCCGCCGCGTTCTCCGGCGACCGTCTCCGCAACCTGCACGAGGGCCGGTGGCAGGACTCCGGTGAGCCGTCGGTGATCACCAGCCCGGTCGACCAGAGCACGCTCGGCCGGCTGTCCAAGATCGACGAGCCGACCGCGCTCGCCGCCGTGGCGCACGCGCACGAGCAGCACCGCGACTGGTCGAAGGCCGTGCTCGCCGACCGCAAGGCCCGGGTCCTGGATGCCGTCGACGCGATGACCGCCGCGCGCGACGACCTGGCGCTGCTGCTGGCCTGGGAGATCGGCAAGCCGTGGAAGCTGGCCTGCGCCGACGTCGATCGCGCGCTGGACGGCGTGCGCTGGTACGTCGACAACATCGACGGGATGCTCGCCACCGACGCCGACGGGCGGCCGTACCAGCGGCAGCCGCTGTCCGGCCCGGTCAGCAACATCGCCAGCTGGAACTACCCGATGAGCGTGCTGGTGCACGCCGAGCTCGTCCAGCTGCTGGCCGGCAACGCGGTGGTGGCCAAGACGCCGACCCAGGGCGGCGCGTTCTGCCTGACCGTGGCGCACGCGCTGATGCACGACGCCGGTCTGCCGGTGACGCTGCTGTCCGGTGACGGCTCGAAGCTGTCCTCGGCGCTGGTCCGCTCCGCGGAGATCGGCGCGCTGGCGTTCGTCGGCGGCCGGGACAACGGCGGCAAGGTGGCCGCCCAGCTGGTGGACACCGGCAAGCGGCACATGCTCGAGCAGGAGGGCCTGAACTGCTGGGGGATCTGGGACTTCTCCGACTGGGACAGCCTGGCCGCGCAGCTGCGCAAGGGCTATGAGTACGCCAAGCAGCGGTGCACCGCCTACCCGCGGTTCGTCGTGCAGCGTGAGCTGGTCGACACCTTCCTGGCCACCTACCTGCCGGTGGTCACGTCGGTCCGGTTCGGCCACCCGCTCGCCGTCGCCGACGACGGGGACCCGCTGCCGGAGCTGGCCTTCGGCCCGCTGATCTCCGCAGCCAAGGCGGCCGAGCTGCGCGCCAAGGTCGACGAGGCGCTGCACCACGGCGCCATCCCGCTGTACCGCGGCACGCTGGACAACGGCCGGTTCCTGCCCGGCCAGGACACGTCGGCCTACGTGGCGCCGAACGTGCTGCTCGCCCCGCCCGGCGCCAGCCGGCTGATGCACGAGGAGCCGTTCGGCCCGGTCGACACGATCGTCGTGGTGGACACCAAGGCCGAGCTGCTCGCCCAGATGAACGCCTCCAACGGCGCACTGGTCGCCAGCATCGCCTGCGACGACGTCGAGCTCGCCACCGACCTCGCCGAGCACGTCCAGGCGTTCAAGGTCGGGGTCAACAAGCCCCGCTCCCGCGGCGACCGCGACGAGCCCTTCGGCGGCCGCGGCGGCTCCTGGAAGGGCGCCTTCGTCGGCGGCGTCCACCTCGTGCACGCCGTCACCCAGGGCCCGGCCGACGAGCTGCTGTACGGCAACTTCCCCAACTACAGCCGTTACCCGGAGGTCTAGCGGGCTCGGCGCAGCCGGCCGAGCACGGAGCGGGGGAACAGGCGGGCCCGCAGCGCGACGGGGGAGGTGCGGTGCAACCCCGCGACCAGGTCGTCGAAGGCGGAGGGGAGGGCCGGGTCGGGGTCGGGGCGGGCGCTGTACCAGGAGCGCTCGACGGCGCCGACCACGGTGCGCAGCGCGCGCTTGCCGTCCTCGTCGAGGTCGTGCTCGCGGGCAAGGCGGCGGGCGGTCATGCGAACGGTTTCGGCGCGGATGAGCTCGGTGCCGCGGTCGAGCGTCTCGGCCATCAGCTCCTGCCACGCGGCGGACGCGGCCAGGGCATGGTTGCGGTGCACGGCATGGCGGCGGGAGCGGCGCTGCCACTGGCGCACGAAGCCGGGGGCGGCGGCCAGGGTGAGGGCGACGATCAACGCCGACAGCCACCACGAGACCAGGGCGGCGGCGAGCACGACGGACAGCAGCCAGCAGATGGCCGCGATCGGGATCAGCACCCGCCGGCCGGTGATGAACCGGCCGGGCAGCATGCCGCCGGCCGCGAGCAGGGCCAGCACGGACAGCAGCAGCGCGACCAGCGCGATGGCGCCGGTGGTCCAGCCGATCCAGGCCGGCTTTCCTTCCTGCGGCGCCGAACCGGGCGCGGCGCCCTGGTCGGGGTCGGCGCGGTCGTCGCGCGGGGTCGCGGCGCCCGCCGACGACGGGCTGCTCGGCGTGGTGGTCTCCGCGGTCGGGTCGTCGGTCGGGCCGGCCGTGCCGCTCGGCGTGGCGTAGGGCGGAGTGTAGGCGCGGCCGTCGTTCAGCGGCGTCGGGTCGAACATGATCCAGCCCTGGCCGGGGAAGAAGATCTCCACCCAGGCGTGCGCGTCCTTCGTGGTGATCGAGCGGTAGTCGCCGATGACGTACCCGCCGGTGTAGCCGATCGCCACCCGGGACGGCAGGCCGGCCGCGCGGGCCAGGATCGCCATGGCCGAGGCGTACTGCTCGCAGAACCCGGCCCGGCTGCGGAACAGGAAGTCGTGCAGCGCGTCCTCGTCGGCGCCGGTGGCCGTCTGCAGCGCGTAGATGAACCTGTTGCCGTCGAAGAACTTGTCCAGTGCGACGGCCTTGTCGTACGGGGTCGACCGGCCGGCGGTGATCTGCTCGGCGAGCCCGGCGACCTCCGGGTCGATGTCGCCGTTGTCCAGGTAGCTCTGGTCGATGTCGCCGTAGTCGGTCCCGGCCACGCGCAGGTCGTCGGCGGTCGGCTGGCCGAGGTCGACGTCCTCCCGGTACCGGGCCAGCCTGCGCTTGCTCTCGCTGTAGACCATGCCGCTGCCGGCGTCGTAGCGCATGCCCTGGGGCAGGTTGCGGATCCGCCGCGGCGTCCCGTACACGCCGGCGAACAGGTCCTCGTAGTTGATCGTCTCGATGTCGATCGTGGTGAACTGGCCCGGCTCGCGGCTGCCTGGCGGCAGCGGCAGCTCCCGGCCCGCCGGCGTGCCCTGCGGCATGGGCTGCCGCAGCTCCCAGCCGCCGTTGCGGTTGTAGACCGACAGCGTCATCGCGCGCATGTACCGGCCGTCCTGGCCGAGGCCGCGCACCCGGAACAGCTCCCGGTTCTCGCCCTGGTCGAGCATGCCGCGCAGTTGGGTGAACGGCTTGAGGCCGAGGCCCCCGGCGCCGCCGGTGCCCGCGTTTCCGGGCAGCTGGCCGACCGTGCCGATGGCGGTGATCGTCGAGCCGGCGATCAGCGCGAGCAGCAGCGCGGCCGACACGTGCGTGGCCGGCGAGCCGACCCCGGCGCCGGTCCCCGGCATGGTCGGACGGTTGCGCCACTGCTGGTGCCGGTGCGCCCCGTCCACCGCGAGCAGCAGCGCGAACGAGCCCGCCCCGAGCACGAACGACCACCAGGGCAGCATCTCGTCGGCCAGCGACGCCGGCACCGCGTACACGCACAGCAGCACCAGCCCGCACGCGGCGGGCGTGCCGGCGGCCACGGCCAGCGTATCCACCAGCACGGCGACCAGGCCGATCGCGATCACCACGAGGCACAGCACGGCCGCGGAGGGCTCGACCGGCGGCACCCCGGTGCGGACCACCTCGACCGAGCGCTGCAGCACGTCGCCAAGCTCGGAGATGGCCGCGGGCCCCGGCAGCAGCCCGAGGATGCCGGTGTTGGTGAACAGCGCGACCAGCAGGCACAGCACGGCGAACAGCTGCGCGAAGGCGACCAGCACGACCGGCGTCCGCACGGCCCGCAGCCCGAGGCCGGTCGCGGTCACCACGATCACGGCCACGCCGGCGTAGCCCAGCCAGCGCAGGCCGTCGATCACCCCGGACATCGCCGTGGACGCGCACAGCGTGGTCAGCGCGGCCACCACCGGCGTGACCGTCATCGACCACTGCTGGGCGGTCATCTCCGGCTGGGCTGGTGCGCTCATTGACCGGCTCCGGCGATCATGGCCTCGCCGCGGCTGAGGCCGGTGCGGCACAGGTTGGCCCAGACGCGGTGCATCGCGATGTCCGGCTGGGCGACGGTCACGCCCCAACCGGCGGCGCGCAGCAGCGCGACCGAGCCCTGCTGGTCGAGCGGCGGGTCGTCGCCCGCGCCCCACGCGGGCGCGTCCAGCAGCACCGCGAGGCTGCGGCTGCCGCGGCCGCGGTGCCGGACGAGCTGGCCGAGCGACTCGGCGCTGGCCGCGCCGACGATGGCGATGAGCTCCTGCCCGTGCCCGGGATCGGACCGCAGGTCCACGTCGCGCTGCGGGGTGGGCTGCAGCGCGGCCAGCGCGTCGAGCACGAGGTTGTCGTGGTGCGTGCCGTCGCCGGAGTCGCCGACCAGCAGCCGCCCGCTCTCGGTCACCAGCCGGATCCGGTGGCCGTGCCGGTGCAGGTGCAGGCACACGCTGGCGGCGAACGAGATCGCCCACTCCAGGCTTGCGCTCGGGCCGGCGCCCCGGTGGGCCGACGCCCGGTGGTCGAGCAGGATCGTGGTGCCGCCGCGCCACGGGCGCTCCTCGACCCGCACCATCATCTCGTCACGCTTGGCCGTGGACCGCCAGTGCACCTTGCGCAGGTCGTCGCCCTGGCGGTACGGGCGGACGATCGCGTCGTCCTCGCCCTGGCCGGCGTTGAGCCGCACCGAGCCGTCGTCGCCGGAGCCGAGCCCCGAGCCGCCCGGCACGCCGGCCAGCCGGACCACCCGCGGCACGACGATCAGCCGCGAGGTGTGCGCCAGGTCCCGTTCGAACTCGGCAAGCCCGAACGGGTCGGTGATCGTGGCCTTGAGCGGGCCGAGCTGCTGGATGCCCCGCAGCGTGGGGTGCACGGTGTAGCGCAGCTGGGTGCCGGTATGCCGGGGCAGGTGCTCGATGACGAACCGGGGCTTGCCGCCGAGCGCGTACGGCACGCCGTCCTGGATGAGCAGCCCGCCGGTGGGCAGCCGGCCGGTGCTGCGCACGTGCAGGGCGACCTCGGCCCGGCCGCCGACCGGCACCCGGACCGGGTTGATCCGGCGCTCGGCGTGCAGCCCGACCCTGGCCACCGCGGTGAGCACGCACACCAGGATCGGCAGCGCCACCACGAACACCGAGACCCGCAGCAGATCGCGCTCGTTGAGCACGATCGAGCAGAGCGCGGCGGCCAGCCCCGCGGCCAGGAGGCACCGGCCGCGTGTGGTCAGACCGGACAGCGCGCCCCGCACCGGGGGTTACCTCGTTCGCCGGGGCGCCACCCCGGTCACCCACTGGGTGCTGGGATCGTGCGCGCCCTGCGGCACCGGAACCCGCTGCACCAGGCTGCGGATCAGGTCGGCCGGGGAGCGCCGGCTGGCCTGCGCCTCGGCGGTGAGCACGAGCCGGTGGGCGAGCACCGGGATGGCCACCGCGTGGATGTCGTCCGGCACCACGAAGTCGCGGCCGGCCAGCGCCGCCTGCGCGCGGGAGGCCCGCACCAGGTGCAGGGTGGAGCGCGGGGAGGCGCCGATGCGGATCTCCGGCAGCCGCCGGGTGGCCGACACCAGCTCGACGGCGTAGCGGCGGACGTCGGCGGACAGCTCGACCCGGCGCACGGTCTCGATCAGCGAGATGATCTGGGCGGCCTCGGAGACCGGCTGCAGCGCGGCGAGCGGGTCGGCGCCCGCGTGCTCGTCGACCATGGCCAGCTCGGCGTTGGGGTCCGGGTAGCCGATCGAGACGCGGGTGGTGAACCGGTCCCGCTGCGCCTCGGGAAGGGCGTAGGTACCCTCCATCTCGATCGGGTTCTGGGTGGCGATCACCATGAACGGCGCCTGCAGCCGGTAGGTCTGCGTGTCGACGGTGACCTGCTGCTCCTCCATGCACTCCAGCAGCGCCGACTGGGTCTTCGGGGAGGCGCGGTTGATCTCGTCGCCGACCACGATGTTGGCGAACACCGGACCGGGGCGGAACTCGAAGTCGTTGGTCTGCCGGTTGAAGATCGACACCCCGGTCACGTCGCTTGGCAGCAGGTCCGGCGTGAACTGGATCCGGCTGACGGTGCAGTCGATCGACCGGGCCAGCGCCTTGGCCAGCGAGGTCTTGCCGACCCCCGGCACGTCCTCGACCAGCAGGTGGCCCTCGGCCAGCAGGGTCACCAGCGCGATCCGGACCACCTCGGGCTTGCCGACCAGGACCTTCTCGACGTTGGCCGCGATCCGCTGGGCGGTCGAGTGCAGCTCATCGAGGGCGGGAGCCGCACGGTACGCGGCGCCGTCGATCGGGTGGTGGGAGTTCGTCGTGGGGACTCCCGGCACATAGCGATCGCCGCCAGGCGCGCCGTAGGGGTTACCGGGCAGCGCAGCTGGCGGGGTACTGGACGTCACTCGACCTCCCGATGGTCGGACCCGTCAGCCACATGGGTTGCGGCGAGGGCGCAGCATGTCACCAAGTGTGTCAAACCAAGGCGAAGTCCCCCACACCCCACGATGCCCCACAACCAGTACGTCGCGCAGCCGAATGACGTTCCCGGGGCTACCTAGGGGCGGGGTGAGTGACGCCAGATCTCCGGTATTCCCCGGGGCGGCATCCCCCAACCCGGTCATTCTCCCCACCGTCCCCCACCCGTCTGACCAGCGCTCTAGCTGGGCAAACGGCGACTGCCCCGCGGCCCGAATGGGCCGGAACGGGTTGACCGTGGTGAAAAGTGGGGTACTGTGGCGCCATGTGGGGCAGACGGGGGCCCCATGGGGAGGTGAGCACCGATGTTTCTCGGTACCCACACCCCGAAACTCGATGACAAGGGGCGGCTCACGCTGCCTGCCAAGTTCCGAGACGCGCTAGCGGGTGGACTGATGGTCACCAAGGGGCAGGACCACTGCCTCTACGTCTTCCCGCGAGCGGAGTTCGAGGAGATGGCACGCAAGGTGGCCGCGGCGCCCCTGACCAACGAGGCGGTCCGCGCCTACCAGCGGTATCTGTTCGCCGGCACCGACGAGCAGCGCCCGGACGGGCAGGGACGGATCGCGATCGCACCGGAGCTTCGGCGCTACGCCGGGCTGACCAAGGAGTGCGTGGTCATCGGTGCGATCACCAGGCTGGAGATCTGGGACGCGCAGGCGTGGCAGAACTACCTGGACGAGCACGAGGACGCCTACTCCGCGGCTCGCGACGAGGTTCTGCCCGGCGTGTTCTAAAGCTTCCGGCCCGCACGTGGAGCCGTAGGGGACGCGGGTGCCGCCAGGCCTCGGTCCGCTCGCCATCGGCCCTGGCGCACCTTCCCCGGTGCCAGGTCCGACGAGCGGGCGGGGACCTGGCGGTGCTCGGGTTTGGACAAGCGCAGGGGAGGCGAAGCCGATGCACGAGCCGGTGCTGCTCGACCGCGTGCTCGCCCTGTTCGCCCCCGCGCTGGCCGAGCGGCCCGCCGTGCTCGTCGACGCCACCGTAGGGCTTGGCGGGCACGCCGACGCGCTGCTGTCCGCGCACCCGGAGCTGACCCTGGTCGGGCTCGACCGGGATCCGCACGCGCTGGCCGCGTCCACCGACCGGCTGGCCAGGCACGGCGACCGGGTGCGGCTGGTGCACGCGGTGTACGACCGGATGCCGGCCGTGCTCGCCGAGCTCGGGCTGTCCTCTGTGGACGGTGTGCTGTTCGACCTCGGGGTCTCGTCGATGCAGCTGGACCGCGCCGAGCGCGGGTTCGCCTACGCCAAGGACGCCCCGCTGGACATGCGGATGGACCAGACCGCCGGCAAGACCGCCGCGGACGTGCTCAACACCTACCCCGCCGAGGAGCTGGCCAGGATCCTGCGGGAGTACGGCGAGGAGCGGTTCGCCCAGCGGATTGCCAGGGCCGTGGTGAGCGAGCGGGCCAGGGAGCCGTTCGCCACCAGTGCCCGGCTGGTGCGGCTGCTCTACGACACCGTGCCCGCGGCCACCCGGCGGACCGGCGGCCATCCGGCCAAGCGGACCTTCCAGGCGCTGCGCATCGAGGTCAACGGCGAGCTCGACGCGCTGCGCAGGGCACTGCCCGCGGCGCTGGCCGCGTTGCGGGTCGGCGGCCGGATCGTCGTGGAGTCCTACCAGTCGCTGGAGGACCGGCTGGTCAAGCAGGCGTTCGCCGAGCTGGCGCGGTCCCGCACCCCACCGGGGCTGCCGGTCGAGCTGCCCGGCCACGGGCCGTCGCTGCGCCTGCTCACCAGGGGTGCCGAGCGGGCCGGTGAGCAGGAGATCGAGAAGAACCCCCGCGCCGCCTCGGTCAGGTTGCGTGCGGCCGAACGAATCGAGGCAGCATGACGATGACGGCACCGACCAGGACCCGGACGCGGACTCGCGGCCGGGCGGCCACGGAGACCGCGAAGCCGGCGGCGACGGTCGACACCACTGCGCTGCTGCCCGACACCAGCCCGGCCACCGAGCGGCCGAGCGGGCGGCCGCGATCGGCCGCGGCACAGCGTGCCTACGCCCGGCGGGCGCAGCGCGAGGGCCGCGCGCCGGAGCGGGCGGAGGCCGACTCCCCAGGCGGGCGCGCCCGGTTCGTCGTCCTGATCATCGCGCTGCTCGTGGTCGGGATCGCGGCCACGCTGTGGCTGTCCACTCAGGCCATCGCCGACTCGTACCGGTTGGAGCAGGCCAAGAAGGAGGCCACCGACCTGTCCGAGCGGGCGGACGCGCTGCAGCGCGAGGTGACCAAGCTGGGCTCGCCGGCCGCGCTCGCCGAGCGCGCGCGGGAGCTGGGCCTGGTCTTCCCCGGTGAACCGGCCCGGCTGGTGGTCCAGCCGGACGGCACGGTGGTCGTGGTCGGCGAGCCGAAGCCGGCCGAGGCCCCCGCCCCGCCTGCGCCACCCGCCGAGCAGCAGCCACCGGCCCAGCAGCAGCCGGCCGACCAGGCGCCCCCGGCCGACCAGTCGCAGACCGCGCCCGACGGCGAGCAGGGCGACGCCGAGCAGGGCGCCGACCCGCCCGCACCCGAGCAGGGCGCCGCAGCCGGGGCAGGCTGATGCCCCATCCACGGGGCGGGCGCCCGGCACGACCAGCGGCCCGCCGGGCGCCGCCGCCCCCGTACCGGACCAGACACGCGCCCATCCGGCCGCGCCGGGTACGGCCGGCGACGCCGCACGTCAACCCCCGCATCCGGGTGGTCGTCGTGCGCTTCCTGCTGATCGCCGCCCTGGTGGCGGCCGGGCTGCGGCTCATCCAGGTCCAGGGCCTCGAGGCGGAGGCCCTGGCCACGCGGGCCGAGCGGCAGCGGGCGACCGAGATCGACATCCCGGCCACCCGTGGGTCCATTGTGGACAGAAACGGGGTGGAGCTCGCGTTCAGCGTGGAGTCGCGGGTGCTGGCGTTCCGCCCGAACGCCCAGCGCGTGGAGACCGACAAGTACAACCGGGAGCATCCGGACGCGCCGCTGAGCTTCGACGAGCGGACCGCGTACATCGCAAGGACCATCCGGGAGACCCTCGGCGGCGGGATCAACGAGCAGGAGCTGCTCGACAAGCTGCGCCGCGACGCGTCGTTCATCTACCTGGTGGACAACGTCGAGCCGGCGAAGGCAAGGGAGATCCAGAAGAAGGTCCCCGAGATCAACGTGGAGTACCGGGCGGTCCGCGAGTACCCGGGGCACTCGGTGGCGTCCAACATCGTCGGCGTGGCCAACTGGCGCATGGACGACCCCGATCCGGAGAAGCACAACCTGCACGGCCTGTCCGGGCTGGAGATCCTGCGGGACAACGACCTGGCCGGCACGCCCGGCCGGCGGATCGTGGACACCGAGAACGACAGCGGCGTGGTGATCCCGGGCACCGAGCGGGACGTGCAGGGCGCCACCGACGGCTCGGACCTCGAGCTGACCATCGACGCGGACCTGCAGTACTTCCTGCAGCAGCGGGTGGCCGACTACGCCGCGCGGGTCGGGGCGAACAGCGCAAGCGCGGTGATCATGGACGCGCACACCGGCGAGGTGTACGCGCTGGCCAACGACAAGAGCTTCGATCCGATGAACCCGGGCGGGTTCGAGCTCAAGGACATGGGCAACCCGGCGGTCACCACCCCGTACGAGCCCGGCTCGGTGAACAAGATCGTCACCGCGCTCTCCGCGATCGAGTACGGGATCACCACCCCGGACGCGCAGCACCGGGTGCCGGGGCAGATCCGGATCGCCGACCGGGTGGTGCACGACGCGTGGAACCACGGGACGCAGACGTTCACCACCACCGGCGTGTTCGCCAAGTCGTCCAACGTGGGCACGCTGATGCTGGCGCAGAAGGTCGGGCCGGACCGGTACGCCGACATGCTGTCCCGGCTCGGGTTGGGCCAGCGGACCGGGGTCGGGCTGCCCGGGGAGAGCCCCGGCCGGGTGCCGCCGCGCGGGCAGTGGTCCGGCAGCACGTTCGGCAACCTGCCGATTGGGCAGGGGCTGTCGATGACCGTGCTGCAGATGGCCGGCATGTACCAGACGATCGCCAACGACGGCGTGCGCGTGCCGCCGCGGATCGTCCGGGCCAAGATCAACCCGGACGGGACCCGGGTCGAGGAGCCGCGGCCGCAGGAGGTCCGGGTGGTCAGCCCGGAGACCGCGCGGACCGTGCGCGACATGTTCCGCGCGGTGGTGCAGAAGGCCCCCAACGGCAACTCCGGCACCGCGCCGGCGGCCGCGCTGACCGGCTATCAGATCTCCGGCAAGACCGGGACCGCGCAGCAGGTGGTCAACGGGCGGTACAGCGACTCCAAGTACTGGATCACCTTCGCCGGCATCCTGCCGGCCGACAGCCCCCGGTTCGTCGTGGGCATCGTGCTCGACGGGCTGTCCCACGGCTCGGCCGCCCCACTGTTCCACGACATCGCGTCATTCCTGGCGCAGCGCTACGCCATCCCCATGTCCAAGGAGCCGAGCCCGTTCATGCCCTTGGTGGCCGGGTGAGGTGCTCGCCCGACTGCGCGGCCACCAAGGTGACCACAGCGCGCGCCACGGGGGCCGAAGGCAGGGCTCCGGCAAAGTCGCCAAAGATCGCCACGCGAGAAGACGCGGCCGCGCGGCGGCCGCCTCTTCTGGCATTGCCAGCTGGGGCCATCGGCCGCACCCGACCCGCCGCACTCCCGACCGGGCAACCCGGTGAGCAGACCGAACACCGAAAGCATGATCATGGCTTTGTCGAAGCCCGGGGCCGAAGGCCGGTGAGGTGCTCGCTGACAGCGCGGCCACCAAGGTGACCACAGAGCGCGCCCTCCGGCCGAAGGCCCGCAATCGCGGTGGCAGGGCCCCGGGCCGGTACTGCAGAGTGAGGTTCATCGAGGCCCTGCCGGAGCGATTGCGCCGCGCGCGAAGTCGCGGAGATTAGGGGCGGAGATACGGAGATACCGGTCCCCGTAAATTGTTCGGGTGGTCCTGCCCCAGATCGTGGAGCTGCGCCGCCGGCTCGATGCGGCGCTCGAGGTGCACGGCTCGGTGGATGCCGAGGTGTACGCCAAGTCGGCGGCCGACGTGCTGGACACGGTCGAGTCGTTGATCGCGTCCGGGCACGCCGCGGAGGCCCGCCCGCTGGCCCGCCACGCGGTCGAGCGGATCACCCGCACCCTGCTGTTGATCGACTCCGCGGATCTGGTCGTCGCGGCCTGCCAGCGTGCCCTCGGCCTGTACGCCATGGCCTGCTCGGCGGCCCGGCCGAACGCCGTCAAGCTGGCCCGCTGGCTGTTCCAGCTGCAGGTGGACAGCCCCGGCTGGCCGACGGTCGAGCTGGCCGCCTTCGCCGACGCGCTGGGCGACGCCGGACTGGCGGCGTACCGCGCCCTGCTCGACGAAGCCTGGCAGAACCGCTCGTCGGACTCGCTCGACGAGGCCGACATCCGCCTGGCGCTGACCCTGCTCGTCATGCGCGAGCGCCTGGCCACCTTCGACGGCACCTCGGTCAACGTGGCCGACGCCCTGCCCGAGGGCCTGCCGACCCCCGCGGCGTTCCTCGGCGTGGCGTCCGGCGGGCACACCAACTGGCTGGTCGAGTTCCTGGTGCAGGCCTACCTGGACGGTGGCCGCGCCGGCGATGCCTTGGAGCTGCGCCGTTCCGAGCTTCGCGCGCGCCCGGTCCGGGAGCACTACGCCAAGCTCAAGGAGACCGCGCTGCGGCTCAACCGCTGGCCCGAGATCCGCCCGTGGGCGCTTGATGTTCTGCACTCCGGCGGCTCCGGCGACGACATCGTCGGCGCCATGATCGACGACGTCGACCCCGACGCCGCCTGGGCGGCCGCGGCGCGCTACGGCTGCGCCGCCCCGCTGTGGCTGGAGGTCGCCCGCCACCACGCCGAGCGCCGCCCCGCCGACGTGCTCCCCGGCTTCCGCGCCCTGATCATCGAGTGCGCCGCCCGCACCGGCCGCCGGCACTACCGGGAGGCCGTCGCGTTGCTCCACGAGCTACGCGCGCTGTCCGAACGCTGCGGCCGCCGCACCGAGTTCGCCGAGTTCGTCGGCGCCCTGCGCACCCGGCACCGGCGCAAGCGCGCGCTGCTCGACGAGCTCGACCGCGCCCACCTGTCATGAGCCGATTTCCGCGCAGGTAGCCTCTCGCGACGTGCCCGCCAAGCTGGTCGGCAAGGCCGCCACGGCGCCACCCCGGCCCTCCCACGTCACGCCCGTGCCACTGCCCGCATTGGCTTCCCGGGCCGGCGCCCACCTGATCTCCGAGCGGGCCGCCGATGTGCGCGTGACCGGGGTGACGCTGCGCGCACAGCAGGTGCGGCCCGGTGATCTCTTCGCGGCCCTGCCGGGCGCACGGGCGCACGGCGCCGACTTCGTCGAGACCGCCATCGCCAACGGCGCGGTGGCGGTGCTCACCGACGCGGCGGGGGCCGGCCGGCCGGCGGCCACCCGGGTTCCGGTGCTGGTGCACGAGGATCCGCGGCGGATTCTGGGCGACGTCGCGGCATGGATCTACGCCGAGCCGTCGCTTCGGTTGTCGGTGCTGGGAATCACCGGTACGTCGGGGAAGACCACGACGTCGTACCTGATCGAGTCCGGGCTGCGCGCGGCCGGGCGCCCGACCGGTCTCATCGGGACGGTCGAGACGAGGATCGCCGGGCAGCGGCTGGACAGCGCGTTCACCACGCCGGAGGCGCCGGATCTGCAGGCGCTGTTCGCGGTCATGGTGGAGCGCGGGGTCAGCCACGTGGCCATGGAGGTGTCCAGCCACGCGTTGCGGCTCGGGCGGGTCGGCGGCACCCGGTTCGCGGTCGGCGCGTTCACCAACCTGTCGCAGGATCACCTGGACTTCCACGAGGACATGGAGGATTACTTCCAGGCCAAGGCGTTGCTGTTCGACGGGCGGTCCACGGTGGAGGTCGTGTGCACCGACGGCCGGTGGGGGCGGCGGCTGGTGACCCCGGAGACGATCACGGTGGCCACCGAGGGCGACGGCGACTGGACCGCGTCGGACATCGGGACCGACCGCACGGGCGCGCAGTCCTTCGTGGTGCACGGGCCGAACGGCCTGCGGCTGCCCGCGACGCTGCCGATGCCGGGGCGGTTCAACGTGGCCAACGCGTTGGTGGCGGCCGCGTGCCTGCACGCGGTTGGCGTCGAGCCCGACGCCATCGCGACCGGACTGTCCACTGTGGAGGTTCCGGGGCGGATGGAGCCGGTGGTGCTCGGCCAGGATTTCACCGCCGTGGTGGACTACTCGCACAAGCCGGCGGCGGTGGCGCTCGCGCTGGACGCCGTGCGGGAGCGCAATGCCGGCAAGGTGATCGTGGTGCTCGGCTGCGGCGGCGACCGGGACGTGGCCAAGCGGCCGCTGATGGGCGAGGCCGCCGCCCGGCGCAGCGACTTGCTGATCGTGACGGACGACAACCCGCGCAGCGAGGACCCGGCCGCCATCCGCGCGGCCATGCTCGCCGGAGCGAACAATGTGCCCGCGGCGCAACGGGGTGAGGTGATCGACATCGGAGATCGGCGGGCGGCCATCGAGGCCGCGGTCGACCGGGCCGGCCCGGGCGACGTCGTCGTCATCGCCGGAAAAGGGCACGAGACCGGGCAGGAGGTCGGCGGCGTGGTGCACCCCTTCAACGACCGCGACGAGCTGCGGGCGGCAATCGAACGGCGGATGCGCAGGGAGGACCCGACCACATGACTTCGCGGCAGTCGCGGCGACCATCGAGCGCGCCGCTGGCCGAAGTTTGCGCGGACTTCCGAGAAGGACTGGAGTGCCGATGATCCCCATGACGCTCGCGGAGATCGCCGCGGCCGTCGGCGGGCGGCTGGACCGGGCCGCCGGTGAGGAGCTGGTCACCGGCGCGGTCGAGTTCGACTCCCGGGAGATCGGGCCGGGCGGGCTGTTCGTGGCGATGCCCGGTGAGCGGGTGGACGGCCACGACTTCGCGGCCGAGGCGGTCGCCGCGGGCGCCGTCGGCGTGCTCGCCGCCCGCCCGACCGGCGTGCCCGGGGTGATCGTGCCGCCGGTGAGCGAGGCGCACACCCGGTCGGTGGCGCTCGCCGGGGACCGGGACGGTTCCGGGGCGGCCGTGCTGGCCGGGCTCGGCGCGCTGGCCAGGGCGGTGGTCGACCGGCTCACCGCGACCGGCCTGACCGTGGTGGGGGTGACCGGCTCCTCCGGCAAGACGTCCACAAAGGACCTGCTGGCGCAGGTGCTCGAGCCGATGGGCGCGACGGTGGCGCCGCCCGGCTCGTTCAACAACGAGCTTGGCCATCCGTGGACGGTGCTGCGCGCCGACGGCGGCACGCGGTACCTGGTGCTCGAGCTGTCCGCCCGCGGCCCGGGGCACATCGCCGCGCTGTGCACAACGGCGCCGCCGCGGATCGGCGTCGTGCTCAACGTGGGCACCGCGCACCTCGGCGAGTTCGGCTCCCGCGAGGACATCGCGCGCACCAAGGGCGAGCTGGTCGAGCAGCTGCCGCCGGACGGGCTGGCCGTGCTCAACGCCGACGACCCGATCGTGTCCGCGATGGCCGACCGGACCGCGGCCAGGGTCGTACGGGTCGGCCGGGCCGAGACCGCGAACCTGCGGGCCGTCGACGTCGAGCTGGACGAGCAGGCACGGGCGAGCTTCCGCATGGTGACCCCGAAGGGCGAGGCGGTCGTGCGGCTCGCGCTGCACGGGGCGCATCACGTCGGCAACGCGCTGGCCGTCGCCGCGGTCGGGCTCGAGCTGGGGGCCGGCCCGGACGAGATCGCGGGGCGGCTGTCCGCGGCCCGGCGCCGGTCCGCGCGGCGGATGGAGGTGACCACCAGGGCGGACGGCGTGACCGTGGTCAACGACTCGTACAACGCCAACCCGGAGTCGATGAGCGCGGCCCTGCACACCCTGGCCGCGATGGCCGGGAGCGACCGGAGATCATGGGCGGTGCTCGGCCTGATGGGTGAGCTCGGCGACGCCACCGACGCCGCCCACGAGGAGATCGGCCGGCTGGCGGCCCGGCTGGGCGTCGATCGCCTGGTGGTGGTCGGCGAGGACGCGAGCGCCGTGCTGGCCGGCGCGAAGGGAGAGAGCTCTGTGCTGGTGCCGGACGTCGACGCGGCGGTGGCGCTGCTGCGGGCCGAGCTGCGGCCGGATGACGTCGTCCTGATCAAGGCGTCCAAGGTGGTCGCGCTGTGGCGGGTCGCCGACGCGCTGCTCGGTGATGCGGCGTGAAGGCGATCCTGATCGCCGCGGCCATCGCCATGGTCGTCGCCATCCTCTTCACGCCGTACCTGATCAGGTTCTTCTCCCGGCAGGGGTTCGGCCAGGAGATCCGCGAGGAGGGCCCGCAGGGGCACCAGTCCAAGCGCGGCACGCCGACCATGGGCGGGGTCGCGATCCTGGTCGCGATGTGGACCGGCTACCTGATCGCGCACCTGATCAACGCGATGTCCGACGGCAGCGAGGCGCCGACGATCTCCGGCCTGCTGGTCCTGTTCCTGGCCACGGGCCTTGGCATCGTCGGGTTCTTCGACGACTTCATCAAGATCCGCAAGGGGCGCAACCTCGGCCTGAACAAGACCGGGAAGATGGTCGGGATGCTGCTGGTCGCGGTGGCCTTCGCGATCGTCGCGTCGCAGTTCCCCGACGACTTCGAGCTGCGCCCGGCCTCGCTGAACGTGTCGTTCGTGCGGGACATCGCGATCCTGTCGGTCGGCACGGTCGGGTTCATCGTGTTCTGCTACCTGGCCGTGGCCGCGTGGTCGAACGCGGTGAACTTCACCGACGGCCTCGACGGGCTGGCCGGCGGCTCGTCGGCCATGGTGTTCGGCACCTACGTGGTGATCTCGTTCTGGCAGTTCCGCTACAACTGCGGGGTCGACCAGCCGACCGTCGGCTGCTACCACGTGCGCGACCCGCTGGATCTCGCCGTGATCGCCGCCGCGGCCATGGGCGCCTGCATCGGCTTTCTGTGGTGGAACGC
Organism: Actinophytocola sp.; assembly: GCF_035942955.1. Taxonomy (GTDB): domain Bacteria; phylum Actinomycetota; class Actinomycetes; order Mycobacteriales; family Pseudonocardiaceae; genus DASYTH01. The sequence goes on along the minus strand of NZ_DASZCQ010000211.1, from coordinate 24,073 downwards.
GGCGCCGGCCAAGATCTTCATGGGGGACACCGGCTCGCTCGCCCTCGGCGGGCTGGTCGCCGGGCTGTCCATCACCACCCGTACCGAGCTGCTGATGGTCGTCGTCGGCGGGCTGTTCGTGGTCGAGGCGCTGTCGGTGGTGCTGCAGATCGCCGTGTTCCGCACCTCCCGCCGCCGGCTGTTCCGCATGGCCCCGTTCCACCACCACTTCGAGCTCGCCGGCTGGGCCGAAACCACGGTGATCATCAGGTTCTGGCTGCTGGCCGGCATCTGCGCCATGTTCGGCCTCGGCCTGTTCTACAGCGAGTGGCTCACCGCCACGGGAAGCTAGACCCATGTTCGCCGGGCAGCGGGTACTGGTGACCGGGGCCGGGGTGACGGGCCGGTCGGTCGCGGCGGCGTTGCTGGGGATGGGGGCGCGGGTGACGGTGACCGACGCCGACCCGGAGCGGCTGGTCGGGTTCGACCCGGCCGTCACGCTGGTGCCGGGGCTGGCGGCGGTGCCCGACGGGACCGACCTGGTGGTGACCAGTCCCGGGTGGGGGCCGACCAACCCGCTGCTGACGGCGGCGGCCATGGCCGGTGTCGAGGTGATCGGCGACGTGGAGCTGGCCTGGCGGGTGGCGCGCCGGCCCACCTGGCTGGCGGTGACCGGGACCAACGGCAAGACCACCACGATCGGGATGCTGGAGGCCGTGCTCAACGCGGCCGGCCTGGACGCCGTGGCGTGCGGCAACGTCGGCCTGCCGGTGATCGACGCGGTGCTCGCCGGGCACCGGGTGCTGGCCGTCGAGCTGTCCAGCTTCCAGCTGCACTGGCAGTCGTCCTTGCGCCCCAAGGCATCCGTCGTGCTCAACGTGGCCGAGGACCACCTCGACTGGCACGGCTCGCTCGACGACTACGCCGCCGCCAAGGGCAAGATCTACGCCGGCGCCGAGGTGGCCGTGTTCAACGCCGACGACGTCTGGTCCACGCTGCTGTCGGCGGGGCACGGTGACCGGGTCGGGTTCACCCTCGACGAGCCCGGCGACCACCGGTTCGGCATCGTCGACGGCTGGCTGGTCGACGGCGACGAGCAACTCGCCGAGGTGTCCGACGTGCCGGCGCCGGGGCTGCACAACGTGGCCAACGCGCTGGCCGCCGCGGCGCTGGCCAGGGTGCTCGGCGTGCCCGCCGAGGCGGTGCGGGACGGGCTGCGGGTGTTCCGGCCGGGCGATCACCGGGCGGTGCTGGTCGGGGAGTGGAACGGCGTGCGCTACGTCAACGACTCCAAGGCCACCAACCCGCACGCGGCGGCCAGCTCGCTCGGCGCCTACTCGTCGGTGGTGTGGCTGGTCGGCGGGCAGCTCAAGGGCGCGTCGATCGACGATCTGGTGGCCGAGGCCGTCGCCCGGCTCCGCGGCGTCGTCCTGATGGGCGCAGACAGCGACGTGATCTCCGCGTCGCTCGCGCGACACGCGCCGCAGGTCCCCACGCACCGCGTGGGTCCGGGAGACGATGACCCCATGATGGCAGCGGTGCGCGCGGCGAGCTCGATGGCCCGCCCCGGGGACGTCGTGCTGCTCGCGCCGGCCGCCGCGTCGTTCGACATGTTCCGCAACTACGCCAAGCGAGGCGAGGCGTTCGCGGCCGCGGTCAAGCGGCTGCACGGGGTGGCGTGATGGCGACCGTGGGGAAGCAACGTGACGTTGCCGTGCGAGAAGGAAAGCAGCAACCTCGTGTTGCTTCCCGGCCCGGCCGGGTCGGCGCGCTGCGCACCGCGCTGACCGCGTGGCTTGGCCGCCCGCTGGCCTCGTTCCACCTCGTGCTGGCGGTGTGCGCGCTGCTGACCGTGCTCGGCCTGGTGATGGTGCTGTCGGCGTCCGCGGTGATCTCGCTCAACACCGGCTCGGCGTACACGGTGTTCCGCAAGCAGGTGGTGTACGTGCTGGTCGGGCTGACGCTGTTCTGGATCGGGCTGCGCGTCCCGCTGCGCAAGATCCGGGCGTGGAGCCCGATGATGCTGGGGCTGTCCGTGCTGCTGCTGATCCTGGTGCTCACCCCGCTCGGGTCGACGGTCAACGGCACCAAGAGCTGGTTCACCTTCGGCCCGGTGTCGTTCCAGCCGGTCGAGGCGGCCAAGCTGGCGCTGGCCCTGTGGGGGGCGCACATCCTGGTGGTCAAGCGCGCCGTGCTGCACCAGTACCGGCACCTGCTGGTCCCGGTGGTGCCCGCGGCCCTGGTGATGTTCGCCCTTGTCATGCTGCAGCCCGACCTCGGCGGCACGATCACCCTCGGCGTGGTGCTGATCGCCCTGCTATGGTTCGCCGGGGCGCCGCTGCGGCTGTTCGGCGCGCTCGCGCTCGGGGCGGTCGCCGGCGTGGTGGTGCTCGCCGTGGGCACCGACTACCGGCTGTCCCGGGTGCTGTCGTTCCTGCACCCCGAGGAGGACCCCGGCGGCGCGGCCTACCAGGCCACCCAGGCGGTGTACGCGCTGGCCGACGGCGGGCTGTTCGGCAAGGGCCTTGGCCAGGGTCCCTCGAAGTGGCAGTACCTGCCCAACGTGCACAACGACTTCATCTTCGCGCTGATCGGGGAGGAGCTCGGGTTCCTCGGCTGCGTGCTGGTGCTCGGCCTGTTCGCGGCGCTGGCGATCACCGGCATGCGCATCGCCACCCGCAACATCGACCCGTGGATCCGGATGGTGGCCGCCACGCTGACCGTGTGGCTGGTGGCCCAGGCGGCGATCAACATCGGCTACGTGGTCGGGTTGCTCCCGGTCACCGGCATCACGCTGCCGCTGATCTCGTCCGGCGGCACCTCGGTCGTGGTCACCCTGCTGGTGTTCGGCCTTCTGGCCAACTGCGCGCGCCACGAGCCGGAAGCGGTGTCCGCACTACGCTCTCAGGGGCCGGGCCGGTTCGGCCGCCTCATGCGACTGCCGGCGCCCGACCCCTACCAGCCGCCGAAACGCAAGCCGCGCAGGCCCCAAGGAGGACGGCGCACTTGACCACAACGCGCACAACCGCGGAGGAACATTGACCGAGCCGAGTCGTCGAAGCCCGTGTGTCGTCGTCGCCGGGGGTGGCACGGCCGGACACATCGAGCCGGCGCTGGCGCTGGCGGACGCGGTGCGCCGGCTGCGTCCGGACGCCAGGGTGGTGGCGCTGGGCACCGAGCGTGGGCTGGAGAAGACGATCGTCCCGGCCCGGGGGTACCCGCTGGAGCTGATCCCGCCGGTTCCGTTGCCCCGCAAGCCGAATCTCGACCTGCTGCGGCTGCCGCTGAAGGTGCGGTCCGCGGTGAAGATCACCCGCGAGGTGCTCGACCGGGTGGGCGCCGACGTGGTGGTCGGCTTCGGCGGTTACGTCGCGATGCCGGCCTACCTCGCCGCGCGCGGCCGGCTGCCGATCGTGGTGCACGAGTCCAACGCGCGCGCCGGGGTGGCCAACAAGATCGGCGCCCGGCTGGCCGAGCGGGTGCTGGCCGCGGTGCCCGACTCCGGGCTGGCCGGGGCCGACGTGATCGGCATCCCGCTGCGCCCGTCGATCCTCGAGCTGGACCGGGCGAAGCTGCGCGCCGAGGCCCGCGAGCACTTCGGCCTCGATCCGGACGCGCCGACGCTGCTGGTCACCGGCGGCTCCCAGGGGGCGCGCTCGATCAACGCCGCGGTGTCGGCGGCCGCACGTGATCTCGCGGACGCCGGGATCGGCGTGCTGCACGCCCACGGGCCGAAGAACACCCTTGTGGTGCAAGAGGTTCCGGGCAAGCCGAAGTACGTCGCGGTGCCCTACATCGAGCGGATGGACCTGGCCTACGCCGCGGCCGACGCCACGCTGTGCCGCAGCGGCGCGATGACTGTCGCCGAGGTGTCCGCGGTCGGCCTGCCCGCGGTGTTCGTCCCGCTGCCGCACGGCAACGGCGAGCAGGCGCTCAACGCCCGGCCGGTGGTCGACGCCGGCGGGGCGGTGCTGGTGCCGGACGAGGAGCTGAGCCCGAAAACCGTCCGCGAGCTGGTCATCCCGCTGCTGCTCGACACCGAGCGCCTGGCGGCGATGAGCGGCGCCGCGCGGGCCACCGGGCACCGCGAGGCGGCCGACGAGCTGGCCCGGATCGTGCTCGAGGTCGCCCATGGCCGCTGACGTACCATCCTCTGCCCCGCCCCCGCCCACTCATCGTGGCGCTCCGCGCCGCAGTGCTCAATTCGAGCGCGCGCACCTGGTGGGCATCGGCGGCGCCGGGATGAGCGGCATCGCCCGGATTCTGCTCGCCCGCGGCAAGCAGGTGTCCGGCTCGGACGCCAAGCCCTCGCGGGCGGTGGACGCGCTGCGCATGCAGGGCGCGCGGATCGCGGTCGGGCAGGCCGCGGAGAACCTCGACCTGCTCGACGGCGGCCCGACGGCGGTGGTGGTGTCGACGGCGATCAAGGAGACCAACCCCGAGCTGGCCGAGGCCCGCCGCCGCGGGCTGACCGTGCTGCACCGGTCGGCGGCGCTTGCCGAGCTGATGGCCGGGTACCGGGTGGCCTGCGTGGCCGGCACGCACGGCAAGACGTCCACCACCTCGATGCTGACCGTGGCGCTGCAGCAGTGCCGGCTCGACCCGTCCTTCGCCATCGGCGGCGACCTCAACGAGTCCGGCGCCAACGCCCACCAGGGCACCGGCGAGCTGTTCGTGGCCGAGGCCGACGAGAGCGACGGGTCGTTCCTGGCCTTCTCCCCGTGGGTCGCCGTGGTGACCAATGTGGAGGCCGACCACCTCGATCATCACGGCACGGTCGAGGCGTACGTGTCGGTGTTCGACCAGTTCCTCAAGCGGATCGAGCCGGGTGGGCTGCTGGTGGCCGGTGTGGACGATCCAGGAGCCGCCGCGCTGGCCGACCGGGCCGAGGCCGCGGGCATCCGGGTGCGGCGGTACGGTCGGTCCACTTCGGACGTCCGGTTGCTGTCCCACCGGCCGGACGACGGCGGCGGGGTGGCCCGGATTTCGTTGGACGGCAAGGAGATCGAGCTGCGGGTCGCGGTGCCGGGGGAGCACATGGCCAGCAACGCGATCGGCGCGCTGCTCGCCGGGCTCGAGCTCGGCGCTCCGCTTTCCGGGCTGCTGGAGGGAATCGCGACGTTCGGCGGGGTGCGCAGGCGGTTCGAGTTCAAGGGCCGGTCGGCCGGCGTGCGGGTGTACGACGACTACGCGCACCATCCGTCCGAAGTAGACTCACAGCTCAGGGCGGTGCGGCCGACGCTGGGCAACGGCCGGCTCGTGGTGGTCTTCCAGCCGCACCTGTACTCCCGGACCAGGCTGTTCGCCGACCGGTTCGGTGCGGCGCTCGCCCTCGCCGACGAGGTCGTGGTGCTCGACGTGTTCGGCGCCCGGGAGGAGCCGGAGCCCGGCGTCACCGGTGCGCTGATCGCCAGCGCGGTGCCGCTGCCGGAGGCGCGGGTGCACTACGAGCCGTCCTTCGAGCGGGTGCCGGCGCTGGTGACCGGCCTCGTCGACGAGGGAGACCTGGTGCTCACCATGGGCGCGGGCGACGTGACGATGCTCGGGCCGGAGATCCTGGCCGAGCTGGACCGCCGATGACCGGCGCCGTCCGGGGCCGGGTCCGCCGCAGGATGCCCGTGGCGGAACGGGAGCCGGAGCCCGAGCACCGCCCGAGCCGCCGCCGCTACGTCCGCCGGCGATGGATCGCCGTCGCCGTGCTGGCGGCGGTCACCGGCCTCACCTACGCGGTGCTGTTCACGTCGCTGTTCGGCGTCCATTCGGTGGACGTGTCCGGGACGCGCACCATCCCGGCCGACACGGTGCGCGCCGCCGCCGCGATCGAGCCGGGCACGCCCCTTGCGCGGCTGGACACCGACGAGGTCCGCGACCGGGTGGCCGCGCTGCCGAAGGTGTTCTCCGTCGAGGTGTCCCGCTCGTTCCCGAGCACCGTGGAGATCGTCGTCGTCGAGCGCGGCCCGGTGGCCGTGGTCTCCGCCGGCGACGGGGTGCACCTGGTGGACGCCACCGGCCTGGACTACGAGGTGGCCAAGGCGAACCCGGGAAGCCTGCCCGAGCTGGCCGTGTCCACGGTCCGCCCCGACGACCCGGCGACCAGGGCGGCGGTCACCGTGCTCGGCGTCATCCCGCAACAGCTGCGCGCCCAGGTGGTGAAGGTCAGCGCGCGCACCGCCGGCAGCGTCGAGCTGGCCCTCGCCGACGGCCGCACCGTCCGCTGGGGCGGCGCCGACGAGTCCGAGCGCAAGGCCGCCGTCCTGGCTCCGCTGCTGACCCGCCCCGGCACGGTGTACGACGTCACCACACCGGACTTCCCGACGGTGTCCTGAATTCAACCCCGTCACACGGCGTGGCGGCTGGATCGAGGCTGGCGGGATGCCTACCGTCCTGAACGACGGCTCGGGTTGACATAACTCTCGACCTCTTGTAGAGGTTCAGAGTTTGCCGCCCGCGCTTGATCGGACGCAAGGCCTCGATCAGGAAGGCGAAGGGCGATGACACCCCCGCACAACTACCTGGCGGTGATCAAAGTCGTCGGCATCGGCGGCGGTGGGGTCAACGCCGTCAACCGGATGATCGAGGTCGGCCTCAAGGGTGTCGAGTTCATCGCGGTGAACACCGACGCGCAGGCGCTGCTGATGTCCGACGCCGACGTCAAGCTCGACATCGGGCGCGAGCTGACCAGGGGCCTCGGCGCCGGGGCCAACCCCGAGGTCGGGCACAGGGCGGCCGAGGACCACCGCGAGGAGATCGAGGAGGTCCTCAAGGGCGCCGACATGGTGTTCGTCACCGCCGGTGAGGGCGGCGGCACCGGCACCGGCGGCGCGCCCGTCGTCGCGTCCATCGCCCGCAAGCTCGGCGCGCTGACCATCGGCGTGGTCACCCGGCCGTTCTCGTTCGAGGGCAAGCGGCGCGCCAAGCAGGCCGACGAGGGCATCACCAACCTGCGCAACGAATGCGACACGCTGATCGTCATCCCCAACGACCGGCTGCTGCAGCTCGGCGACATCGGCGTCTCGCTCATGGACGCCTTCCGCTCCGCGGACGAGGTGCTGCTGTCCGGTGTCCAGGGCATCACCGACCTGATCACCACCCCCGGTCTGATCAACCTCGACTTCGCCGACGTCAAGAGCGTGATGTCGGGCGCGGGCAGCGCGCTGATGGGCATCGGCTCCGCGCGCGGCGAGGGCCGAAGCGTGCAGGCCGCGCAGAAGGCGATCAACTCCCCGCTGCTCGAGGCATCCATGGACGGCGCGCACGGCGTGCTGCTGGCCATCGCCGGCGGGTCGGACCTCGGCCTGTTCGAGATCAACGAGGCCGCCTCGCTGGTGCAGGAGTCCGCCCACCCCGAGGCCAACATCATCTTCGGCACGGTGATCGACGACTCGCTCGGCGACGAGGTGCGGGTCACCGTCATCGCGGCCGGCTTCGACAGCGGCACGCCGACACACAAGAAGCTCGACCCCACGATGGTCAGCTCCCGCGGCCCGGTCGCGTCGGGATCGGCGGGGCAGGTGCAGCAGCCGCAGCGTCCCGTGCCGCCGGTGCAGACCCCGCCGCCGGCGCCCCCGGTGCAGCCGCCGGCGCCGCCCAGGGCGTCGACTCCGCCGCCGGCGAACAATCATGGGGTGCCGGGGCAGCGCAGCGGCACGCCGGGGAGCCTGCCGAGCCGGGCGATGCCGGTGGTTGATGATCCGGATGATGAGGTGGATGTTCCGCCTTTTATGCGGCGGTAGGGGTGAGGTAGGGCCGGGTGGGGGGCGGCCGGGTTTGGTGGGGGTTGGGCTGCGTTGGCGGGCGCCGGTTTCGGCGGGGTTGGGGATGCCCGGGTTTGGTGGGGGCTGGGTTGCTTGGCGAGTGGCGGTTCCTGCGCAGGGTCTGCGGGTATCGGGTGGGCTGCGCGAAGGTGTGTGGCGGGTTCGTGTAGGGGCCGGGGTGGAAACGTCGGGGGCACACTGCTTCGTGCGTCGGTGGTGGGGGCGGGAAGATGGGGGCTGTGCGCATTCGACGAGTGGTGACTACCCGGGCGGGCGGGGTGTCGAGGCCGCCGTTTGACTCGTTCAACCTGGGGGCGGGGGTGGGGGATGATCCGGAGGCGGTGGCGGCGAACCGGAAGCGGCTGGCGGACGAGTTGGGGTTGGCGCCTGATCGTCTGGTGTGGATGGAGCAGGTGCATGGGCGCAACGCGGTGATCGTGGAGGGGCCGCGGGAGGGGGCGGTGCCGGTCACCGACGCGTTGGTGACGGCGGTGCCGGGGCTCGCGTTGGTGGCGTTGGTGGCGGATTGTGTGCCCGTGTTGCTCGCCGATCCGGACGCGGGCGTGGTGGGGGCGGTGCATGCCGGGCGGGTGGGGGCCCGGGTCGGGGTGGTGCCGGCGGCGTTGGGGGCAATGCGGGAGGCGGGGGCGGACATCGGCCGGGTCGAGGTGCTGCTGGGGCCGGCGGTGTGTGGCGAATGTTATGAGGTGCCGGCGACGATGCAGGCCGATGTCGAGAAGCACCTGCCGGGGAGCGCGTGCCGCACGCGGAAGGGGACGGCGGGGTTGGATCTGCGGGCGGGGTTGTGGCGGCAGCTGGCGGACGCGGGGGTGGCGCGGATCGGGATCGATCCACGGTGCACGGTGGAGGACGAGACGCTGTTCAGTCACCGCAGAAACAAGACCACTGGGCGATTGGCGGCGCTGACGTGGGTTGATCGGGATGGGGGCCGATGATCGCGGAGCGGGGGCGGCTCGGCGAACTGTCCGCGGCGCTGGCGGGGGTGCGGGAGCGGATCGACGCGGCGGCCAGGGCGGTGGGGCGGGATCCGGCGGGGATTCGGCTGCTTGCGGTGACGAAGACGTTTCCGGCCAGCGACGCGGCGCTGCTGACCGATCTGGGGGTGCTCGAGCTTGCGGAGAATCGGGAGCAGGAGGGCGGTCGCAAGGCCGGGGAGCTGACGGCACTGCGACCGGATGTGCAGGTCAGGTGGCATATGGTCGGCCGGTTGCAGCGGAACAAGGCGCGGTCGGTGGTGCGGTGGGCGGCGGAGGTGCAGTCCGTCGACTCGGTGCGGTTGGCGCGGGCGTTGGAGCGGGCGATGGGGGCGGCGCGGGCGGCGGGGGAGCGGGGGGAGCCGCTGGACGTGTTGGTGCAGGTGAGCATCGACGGGGATCCGGAGCGGGGTGGGTGTCCGATGGAGGAGCTACCGGGGCTGGCCGATGGGGTAGCTCGATCAGGTGAACTGCGGTTGCGGGGGATCATGGCGGTCGCGCCGCTCACGATGAGTCCCGACGCGGCCTTCGAACGCCTTGCCAGAGCGGCGGATCGGCTGCGTCACGATCATCCACAAGCGACCGAAATCTCCGCCGGCATGACCGGTGATCTGGAGCAAGCCGTCGCACACGGGTCGACCTGCGTGCGTGTCGGAACCGCGCTGCTCGGCGCCCGCGGGCTAGCCTCCCCTTGACAGACAGTATCGACGGGAGTGCGAGGCAGGTCGAAATGGGCACGCTGCAGAAGCTGAAGGCCTACTTCGGCATGGTCCCGGCGGACGACTTCGATGACTACGACGCCGTCGACGACTATGACCGCGGGTACGGCCATCGCCCGGCCTACCTCGCCGAAGACGACTACGAGCCCTACCCCGCCCCCACCCGCCGCCGCCTGTTCGGCCGGCAGGACGCCGAGCCCGAGCTCGACGTCCGGAACGCCGACTACGAGCCGGCCAACCGCGCCCGGCCCCGCCCCACCTGGACGGCGGAGACCCCGCCCGCCCCGGTGCACGGCGCGCTCGCCATGGAGACCAGGAGGGAGCCGGTGACCAGGTTGCGCACCGAGCCCCGGGACAACCCGATCGCGTCCACCCCCACCAGCTACCCGCTCGGTCGGATCGTCACCCTCCACCCGACCAGCTACAACGAGGCCAGGGCGATCGGCGAGCACTACCGCGACGGCAATCCGGTGATCATGAACCTCACCGAGATGGATGACGCCGACGCCAAGCGTCTGGTTGACTTCGCGGCCGGACTGGCGTTTGCTCTCCGGGGTTCGATCGACAAGGTCACCAACAAGGTGTTCTTGATCTCACCGCCCAACGTCGACCCATCGGCGGAGGACAAGCGGCGGATAGCCGAGGGTGGGTTGTTCACCCGAAGCTGAGTGATGGCAGAGTTGACATGTGGAACCGGTGCGGCTTGCCTTGTACTGGGTGTTGTTCGCGTTCTGGCTGCTGCTGACGGCCCGCGTGGTGGTGGAGCTCGTTCGCGCGTTCGCGAGGGAGTGGCGCCCGGCGGGCGGAGTTGCGGTCGCGCTGGAGAGCATCTACACAGTGACCGATCCTCCGGTCCGACTGGTCCGTCGGGTGATCCCGATGGTGCGGATCGGAGGCGTAGGGCTGGACCTATCGATTATGGTGCTGCTGCTGGTCGTGTTCATCGCAATGCGGCTGGCGTATCCCGGGTGACGGGGACTTGGGTGACCAGGCAGCCACGGAGTGCGTGAGGTGATCTGATGTCGTTGACCCCCGCTGACGTTCATAATGTCGCGTTCAGCAAGCCTCCCATCGGCAAGCGGGGCTACAACGAGGACGAGGTGGACGCGTTCCTTGACCTGGTCGAAGTCGAGCTGTCCCGGCTGATCGAGGAGAACAACGACCTGCGTCAGCAGATCGAGCAGCTCGACTCCCAGCTCGAGTCCGCTCGAGCCGAGATCGACGACGCCCGCATGGGCGCACCCCACCCACCCCGCCCGGAGGAGCCGCGCCGCCTGACACCGGTGCCGCCGCCCAGCGCGATGGAGCAGACCTCCCCCGGCGCGGGCGGCGACCACCACGTGCAGGCCGCCAAGGTGCTCGGGCTCGCCCAGGAGATGGCCGACCGGCTCACCGGCGAGGCCAAGTCCGAGGCCGACAGCATGCTCGCCGAGGCGCGCACCAAGTCCGAGCAGCTGCTGTCCGAGGCCCGCGCGAAGGCCGACGCCATGGTCAACGAGTCCCGCACCAGGGCCGAGACCATGCTCAACGACGCCCGCACCCGGTCCGAGACGCTCGAACGCCAGGCCAGGGAGAAGGCCGCGGCGCTGGAGCGCGACGCGCAGCGGCAGCACAACGAGGTCCTCGGCGCGGTCCAGGCCGAGCGCACCTCGCTGGAGAAGAAGATCGACGAGCTGCGCACGTTCGAGCGCGAGTACCGCACCCGCCTGAAGACCTTCCTCGAGTCCAGCCTGCGCGAGCTCGGTGATCGCGGATCGGCGGCCCCGTCCGCGTCCGGCGACGGCGGCGGACGAGCCGGCCAGCAGGGCTACGCCTTCGGCCCGCGGGCCGCCGAAGCCGGGTAACCGAGGGTGATGGCTGAGCCGTGCTCGCGGAAAGCGCTCGCCGGAGACCCTCGGCTAGTGCCTTCCGGGGGCCAAGCCCCCAGACCCCCTGCCGGCGGGGCTTCGCCCCCCGGACCCCCCGATTCGAGCGCTGACCATCGATCGGGTTCTTGATGCTCTATCTCGTCCTGATCCTGGTGATCGCGGCCTTCGTGCTGCTGATCGCCGCCCTGGCCACGGCCAACACGATATGGGCCTGGGTCTCCGTAGGCATCAGCGTGGTCGCCGCCGGGCTGCTGGTGTACGACTGGCTGCGCGGCCGCCGGCGGGTGGCCGCGACCTCGGCGCCGCGCGAGGTGGAGCCGGTGGTGATCGAGGACGAGCCGGAACCCGTGCCGCCGGCCGAGGAGCACCGGGCCGAGCCGCCGGCCGAGGAACCCGCCGCCGTTGATCACATCGGGGACGAGGAGCCGGGCGAGGAGACGACCGACGCCACCGACCTGCTGGTGATCTCCGACCTGGCCGACGAGGTCAAGGTCGTCGACGAGCACCCCCGCTACCACCTGGCCCAGTGCACCTGGCTGTCCGGCAAGCAGACGATCCCGCTGCCCGTCTCCGAGGCCCGCGAGCTGGGCTTCACCCCGTGCGCCCGGTGCGGCCCGGACGCCGTGCTCGCCGCCAGGCACCGCGCCGGCCGGGGGGCCACGCAGTAACCGGTTGCCCGCGGCGGCTATCGTTGAAGGACAGGCATCGATCCGGCCATCACCGGGGAGCCTCCGGAAGAACGGGCGCCAGCCTCAGTAGAACCGGACGGGACGGCCCGTCACAGCCGACATCGAGTGGTCGCCGCGGCGCAGCGGCGGCAAGCGGGGTGGTACCGCGGAGCGCGGACGCGCTTCGTCCCCGCGTGGATCGGCACGATCGACCCGCGAGGAGTACCACCGATGGCGTACCCCAAGGCATCCCACGAAGCTGCTGATTTCAGAGACAGCACAGTGCCCGCGCAGCCGTCCTTCCCGGCTCTCGAGGAGAAGGTGCTGGACTACTGGGCGCGGGACAAGACCTTCCAGGCCACAGTGGACGCCCGGCCGGCCGGCGAGAACGGCGCCAACGAGTTCGTGTTCTACGACGGCCCGCCGTTCGCCAACGGCCTGCCGCACTACGGCCACCTGCTCACCGGCTACGTCAAGGATCTCGTGCCGCGCTACCAGACCATGCGCGGCAGGCACGTCGAGCGCCGGTTCGGCTGGGACACCCACGGCCTGCCGGCGGAGGTCGAGGCCGAGACGCAGCTCGGCATCAAGACCAAGGACGAGATCGAGGAGATGGGGGTCGCGGAGTTCAACGAGGCCTGCCGCACCTCGGTGCTGCGCTACACCGGCGCCTGGCGCGACTACGTCACCCGGCAGGCCAGGTGGGTGGACTTCGACAACGACTACAAGACGCTCGACCTCGACTACATGGAAAGCGTCATGTGGGCGTTCAAATCCTTGTGGGACAAGGGTTTGATCTACGAGGGCTTCCGCGTGCTGTGGTACTGCTGGCGCTGCGAGACGCCGCTGTCCAGCACCGAGACCAAGATGGACGACGTCTACCTCGACCGGCAGGACCCGGCGATCACCGTCGGGCTGCGGCTGGAGACCGGCGAGCTGGCGCTGGTGTGGACGACCACCCCGTGGACGTTGCCGAGCAACCTGGCCATGGCCGTGCACCCCGACGTCGACTACGTGGTGGTGCAGGCCGGCGGGGAGCGGTACCTGCTTGCCGAGGCCCGGGTCGCCGCCTACGCAAGGGAGCTGGGCGAGGACCCGCCGATCGTGGCCCGGTACAAGGGAAGTGACCTGCTGGGCCGGCGGTACACGCCGCCGTTCGACTTCTTCGTCGGCACCGAGAACGCCCACCAGATCCTCGCCGCCGACTACGTGACCACCGAGGACGGCACCGGGATCGTGCACATCGCGCCGGCCTACGGCGAGGAGGACAAGGTCGTCACCGACGCGGCCGGGATCACCCCGGCCACGCCGGTCGACAGCACGGGCCGGTTCGGCCCGGAAGTGCCGCCGTACGAAGGCATGCACGTCTTCGACGCCAACGGGCAGATCATCGCCGACCTGAAGAAGGCCGGCCGGGTGCTGCGGCACGAGACCTACGACCACGCCTACCCGCACTGCTGGCGGTGCAACAACCCGCTGATCCAGCGCGCGGTGTCGTCCTGGTTCGTCGCGGTGACCCGGTTCCGGGACCGGATGGTCGAGCTGAACAAGCAGATCAACTGGGTGCCCCAGCACATCCGGGACGGCCAGTTCGGCAAGTGGCTGGAGAACGCAAGGGACTGGTCCATCTCCCGCAACCGGTTCTGGGGCTCGCCGATCCCGGTGTGGGTCTCCGACGATCCGAACTACCCGCGCGTCGACGTGTACGGCTCGCTCGACGAGCTGGAGCGCGATTTCGGTGTCCGGCCGACGGATCTGCACCGGCCGTACGTCGACGAGCTGACCCGGCCGAACCCGGACGACCCGACCGGCAGGTCGACCATGCGCCGGGTCAAGGACGTGCTGGACTGCTGGTTCGAGTCGGGCTCGATGTCGTTCGCCCAGGTGCATTACCCGTTCGAGAACGCCGACTGGTTCGAGCACCACTACCCGGGCGACTTCATCGTCGAGTACAACGGCCAGACCCGCGGCTGGTTCTACACGATGCACGTGCTGGCCACCGCGCTGTTCGACCGGCCGGCGTTCCGCAACTGCATCGCGCACGGGATCGTGCTCGGCGACGACGGGCAGAAGATGTCCAAGTCGCGGCAGAACTACCCGGACGTCAACGAGGTGTTCGACCGGGACGGCTCGGACGCCATGCGCTGGTTCCTGATGGCCTCGCCGATCCTGCGCGGCGGCGACCTCGTGGTGACCGAGCGCGGCATCCGCGACGCCGTGCGCCAGGCCGTGCTGCCGCTGTGGAACAGCTGGTACTTCCTTGCCCTGTACGCGAATGCCGAGGGGGTGACGGGCACCTGGCGCACCGACTCGCGGCACGTGCTCGACCGCTACATCCTGGCCAAGACGCACGACCTGGTGGCGTCGGTGACCGCGGCGCTGGACGCCTACGACGTGTCCGGCGCGTGCCAGACCGTCCGGGAGTACCTGGAGGTGCTGACCAACTGGTACGTCCGGCGGTCCAGGGACCGGTTCTGGGCCGGGGAGGTCGACGCGATCGACACCCTGCACACCGTGCTCGAGGTCGTCTCCCGGGTCGCCGCGCCGCTGCTGCCGCTGACCACCGAGACCGTGTGGCGCGGGCTGACCGGCGAGCGGTCGGTGCACCTTGCGGACTGGCCGGCGGCCGCCGACCTGCCCGCCGACGACGCGCTGGTGGCCGCCATGGACCGGGTGCGCCAGGTGTGCTCGGCCGCGCTGTCACTGCGCAAGACCGCCCGCCTGCGGGTCCGGCTGCCGCTGGCGCGCCTGGTCGTCGCGGCCGCCGACGCCCCGGTGCTCGAGCCGTTCGTCGCGCTGATCTCCGACGAGGTGAACGTCAAGGCGGTCGAGCTGACCACGGACGTGGCCGAGTACGGCCATGTCGAGCTGGCGGTGAACGCCCGTGCGGCCGGCCCCCGGCTGGGCGCCGACGTGCAGAAGGTGATCAGAGCGGTCAAGGCGGGGGAGTGGACGACGAGCGGCGACACGGTGAGCGCGGCCGGCATCGAGCTGCTGCCCGGCGAGTACGAGCGGCGCCTTGTCGCCACCGATCGCGGGGCCACCACCGAGCTGCCCGGCGGCTCCGGCCTCGTGGTGCTGGACACCGACGTGACCCCCGAGCTGGCCGCCGAGGGCGTGGCCAGGGACCTGATCCGCGTGGTGCAGCAGGCCCGCCGCGAGGCCGGCCTCGACGTGTCGGACCGGATCGCGCTCACCGTGTCCGCACCCGACGACGTGGTCGCCGCCGCCCGCGCGCACGAGGCGTTCCTTGCCGGGGAGACGCTGGCCGACTCGGTCGCGTACGGCTCCGTCGGATCCGCGGGGTTCGAGGGAACGGTGGGCGACGGCGTGCCGGTCCGGGTCGAGGTCGCCAGAATGTAACCCATGGTGCTGTCGCGAAGGTTGGCGCGGTTCAACAAGCGGGTCACCAACCGGGTGCAGGGGGTGTGGGCGCCCTACCTGCCGCCGTGGGCCCTGATTGTCCACAAGGGACGGAAGTCGGGCGCCGAGTACCGCAACCCGGTGCTGGCGTGGCGGTCCGGTGACCGGCTCGAGGTGGTGCTGTTCTACGGCGAGCGCACCGACTGGGTCCGCAACGTCCTTGCCGTGGGCGGGGGTGAGGTGATCCGGCGCGGGCGCACCATGAGCCTGGCCAACCCGAGGGTGGTCGACGGGACCGACCCCGCGGTCAGCGCCCCCGTCCGCCGGGTGGCCGGCGCCCGGTTGCGGGTGCTGCTCGGCGACCTCGCCGACTGATTCCATACGGTAGCGTATGGGCGTGCCCCGGCTGAGCAAGAACGACTGGACGGCGGCCGCGCTCGCCGCGCTCGCCGAGGGCGGGGTCCCGGCGGTGGCGATCGAGCCGCTCGCGGCGCGGGTGGGGGCCACGAAAGGCAGTGCCTACTGGCATTTCCCCAACCGGGAGGCGTTGCTCGAGGCCACGTTGCGGCGCTGGGAGACCGAGCACGCCGGCGCCCTGGCCGAGCTGGTGGAGGCGGACCGGCCGCCGCCGGTGGAACGGCTGCGCCGGTTGCTCGGCGCCGTGCTGGACGCCGCGCGGCCCGACCACGTGGAGCTGGCCCTGCTGGCGTCGGCCGACGAGCCGCTGGTCGCCGCCGCGCTGCGCCGGGTAACCGAGCGGCGGCTGAGCTACCTGGCGAGGCTGTTCGGGCAACTCGGCTTCACCCCGGCACAGGCGCGGCGCCGGGCGGTGCTCGCGCATTCGCTCTACCTCGGCCAGGCGCAGCTGGTCCGCGGCGCGCCCGAGGTGCTGCCGCGCACCTCCCCGGCGCGCCGGGCCCAGCTCGACGACGCCGTGCGGACCATGACGGCGCCGCCGGCATGAGCGGAGCTTGCGGAGCGAACCATTCGATGCTCCTGCGTCTTGGAGGAACGAGAAGACGCGGGCTTGGCGGAGCTTGCGGAGCGAACGACGAATACTGTCCCGCTGCCGAGGGACGAGGCGGCGGGCCGGCCATCACCGAGCTTGCGAGGTGACGGCAGTGAGCGTGCGGTTCGCCGTGCGGGTGCGGCCGGGGGCGTCCCGGACCGCGGTGGGCGGGCGCTGGTCGGGCGGCGCGCTGATCGTCGCGGTCGCCGCGCCCGCGGTGGCGGGCAAGGCCAACGAGGCGGTCCGGCGCGCGCTGGCCGAGGCCTTCGGGGTGCGCCGGCGGCAGGTGGCGATCGTGCGCGGGGAACGCGGCCGGGACAAGCTCATCGAGCTCGACCCCGCCCCGCCGGACGCCGAGTCGATCCTCGCTCGACTGCTCGACGGGACGTGAGCTGCGACAATGACGCCTTCACAACGAGCACTCGGGAGGTGGGGTGGCCGAGCTGACGATCGTGCTCGGCATCGGCGCGGCGGTGATCCTGCTGGCCGTTGTCGCGGTGCGGCTGTCGGTGCGGGTCGGCCTGCCCTCGCTGCTGCTGTACCTCGCGATCGGCGTCGGCCTCGGGGAGGCCGGGCTCGGCATCCAGTTCGACAACGCGCCGCTGACCCAGGCGCTCGGCCTCGCCGCCCTCGTGCTGATCCTCACCGAGGGCGGCCTCACCACCCGGTGGTCGGACGTGCGACCCGCGCTCGGCCCCGGCATCGCACTGTCCATTGTGGCCGTCGGGGTCAGCATCGGGATCACCGCGACCGCGCTGCACCTGATCTTCGACTTCAACTGGCGGCTGGCCTTCCTGTGGGGCGCGGTGCTGGCACCGACCGACGCCGCGGCGGTGTTCAGCGTGCTGCGCGGGATCGGCGTCGGCAAGCGCCTCGTCGGTGCGCTCGAGCTGGAGTCCGGCCTCAACGACGCGCCGTGCTATATCGCCGTGGTGCTGCTCGCGTCCGGCAGCGCTCTGGAGTGGACACTGCCGTTCGTGGTCGGCTACGAGCTGATCGCCGGCGCGCTCATCGGGCTGGTGTTCGGCTGGTTCGGCGGCCTCGCCCTGCGCCGGGCCGCGCTCCCGGCCACCGGCCTGTACCCGCTGGCGACGGTCGCGGTCTGCGTGGCGGCCTTCGCCTGCGGCCAGCTCGCGCACGCGTCCGGGCTGCTGGCCACCTACGTCGCCGCGCTGATGCTCGGCAACTCGCGGCTGCCGCACCGGGCGGACACGCTGTCGTTCGCCGAGGGATTCGGCTGGCTCGCCCAGATCGGCCTGTTCGTCCTCTTAGGACTGTTCTCGTCGCCGTCCCGGCTGCTCGACGCGATCGTGCCGGGACTGGTCGCCGCCGCCGTGCTGACCCTGCTCGCCCGCCCGCTTTCGGTGCTCGCGTCGGCCGGGCCGTTCCGGATGCCGCTGCGCGAGCAGGGATTCCTGTCCTGGGCCGGGTTGCGCGGCGCGGTGCCGATCGTGCTTGCGCTCATCCCGCTCACCGAGGGGGTCGACGGGGCGCGGCAGCTGGTGGACGCGGTGTTCGTGCTGGTGATCGTCATGACCCTGGTGCAGGGCACCACGCTGCAGCTGCTGGCCCGCCGGCTCGGCCTGACCGCCGGCGCAGAGTCGGTGGAGCTGCAGGTCGACGCCGCCCCGCTGGACGAGTTGGGCGCCGAGCTGCTGCAGGTGCGCATCCCGACGGGCTCCAAGCTGCACGGCGTGTACCTCGCCGAGCTGCGCCTGCCGACCGGCGCCACGATCAGCCTGATCGCCCGCAACGGCCACGGCTTCACCCCCGGCGCCACCACCCGCCTGCAGGAGGGCGACGAGCTGCTCGTCGTCGCCACCGCGCAGGCCCGCGCCGCCGCCGAGCGCCGCATCCGCGCGGTGGACCGGGCCGGCCGGTACGCCCGGTGGAGGGGCGAGACCGGTAACTGAGCCCGCTCTAGCCAGGCCCGAGCGTCCCACGATCCGGGCCGGATTCGATGGATGGACGCTCGATCGGATAGCCTGCACAGCAAGGTCATGAGCGCCAGCGCGAAGCCCCGGCTCGCTGGCCGGCAACCCTCCAACCGCGGTGGGGTGCCCCGGGTGAGGACCTGGCCCTCCGCGAGGTGCGGAGCGGGCAAGCGCGGACCCTCCCTGGGTCCCGACCCATCGGAGGTCGTGCCATGACCCTGGCCCACGTCGTCGAGCCCCGCTGTGCCGACGCGCACCCCGCGCTGCCCGCCGTCACGTCGGCGCGGCTGACCGTGCCGCTGGTGGACGGCCGGCGCGTGCCGTACGCCAACCTCGACCACGCGGCCAGCGCGCCGTGCCTCGAGGCGGTGCAGGACGCGGTCAACGAGCTGCTGCCGTGGTACGCCAGCGTGCACCGCGGCGCGGGGTTCGCCTCGCGGGTGTCCACCCGGGTCTACGAGCAGGCCCGGGACACGCTGCGCGCCTTCGTCGGGGCGCACCGCGGCGACACGGTGGTGTTCACCCGCAACACCACCGACGCGCTGAACCTGCTGGCCCGCTGCCTGCCGCGGGGCACGTCGGTGGTGCTGTTCGACACCGAGCACCACGCGGCGCTGCTGCCATGGCGGGGACCCAACGTGCGCCGGATCCCGACGCCCGAGCGGCCAGGCGACGCCGTGGTCGCGCTGGAGGACGCGCTGCGCGGCTGCCCGACCGGCCCGCGGCTGGTCGTGATCACCGGCGCGTCCAACGTGACCGGCGAGGTGTGGCCGGTGACCAGGCTGGCCGAGGTGGCCCGGCGGCACGGCGCCCGGATCGCGCTGGACGCCGCGCAGCTCGCCCCGCACCGGCCGGTCGACGCGCGGGCGCTGGACGTGGACTACGTGGCGCTGTCCGGGCACAAGCTGTACGCGCCGTTCGGGGCCGGCGCGCTGGTCGGGCGGGCGGACTGGCTGCAGGCGGCCGAGCCGTACCTGTCCGGCGGCGGCGCGACCAGGCAGGTGGTCGACTGGGGCGACCGGCTCGGCGTGTCCTGGTCGGCGGTGCCGGAGCGGCACGAGGCCGGCTCGCCCAACGTCGTCGGCGTGCACGCGCTGGCCGTGGCATGCGAGACGCTCGACCGGCACGGCTGGGAGCCGATCATGACCCACGAGCGGCTGCTGCTCGACCGGCTGCGCACCGGCCTGGCCACGGTGCCCGGGTATACCGGGCTGAGCCTGTTCGGACCCGACAACGACCGGGTTAGCGTGGCCAGCTTCACCGTGACCGGGCAGGATCCCGGCCGGCTGGCCGCCGTGCTGTCCGCCGAGCACGGCATCGGCGTGCGCGACGGCCTGTTCTGCGCGCACATCGCCACCCGCCGGCTACTCGACCGCGCCGGGTCGACCCAGCAGCGGGCCCTGCGGGCCAGCCTCGGCCTCGGCAGCACCGTCGAGCACGTCGATCGTCTCGTCGCGGCGCTGCGCTCGGTGGTCGCCGACGGCGCGGGCTGGAACTACCGGCTCATCGACGGCCGCTGGACACCCGACCCCGACCCGCGCCCGCTGCCGCCGTTCCTCACCGCCGGCTGACGGTGTGGGCCCGACCCCCTGCCCCCGCGGGCAGGGCTCCGGCAAAGTCGCCAAGATCGCCCTGGCTCCCCGCCACCATGCCCCGACCCTGCCTAGGCAGACACAGGGCTCCGGCACGGCCGGGCCACCGCAACACGACACACGGCTACACCAACACAGAACGCACCTCCCGGAAGGCGAAACACACCGGGCCGGGAACCGCGATCCCGGACGTGCCGCACCTGACGCCGAGCGGGGTGCCGGCCGGCTCGTCGACGCCCGATCCGGACCCGCGTCCGTTGCCGCCGTTCTCACGGCGGGCTGAGCCGGGTGCCGACGAAGTGGAGCACTTCGGGCAGGACTCGGAGCCAGTAGCCGTTGTCGTGGGCGCCGCGGGAGATCGCGGCGACCTGGGGGTGGGCCGTGGCGATCAGGTGGCGGGCGGCGTCGACGAACGGGTCCTCGGTGCCGCACCAGATGCCGAGCGGGGTGCCGGCCAGCTCGTCGACGTGGCGCAGCGGCTCGCTGTCCCGCCACTGCCGCTCGTCGGTGAAGGCGTTGCGGGAGCGGGCTTCCGGCCAGTCCCGGAACAGCGCGGGGCTGGCGACGCCGACGGCTTTCAGCGGTCTGTGGCGGGCGAGGTTGAGGGCGCCGTAGCCGCCCATGGACAGGCCGAAGGCGGCTCGCGGCGGGCCGGGGATCTCCCCGACCAGCATGCGGAGCGGGTCGTCGCCGTCGCGCGGCACGAAGTAGTTGTCGCCGCAGTCGACGGCGGTGATCGCGAAGGGCGGCACACCGGCGCGGACCGCGGCGGCCAGGAACCGGGGGAGCCCGAGGTCGAGAAAACTGCGGGCGGTGCCGCCGCGACCGTGCAGGGCAAGGCAGACCGGCAGCGCGGCCGTGCTTCCCGGTGGGTGCATGGTGATCAGGTCGACGTCCCGGCCGCGCGCCGGCGAGTGGATCCGCTCGACGGTCACCGGCCCCGGCGGGACGTCCGGCACCGTGCCGTCCGGTCCGGTGATCCCGAGTGCCCGGCGCAGCGGCGGGCCGCCGGGCAGGACGTCGGTGATCATGCCGGCGCCGGCCGCCGCCGCGGCGCCGGCCAGGCCGAGCCCGCCGACCAGCACCCGGCGTCTGGTGATCCCCATGGCTCTACGGATGCGCGAGCCCCGCGTCCCGTTGCCTCGTGGCCATGGACAATGGGCGGATGAGCACTCCGGAGACCGAGCCCGCGGCCGACCCGCGTCCACCCCGGCGGGGGCTGCTGCTGGTGCTGGTCGCTTCGGTGGTGCTGACCGCCGACGTGCTCACCAAGATCGCCGTGGTGGCCGCGCTGGAGGGTGAGCCGCCGGTGCGGCTGCTGGGCGGATTCGTGTACCTGCAGCTGGTCCGCAACCCGGGCGCCGCGTTCTCCATGGCCACCGGCATGACCTGGGTGCTCAGCCTGATCGCGATCTCCGTGGTGCTCGGCATCATCTGGATCCTGCCGCGCCTGCGCTCGATCGGCTGGGCGATCGGGCTGGGCCTGGTGCTGGCCGGGGCGCTCGGCAACCTGTCCGACCGGATCTTCCGCGCCCCCGGCCCGCTGCGCGGTCACGTGGTCGACTTCGTCTCGGTGTTCGCCCCCAACGGCGACGCGTTCCCGGTGTTCAACGTGGCCGACTCGGCGATCTCCTGCGGCGGCGCCCTGATCGTGCTGCTGGCCCTGCTCGGCCGGGACTACGACGGCCGCTCCACGCGGAAGCCGGCCGCAGAGGTCGAGGCGCCGTGAGCGGAGCTTGCGGAGCGAACCATCGGATACCGCCCTGCCGCCGAGGGACGAGGCGGCAGGGTCACCAGCACCGAGCTTGCGAGGTGCTGGCATGAGTGACGTGCGGGCGCTGCCGGTGCCGGAGGGGCTGGACGGCATGCGGGTCGACGCCGGGCTGGCCAAGCTGCTCGGCCTGTCCCGCACCGCGGTGGCGGAGCTGGCGGAGTCCGGCGAGGTGCGGTTGGACGGGCGGGTCGCCGGCAAGTCCGACCGGCTGGTCGCCGGGGTGCTGCTCGAGGTGTCCCTGCCGGCCCCGGCGTCCCCCGTCCAGGTGGTGCCGGTGCCCGTCGAGGGGCTGATCGTGCTGCACCAGGACGACGACATCGTGGTCGTGGACAAACCCGTTGGGGTGGCGGCACATCCCAGCCCCGGCTGGACCGGCCCCACCGTGATCGGCGGGCTGGCCGCCGCCGGCATCCGGATCTCCACCTCGGGCGCGGCCGAGCGCCAGGGCGTGGTGCACCGCCTCGACGTCGGCACCACCGGCGTCATGGTGGTGGCCAAGAGCGAGCACGCCTACACGGTGCTCAAGCGCGCCTTCAAGGAGCGCACCGTGGACAAGGGCTACCACGCCCTCGTGCAGGGCCACCCCGATCCGTCCGTGGGCACCATCGACGCCCCGATCGACCGGCACCCCCGGCACGACTACAAGTTCGCCGTGATCGCCGGCGGCCGGCCGAGCGTCACCCACTACGAGGTCATCGAGGCCTTCCGCGGAGCGTCCCTTGTGGACATTCGGCTGGAGACCGGCCGCACCCACCAGATCCGCGTCCACTTCGCCGCCCTGCACCACCCCTGCGTCGGCGACCTCACCTACGGCGCCGACCCCACCCTTGCCCGCCGCCTCGGCCTGACCCGCCAGTGGCTGCACGCCCGCTCGCTCGCCTTCCACCACCCCTCCGACGGCCGCCGGGTGGAGTTCGTCAGCGAGTACCCCGACGATCTCCGCGCCGCGCTTGAGATTCTGCGCGCCGAGGGCTAACCGTCGGCGACGCTCCAGGTGAGCGTGCGGGACTCCTCGTCGGGGCGCGGGCTCCAGCGCACCGAGGTCACCTCGGTCGACTCCGGCACGACGTACACCGTGTGGCCGCCGGCGGTCTCGCCGGGGGCGACGCCGATGCGGTGGGGTGGGCGGGAGGACAGGGAGACCGGGGCCTTGGAGATGGTGCGGCCGTCGGCGGTGACGAGCACGAGGTAGAGGTCGGGCAGCGTCTGGAACGGGACGCCGCCGCGGTTGGTGAGCTCGGTGTGCACGACGATGGAGCGCTCGCCTTCCTGGAGGCGGTAGCCGGCGGCGGTGAACAGGTAGTCGGCGGGGTCGACCACCTCGATGAGCTGGATTGCCAGCCGCTCGCCCTCGAGGCCCTCGGTGAGCAGGGTGGCGCCGACCTTGCCGGTGCGCGAATCGCTCCCGTTTGGACGGTCGGTTCGGACGGTCGGTTGGGTGCGGTCCTGCGGCGACGGCTGAACCGGCCGGGCGGGCGGCGCCTGCCGGTCGCCCCTGGCCCAGGACGAGCTCTGCGGCGGGCCCCAGGTGCTCATCGGGGCCGGCGCGGCGGGGAACGGGTTGCTCGGCGGGCCGGTCTGCACCGGGAACGGGTTGCTCGGCGGGCTCGGCGGGTACGGGCCGCTCGGCGCGCCGTGCACCGGATGCGGGCCGGACGGCCCCGGCTGGTAGCCCGGGTACGGCGGCCCCTGGACCGGCGGCGCGAAGCCCCCGCTCGGGACGCCGTACGGCTGCGCGACGTTCACCCTGGCCAGCGCGGCGCGCAGGCCGTTGGGATCGCACTCGACGCCGACCAGCAGCGGCAGCCCGGACGCCGACAGCGCGACCAGGCGCGACGCCACCTCGCGCGGGTCCATGCCCAACCGCGCGGCGACCTCGTGCACCGCTGCCCTTCCCAGCTCGGCCACCAACCCGAGCAGCCGGGCGTCTATCGGATCCACGGTTCGCACGCTACCCCGTTCCCCCGCCGATCGCGGCAGTAGCCGCGCCGGGCACCGCGCGCGGAGCGTCCGGTGGCAGGATCGCCCGGGTGACCGCGACGATCGTCCATCGCGGCCGGTGGACCAGGGCGGACCGGGCCCGCGACAGCTGGCCGCGGTTGCCGTTCGAGCTGCCCGCGGGCTGTCCGGCGCTGACCGTCGAGCTGGAGTACGACCCCGCCGGCGGCGCGGTGATCGACCTCGGCTGCGCGGGACCCGCGGGCTGGCGCGGCTGGTCGGGCGCGGCCCGGCGGCGGTTCGTGATCACCGCGGAGGCCGCGACGCCCGGCTACCGTCCCGGCGAGCTGGAGGCCGGCGCCTGGCACGTGGTGCTCGGCCTGCACCGGCTGCCGGCGGACGGGACTCCGTTCACGGTGACCATCTCCACGGGCGCCGCCGCGCCGCCGGACCCGCCCGCCGAGCCGCCCGTGCCGGACC
>NZ_DASZCQ010000210.1:0-21742 GCF_035942955.1 Actinophytocola sp. | reverse complement strand
GGGCACGACGACCTCGTTGACGATGATCCGCGCCACCGGCGGATCGGTGGGCGTGGCGCCGGGGACGGTCACGGTGTGGTTGGCGGGAATGGGGTTGGGCACCTGGATCCCGGACAGGCCGGTCACCTTGATGTTGGACTGGGTGCCGTTGCCGACCGTCATGCAGCCGGTCGTGAAGCTGGAGATCTTGATGATCGGCCCGCCGTAGTGGCGCAGCCCGTCCATCCGGAACCGGCGGCCGGACACCTCGACCTTGGCCTGCCCGGCCGGGTCCTTCGTGCAGTCGCTGCGCCCGCTGCCGTAGGCGACGAAGTTGCGGGCCTGGGCGCCGGAGATGCTGGCCGACGGCGGGCCGCCGACCGTGCAGGACGCCAGCGGACCGATGTCCACGTCGAACGGCGGGATCTCGGAGAACGCGTAGGCCGAGCCGACGGAGCCGTGCCCGACCGGGGTGTCGGCCTGCGCGGGCGCCGGGGCGAGGGCGATCAGGCCGAGCACGGCGAGCCCCAGCGCGCCGGCCGGTCGGCGATATCGACGTCTCATGCTCTGATCCTGCGACCGATCGGGCCGGATGTGTCCGTTTGCCACTCGATTGAGGTGCGGTGATTACCCATCCGAGCGACGAGTTGACGCTGCGCATACGAGTCGCGGCGCGGTTGCCGCGGGGTCGGCCGGTACGGTCTTCGCTGTGCCGGAGACCTCCACCCGACTGCCCGAGCTGCCCGAGTTGCTGGCCGCGGCGGTGGCGGCGGTGGGTGGCACCCAGCGGCCCGGTCAGGTCCGGATGGCCGAGGCCGTTGCGCACGCGATCCGCACCGGCAACCACCTGGCGGTGCAGGCCGGGACCGGCACCGGGAAGTCGCTGGCCTACCTGGTGCCCGCGCTGCGGCACGCGGTCGAGCGCGACGCGACCGTGGTGGTGTCCACGGCGACGATCGCGTTGCAGCGCCAGCTGGTCGACCGCGACCTGCCCCGCCTGGCCACGGCGCTGACCGGTCCGCTCGGCCGGGCCCCGAGGTTCGCCATCCTCAAGGGGCGGCGCAACTACCTGTGCCTGCACCGGTTGGACACCGGCGCCCCGGAGGAGCCGGAGGACGCCGCGCTGTTCGATCCGTTCGCGGTGTCCCGGCTCGGCCGCGAGGTGACCCGGTTGCGGGAGTGGGCGAAGGACACCGAGACCGGGGACCGCGACGAGCTGGTTCCCGGCGTGACCGAGCAGGCCTGGCGCCAGGTCTCGGTGTCGGCACGGGAATGCCTCGGTCTGGCTCGGTGTCCGAAAGGGACGGACTGCTTCGCCGAGCGGGCAAGGGCCGAGGCCGGGCGGGTGGACCTCGTGGTGACCAACCACGCGCTGCTGGCCATCGACGCGCTGCAGGGCTACCAGGTGCTGCCCGAGCACGACCTGGTGATCGTGGACGAGGCGCACGACCTGGTGGACCGGGTCACCTCGGTGGCCACCGCCGAGCTCGGCGCCGCGGCCGTCACCGCGGCCGCGCGCCGGTGCGGGCGCCTGATCGACCAGGAGATCGCCGACCGGCTGGCCGAGGCGGCCGACGGGTACGCGCTGGTGCTCGACGACCTGACGCCCGGCCGGATCGACGCCCTGCCGGCCGCCGCGAGCGGGGCGCTGCGGGCGGTGCGGGACGCGGCGCACGCGTGCATCGCCAAGCTGGGTCCGGATCGCCCGGTGGACGTCGAGGTGGCGACGTCGCGCAAGCTGGCGCTGTCCCTGCTGGAGGAGGTACACGACACGGCGGTCCGGCTGCTGGAGGCGTTCGACGCCGACACCGGGCACCGGCGCGACGTGGTGTGGCTGTCCGGCGGCGACACGGGTTCCGGGCCGCCGCGGCCGCCGCAGCTGAAGGTCGCGCCGCTGGCCGTGGCCGGGCTGCTGCGGGAGCGGTTGTTCAGCACCTGCACGACCGTGCTCACCTCGGCGACGCTGACCCTCGGCGGCACGTTCGACGCGATGGCCCGGCAGTGGGGCCTGCCGGCCGAGCAGGGCGATGGCGGCAAGGTGGCCGGGGCGGCGACCGACAAGGCACTGCCCACAGACAGTCCACAGTGGACTGGACTGGACGTCGGCTCGCCGTTCGAGCACGAGCGGCACGGGATCCTGTACGTGGCAAGGCATCTGCCGCCGCCGGGGCGCGACGGGCTTCCACCGTCCTATCTGGACGAACTGCGAGAGCTGATCGAGGCGGCCGGCGGGCGCACGCTCGGGCTGTTCTCCTCGATGCGGGCCGCCAAGCAGGCCACCGAGGAGCTGCGCAAGCGCGTGTCGGTCCCGATCCTGTGCCAGGGCGACGACGCCACGGCGCTGCTGGTGACCCGGTTCGCCGAGGACCCGGCCACCTGCCTGTTCGGCACGCTGTCGCTGTGGCAGGGGGTGGACGTGCCCGGCTCGTCGCTGCAACTGGTGGTGGTGGACCGGATCCCGTTCCCGCGCCCGGACGACCCGCTCGCCTCGGCCCGGCAGCGCGCGGTGGAAGCCAGGGGCGGCAACGGGTTCCTGACCGTGGCGGCCACCCACGCCGCGCTGCTGCTGGCCCAGGGCACCGGGCGGCTGCTGCGCTCGACCAGCGACCGCGGAGTGGTCGCGATCCTCGACCCGCGGCTGGCCACCGCCCGCTACGGCGCCTTCCTGCGCGCCTCGCTGCCCCGCTACTGGACCACGTTCGACCCGGAGGTCGTGCGCGGAGCCCTGCGGCGGCTGAACGACGCGGCGGCAAAGTAGACAAAACCCCCCGTTTGGCCGTTGCCCGTGATCGCGTAACCCGAAAGGGTGACTCCTGGCACTACCGCCCGCCTGATCTGGCCGCCGTGCTCGTCGGGGATGCGTGGGGGCCCGGCGCCGCCAGGACTCGGCGCACCCGGACCAGGAGGTACATCCATGCCACGACGCGCGGGCCGAAGACTGGCCCTTGCCGCCGCGTTGACGATCATCGGAAGTGGGCTCGCCCCGGTCGGGGCCTCCGCCGCCGCGCCGGCGCCGAGCGAGCCAAGGATCACCACCGCCGCCGCGTTCGACGTCTCGCCGCCGCTGCGCGAGCTGGCCACCGCAACCGTGCCCGGCACGGCGGGGGTGACCGGCGCCGAGCGTGCCGAACGCGGCGCGGTCCCGTCCGACAAGGGTTTCCAGGGCGACGGCGCGGTGCGCGGCGCCGCCACCGACCGCCGGGCCCAGGACCCGCTCGAGCAGATCTCGCCGCCGCGGATCAACTTCGAGGGCGTCGCGAACTCCGCGAACCCGACGCTGATCTCACCGCCCGACCCGGACGGCGACGTCGGGCCGAACCACTACGTGCAGGTGGTCAACGTCCAGTACTCCGTGTACACCAAGACCGGGCTGCGGCTGGTGGGCCCGGCGCAGATCGGCACGCTGTTCGCCGGCTTCCCGATCGAGGACTGCACCGGGTTCAACGGCGACCCGATCGTGCTGCACGACCAGGCCGCCGACCGGTGGCTGATCACCCAGTTCACCGTGGACGGCCCGGAGTTCTGGAACTGCGTGGCCATCTCCACCACCCCGGACCCGACCGGCACCTACTTCCGGTACGCGTTCTCCACCGGGCCGAACTTCCCCGACTACCCGAAGTACGGCGTCTACCCGGACAGCTACTTCATCTCCACCCGCGAGTTCGCCCCGGACGACAGCTTCTTCGGCATCGGCGCGTACGCGCTGGAGAAGCAGCGGATGCTCGCCGGCGACCCGAACGCGCGGGCGCTGAGCTTCGTGCTGCCGCCGGGCGATGCGCCGTACCTGACCGGCGACGGCCTGCTGCCGACCGACTGGGACGGCCCGCGCCCGCCGCGCCGCGGCACCCCGAACTGGTTCGTCGGCACGATGGACGACGGCGGCCCGTACGGCGCGCCGTTCGATGCGCTCAACGTGTTCGAGTTCAATGTGGACTGGCGGCCGACGCCCCGGGCGACGTTCGGGCTGGCGGCGCAGATTCCGGTGGCCTCCTTCGACTCGATCTTCCCGTGCAACCCGCCGCCGGACACCCGGGACTGCATCCCGCAGCCCGGCACCGCCAACAAGCTGGACATCCTGTCGTACCGGCAGCGGCCGACCTGGCGCCTGGCGTACCGCAACTTCGGCACCTACGAGTCGCTGGTCACCAACCAGTCGGTCGAGGCGCGCCCCGGCGAGGCCGGCGTCCGCTGGTACGAGCTGCGCCGCCCGCGCGGCGCGGCCGCGCCGAGCCTGTTCCAGCAGGGCACGTTCGCCCCTGGTGACGGGGTGCACCGGTGGATGGGCAGCATCGCCCAGGACAAGAACGGCAACCTCGCCCTCGGCTACAGCGTCTCCAACGGCACCGACGTCTTCCCCGGCATCCGCTACACCGGCCGCCTCGCAGGCGACCCCGCCGGCACCATGGCCCGCGGCGAGCAAACCCTGATCAACGGCTCCGGCGTCCAGCTCGTCAGCTCCCGCTGGGGCGACTACACCGCCCTGCACGTCGACCCGGTCGACGACTGCACCTTCTGGTACACCAACGAATACTTCGCCACCTCGTCCAACAACGGCTGGCAGACCAGGATCGGCTCGTTCAAGTTCCCTAGCTGCCGCTTCTGACCCGAAATGCCGCGACCGCCGGGACTGGGTCTTCCGGTCCCGGCGGCTCCGGTGCGTCCGCACTGCTCGGGATTCGGGATCGATGCGGTTCGCGGGTTGCCGATACCGTTCGGACCATGACGTTCGACCGGATCACAACCGATCCAGATGTGATGGGTGGCGTGCCCTGCATTCGCGGCATGCGGATACCCGTCGCCACGGTTGTGGCCATGGTCGCCGATGGCATGACCACCGACGAGATCATTTCCGATCTCCCGGACCTGACCCCCGAGGACGTCGCCGAGGCCCTGCGATACGCGGCCGAGGCCTTCCAGGAACGTGAGCTGCCGCTGAGGCACTCCGCGTGAGGTTCTTGGTCGACAACAACCTCTCATTCAAGATCGCGTTACTCCTCAACAATACTTGTCACGATGCGGTTCATGTGCGGGACTACGCGCCACCGACGGCGCCCGACGACCTGATCATGGAGCTGCCCGGACCCAGGATCGTGTTGTGATCTCGGCTGACACGGACTTCGGCACCTTGCTCGCCAGGCAGGCCGCCACGTCACCGTCCGTGCTTCTGGTACGCCGTCTGGTTGGTCGGCGGGTTGCCGAGATGGGCGGGATCATCCTTGCCGATCTGGACGTGGTCGCCGAGGACTTGAAGGCTGGCGCCATCGTGGTGGTCACCGAGGACTCGATCCGCATACGCCGCCTGCCCGTGCTTCCGCGTAGAGCGGTGGGCTTTTAGTAGATCCGGTGTGTTGGCCTCTGGCGTTGGCGTGTTGGCGCCTGGCGTTGCTGTGTTGGCACGTCACGATGTCCCCGCACCGCGCCGGTGGCCAACACGGCGACGTGAGCGGCCAACACGCCGGCCAGGTGACACGCCGGGGCGGGAATCCCGGTCCCGGCCGTTTCACTGCGATCATGCGGCTACTCACAGTTACAGGGGAGCGCCGCGTGAATGGGAATCGGAAGCCGCCGTTCTTGCGCCGCCGGTTGGGCAACCGGCTGCGAGCCATGCGCGACAGCGCGGGGATGAGCCTGGAGGAGGCCGCGCCGCGGCTGGACCTGACCCGCTCGTCGCTGCACCGCATCGAGTCCGGCGCGACCAGGGCGAGTGTGCACGTGATCCGGTCGATGATGGATCTCTACGACTGTTACGAGGACGACCTCTTGGACCAGGCCCGGGAAGCTGTCAAACCCCGCTGGTTCCACCGCTACCCATCAGTCAACATGGGTTATATCGACGTGGAAACCGAGGCATGCCTGGTCCGCGAGTTCTCCGGGTTCTACGTCCCTGGCCTGCTGCAGACCGAGTCCTATATCCGCGCGCTGTTCGACCGCTCCCCACTGAGCCGCACCACGAAGGTGCGGGAAGATCAGGTGACTGTGCGGCTGATCCGCCAGCGCCGACTCATCGACGAGGACTACCCGCTGGAATTGGTGGCGATCGTCGACGAGGCGGCCCTACGCCGGGAGGTTGGAGGCGCCGAGGTGATGCGCGGCCAGCTCGAGCACCTGATCATGTCCGCGGAACTGCCGACCGTGACCCTTCAGGTACTGCCGATGCGCGACGGTGCACACAGTGCGATGGTCGGCGGGTTCACGCTGCTGAGCTTTCCCGAGGACTACAACCCGGAGCTGCTCTACGTCGAGCATGTTGGCGGCGCGCTGCACATCGAGGATGAGCCCACACTGCAGACGGCTAGACTCGTGTTCGACCGGCTCCGCACCCAGGCGCTCGGCCCGGCCGACTCGGTAACCCTCATCGAGCGGGTACTCGCGGAGTTCGATGATCGATGACGAGCGAGGCGATCACCATGTCCACTGTGGACATTTCGCGGCTGGTGTGGCGCAAGAGCCGCCGGAGCGGCCAAGGCAACGAGAGCAACTGCGTCGAGGTCGCGTTTGCTGGGGTGGCGGTGGCCGTGCGCGACTCCAAGAGCCCGAAGGCCGGCGCCCTCGCTTTCCCCAGCGCTAGCTGGCACCGCTTCCTTCGCCGGGGATAGGGATCTCCAGGTTGAGCACGACCGTGCCGGTGGCGTCGGTGGCGAGCAGGGTCAGGCGTTCGAAGTCTTCCGAGCCGGCGGAGCCGCCGGTTCGGCGGTAACCGGTGCCGTGCTCGTCGCGATGTTCCCAGGCGAGTTCCTGTAGCGGCGAGGAAACGGGTGCCCCGGTGGGTCGCAGTCTGGCACCGGAAAAGTGTTGGCGGTGTGTCTGTCGCGGCTCGTAGGGTCCGCCGCGTGACGACCGTGCTGTGCGTTCCACAGTGGCAGGGATCGGGTTTGGGCGACTCGCCGCGGCTCGCGGTGGGCGCCCGACGGACCGTCGAGCTGGTTCCGGCCGACGCCCAGGCGCCGATCGCCGCCGCCCGCGCCCGGCACGGCGAAGCGCTGACGGTCCTGTGGATCGACGCACACCCGGACCTGTGCACGCCGCAGACCCTGCGGTCGGGCTCGTTCCACGGGATGGTGCTGCGTACGCTGCTCGGCGACGGGCCGGCTCCGCTCGTTCCGGAGCAGCCGCTGACGGCATCCGGCGGTACGGCGTCGAGGACCTCGAAAAAGCGTTCGATGGTCTGACCGGCCCGGTGTACGTCCACATCGATCTCGACGTCCTGGAACCCACGTTGTTCGGCTCGCTCGGTTATCCCCGAACCGGATGGGGTGCCCCCGCAGCGGCTGGTCGCCGCTAGCCGCACGCTCACTCATGACGAGCGGTGCGATCGCTCCACTATGGACGACTCCCGGCTGACCTGGCGCGAGAGCAACCGCAGCGTTCGTCCGCACAACTCCTGACCTGCAATCAGAAGGGGCGCCGGGTTGGGCGCCCCTTCTGTGATTCCCTAGCGGCTTATGGTGATCGCCACCAGAGCCAGGACGGCCAGCTGGCCGATGCTCGTGGACGCCATTGCCCACACCGGGTAGTTGGCCGGCACCACGATGAACGTGAGCGCCGGACCGGTGGTGGCTCCGATCACCACGAACAGGCAGGCAACCACCTGGAGCAGCGAGAACAGCTGTCGCGGAGCGGCAGTGACTCTGACCCGCATGTCCGACTTCTCAATGGTTACCTGCGCCTGGTGGGTGGGCTCGTCATCCGAACCCGCTTCTTCTTCGAAGGGCTCGGGCGCGCCCGGCCCCTCTGGTGGCACACCCATCGGGGTGTTCCCTTTCCTCCCCAGACCAGTGAACCCACGGCGTGAGCCCATCGCGCTGGGGGACCTCTGGTTCCCTCGGATCACGCCGGCTCGCGCACTCCCCCGAGACGCCAGCCGGCAGCGATGGGTCCGAGCACACCCCCACGTTGGTAGCTCGACACCTTGCGCAGGCAACACGCCCATCCGCGCCGGGAAACAGAGGTCAGATCTCTTGGTCTCCTCTCGGCTCCTCGGTGAGAGCATACCGCCCTGATGGCTGTTTCGCAGCAAAAAGCTGCCTATATGATGCCTTGTGTGTCAGACTGGTGGGGATGCAGGAGGGAGAACACCACACAGTGTCGGCGGGTGACGAGGTACCGCTCCGGCCCACCACGGTCGATCGCATCACGGTCGCGTTGATCGCCGAGGCGGCCGAGGCGATGAGCAAGCTCCAGGCGCGGACCGGGCTGAAGAAAGTTGACATCGTCAACCGGGCGTTGGCGATCTATGAGTTCATCGACGCCGAGATGCGCGCCGGTAACCAGGTTCTGCTGCGCGGTCCCGACGGGCGCGAGCAGCTTGTTAAGATCTTCTAGGGAATCTGGGCGATGACGGTGACGGTGCCGGGGGCGATCTCGGTGAAGCCGGCGTCGCGGACGGCGACGAGTCGGCGGCTGGCCCAGGCGGCCGCCGGGTCGTTGCCGGGATGGAGATCGGCCCACTGGCGCGGGATGGGAGTGCGGACGGCGCACCGGCAGTCCATTGTGGACCAACTGGTCAGCTGGTCGACTTGGTTGTCGGCGTGGAGGAGGGCGGCCAGGAGCATGGTGGCGTGGCCGACCTGGGCGGCGGCCTTGCCGGCGCTCATCTCCACGGTGGGGTTGAGCCAGAGGACGGGGACGCCGGGCGGCGCCGGGCCGGGGTCGTCGAGTTCCAGCTCGCTGCCGGAGATCTGGAGGCGGGTGACCTCCTTGGGGGCGTCGACGACCCGACCCGGGACGAGGGCGCGGACCTGAGCACCGTCCACTTCGGACGTTATGCCCGGGAGATCCTGGACGGCGTGCCAGTGGGCGCCGCGGGCGCGGCGGGCCACCTTGCGGATGCGGTGGCCGATCCAGGCGGCGACGTCGTCGTGCCACTCGCCACCGGGTTCGGCGCGGGGGTCGAGGCAGACGGCGACGGCGGCCGCGGCGGCGGCTTCAAGCAGGGCGGTGCGGGTGGGGGGATCCGCGCGCTCGATGCGCAGGATCAGGGGCATGGCCCGGACCTTGGCGGGGTCCTCCTCGTCGGTGACGGCGGTCGCGGCGGCGGGCAGGCGCAGCCAGGAGGCATAGCGGGCGGCAAGGGGCTCGAGGACGGCGGTCATATCCGGGCGCCGCCGAGGCCGTCGGCGGCGTCGGCGGCCTCCACCTCGGCGCGGGTCACGCCGAGGACGAACAGGACCACGTCGAGGTATGGGTGGGACAGGGCGGTGTCGGCCACCTCGCGCAGGGCCGGCTTGGCGTTGAAGGCCACGCCGAGGCCGGCCGTGGACAGCATGTCGATGTCGTTGGCGCCGTCGCCGATCGCCACGCACTGGGCGAGCGGGACGGCGGACTGGGCGGCGAACCGGCGCAGCGCGGCGGCCTTGCCCGGCCGGTCGACGATGTCGCCGACGACGCGGCCGGTGAGCTTGCCGTCGACGATCTCCAGCTCGTTGGCCGCGCTGAAGTCCAGGCCGAGGTCCTCCACCAGCCGGGAGATCACCCGGGTGAAGCCGCCGGAGACCACGCCGCAGCGGAACCCGAGGCGCTTGAGCGTCCGGATCGTGGTCCGGGCGCCCGGGGTCAGCGTGAGCGAGTCGGCCACCTCGTCGAGCACGGTCTCCGGAACGCCGGCCAGCAGGGCGACCCGGCGCTCGAGCGACTCGGTGAAGTCGACCTCGCCGCGCATGGCCGCCTCGGTGATCTCGCGGACCCGGTCCTCGGCGCCCGCCCTGGCGGCCAGCATCTCGATCACCTCGCCCTGGATGAGCGTGGAGTCGACGTCGAAGACCACCAGCCGCTTGGCGCGCCGGGTGAGTCCCTCCCGCTCGACGGCGATGTCCAGGCCGACCCGGCCGGAGACCTCGACCAGCGCGGAGCGCAGCTCGGCGTCGGCCGCCTGGGTGTCCTGTGCGACCGACACGCGCAGCTCCAGGCCGGTCACCGGATAGTCGGCCACCCGCCGGATCGCGTCGATGTTCACCCCCAGGGCGGCCAGGCGCCGGGCCACCTCGGTGAACGCCTTGGCGGTGATCGGGTGGCCGAGCACGACCAGCACGTGGCTGGAGCCCACCCTGGCCGGAGAGACCGGGTCGGCGCCCACCTCGACCTCGACCCGCATGGCCACGGTGGCCATGGCCTGCTCGACCGCCTCCTGCAGCCCCTCCGGGTCGTGGTCGGTGCCGACCAGCACCCCGAGCACGAGCTGGCCGCGGATGACCACCTGCTCGACGTCGATGATGTCCACCCCGTGCCGGGTGAGCACGGCGAACAGGACAGAGGACACGCCGGGCTTGTCCGGGCCGGTGACCGTGATCAGAACGGGGGTGCTATTGCTGACTCTTGGCCCTGCCACGTTCCTGCGGCTCCAGGATCAGTTCGGCTTGGACGGATCGCCCTTGGTGATCTCCTCCGGCTGGATCGCGCCGGCCAGCACCTCGGACGGCGCCGGCTTGTTGCCGTGCGCGAACGGCCCGGTGTACTTCTCGGCCTCCCACTTCTCCACCATGTGCGGATAGTGCAGGTCGAACGCCGGCCGCTCGGAGCGGATCCTCGGCAGCTCGGTGAAGTTGTGCCGGGGCGGTGGCGTGGGGGTGGCCCACTCGAGCGAGGCGCCGTAGCCCCACGGGTCGTCGGCGTCGGTGGTCTCGCCGTAGCGGTAGCTCTTGAAGACGTTGTAGATGAACGGCAGCGTCGACGCGCCGAGGATGTAGGCGCCGATCGTGGAGATCGTGTTCAGCGTGGTGAACCCGTCGCCCGGCAGGTAGTCGATGTAGCGGCGCGGCATGCCCTCGTTGCCCACCCAGTGCTGCACCAGGAACGTGCCGTGGAAGCCGAGGAACGTCAGCCAGAAGTGCAGCTTGCCGAGCGACTCGTCGAGGAACCGGCCGGTGAACTTGGGGAACCAGAAGTAGATGCCGGCGAACGTGGCGAACACGATCGTGCCGTACAGCACGTAGTGGAAGTGGGCCACCACGAAGTAGGTGTCGGCCACGTGGAAGTCGATCGCCGGGGCGGCCAGCAGGATGCCGGTCAGCCCGCCGAACAGGAAGGTGACCAGGAAGCCGACGGCGAACAGCATCGGGGTCTCGAAGGTCAGCGAGCCCTTCCACATCGTGCCGATCCAGTTGAAGAACTTCACGCCGGTCGGCACCGCGATGAGGAACGTCATGATGGCGAAGAACGGCAGCAGCACCGCGCCGGTGGCGTACATGTGGTGCGCCCACACGGCCACCGACAGCGCGGCGATGGCCAGGGTGGCGTAGACCAGGCCGCGGTAGCCGAACAGCGGCTTGCGGCTGAACACCGGGATGACCTCGCTGATGATCCCGAAGAACGGCAGCGCGACGATGTAGACCTCGGGATGGCCGAAGAACCAGAACAGGTGCTGCCAGAGGATCACGCCGCCGTTGGCCGGGTCGAACACGTGCGCGCCGAACTGCCGGTCGACGAACAGCCCGAGCAGGGCCGCGGCCAGGATCGGGAAGGCGATCAGCACCAGGATGCTGGTGATCATGATGTTCCAGGTGAAGATCGGCATCCGGAACATCGTCATGCCGGGCGCCCGCAGGCAGATCACCGTGGTCAGCATGTTGACGCCGCCGAGGATGGTGCCGAGACCGGACAGCACCAGGCCGACGATCCACAGGTCGGCGCCGACACCCGGCGAGTGGATCTTGTCGGACAGCGGGGTGTAGGCGAACCAGCCGAAGTCCGCGGCGCCGCCCGGAGTCAGGAAGCCGGCCACGACGATCGTGCCGCCGAACGCGAACAGCCAGAAGGCCAGCGCGTTGAGCCGGGGGAACGCCACGTCCGGGGCGCCGATCTGGATGGGCAGCACCAGGTTGGCGAACCCGAACAGGATCGGCGTGGCGTACAGCAGCAGCATGATCGTGCCGTGCATGGTGAACAGCTGGTTGTACTGCTCGGCCGACAGGAACTGCTGCCCGGGACGGGCCAGCTCGGACCGCATGAGCATGGCCATCGCGCCGCCGATCATGAAGAAGGCGAACGAGGTGACCGTGTACATGACGCCGATCCGCTTGGGATCGGTTGTCCAGAACAGGGAGAGCAGGGATGAACCCTTGACCGTCTCGCGCACCGGGAATGGCCGCGTGGCGATCGGCTTCGGGGCTACTGCCGTCACTCCTGCCTCCTTGCTCTACGACTCCTAGGGGATCGTAGCCGGCACGTGGACGGTCGACGCGGCTGGGCCCGCGCGGCGCGAGTCACACTGTACGCCGGTGCTACCCCAGGTCAGAGAGCTTGCGATGATCGATTCATGGATGTGGGGGATGCGGTGCCGGCGGCCGTCGCGGTGGCCGGCCGGTACGGGGTGCGGTGCACCGATCCGGTGGTGCTGCACGTCGGCAGCAACGTGCTGGTGCACCTGCGTCCGGCGCCGGTGGTGGCCAGGGTGGCGAACCTGGTTGCCGAGCTCCGGCCCGGCGTGGCCACCTGGTTCGCCCGCGATCTCGCGCTGTCGAGCTACCTGGCGGACCGGGGTGTGCCGGTTGTGCGGCCAAGCGCCGACCCGCCGGCCGGGCCGCACGAGCACGGCGGGCTGGTGCTGTCCTTCTGGACCCACGTACCGCACGACCCGCACCGGCGACCGACGCCGGCGGAGGTCGGCCGGGCGCTCGGCGGGTTGCACGCGGCGCTGCGCGGGTACACCGGCCCGCTGCCCGAGGAGGGGCCGATCGGAGATCTGCGGCAGGTGCTCGACCTGCTGGAGCGGGACGGTGTGCTGGCCGGTGCGCGGCTGGCGAAGCTGCGGGCCGAGGGTGCGCGGCTGGCCGGCGAGGTGCTGGCGTTGCCGAAGCAGGCGTTACACGGCGACGCCCATCCGGGAAACCTGCTGGCCACCCCGGATGGGTTGCTGTGGAACGACTTCGAGGACACCTGGCGGGGTCCGCCGGCGTGGGACCTGGCTTGCTTGGCGAACACGAAGTTGATGGACGGCCGGGCGGCGCTGGCGCATTACCCGGACCCGCCACCGGACCGGGAGATCGAGGTGTGCCTCGAGTTGCGCCGGCTGTTCGGGGTCGGCTGGAGGTTGCTCACGACTTCGGCAGCACGGCGTACTGGCGCAGGCAGAGGTCGGGGTAGGTGACCGGGCCGCGGGGACCGGGGACCTTGTCGATGTTGATGCCGGTCTCCGGGACGCCGAGCAGCTTGAAGCCGTCGAGCAGCCGGGTGGTGGCGTTCCAGAACACGCCGGTGCCGGTGTAGGCGGTCATGAACTCCTCGGCGGCCCCGCGGTCCTCGGTGACGATGCCCGCGGCTAGGCCGGAGGTCTCCTCGTTGGCCAGCCGGGCGGCGTCGAGCCCGCCGTCGACCGGGGCGACGGTCACGGTGGCCTCGCGCTCGGGGTCCAGCGCCCACTCGTAGCCGATGGCGTGGTCGTGCGGAGGAAGCGACGGGCGGACCCCGGCCGCGCGCAGGGTGTCCAGAATGGACGGTAGGGCGGACTCGTAGTGGGAGCGGTGGATGAGCAGCAGGTTGAGCCGGTTGCAGACGCCGAGCCGGTCGAGGCCGGCGGTGATCAGCTCGCGGGCCTTGTCGAGGTCGGCCGCGGCGTCGACGTAGAGGACTCCCCCGCCGTCGGCGTGGGCCAGCGTGCGCACGCCGTGCTTGGCGGCCAGCAGGCTCAGCTCGCGGGTGCTGTCGCCGCTGCCGCGCAGGATGACGAGGGGCACCAGGTTGGGCAGCCGGACCAGCGCGCCCGCGGCGGCCCGGTCGGCGCTGGGCACCAGCCGGATCACCGCCGGGTCGATGTCCACATCGGACAGCGCGGGCGCGACCACCTCGGCGATGAGCGTGGCGGCCGAGCGCAGCGCGGCGGACCCGGTGCGCAGCACGCCCGCGTTGCGGGACTTGATCAGCTGCGAGGCCACGTCGACGGTGACGTTCGGGCGGGCCTCGTAGTTGGCGCCGATCACGCCGACCGGGCGGCGCCGCTCCACCAGGCGCAGGCCGCCGGCGAGCTCGCCGATCGGCCGTTCGCGCTCGGGATGCGGCGCGCCGGCGAGCAACCGGAGCTGCTCGGCCATCCCGAGGAGACGGTCCTCGGTGATCCGTAGCCGGTCGAGCAGGCCGGCGCTCATGCCGCTCTCCTCGGCGGCCGCGACGTCCTCGGCGTTGGCGGCCAGCACCGCCGTGCGCGCCGACGACAGCCGCGCGGCCATCTCCCCAAGCGCCGCGTCCACCGCCTCGTCGGTGGCCCTGGCCAGCTCGGGGGCGGCCCGCTTGGCGGCGGCCGCACAGGCGGTCACGGCTTCCATCACGTCGGCCTGGGTGTCCAGCGCGGTCATGCGTGCCAGTCTGCCGCATGCCTTCAGGCGAGTAGCCAGCCGCCGGCCAGGACCAGCGATCCGATCCCGATCAGGGCGAACGAGCCGACCCAGAAGAAGCCGGGCGCCCCGGTGAGCCGGGCCAGCTGGTCGGCGTCGGAGTACGGCGCGCGGCCGCGGCGGCGCTTGCGCTGCAGCTCGCCGACCGGGCGCAGGCCGCCGATCAGCAGGAACCAGGTGATCAGCTGCGCGAACGCGGCCTGCACCGGCCCGGTGGCCAGCCAGGACACCCCGATCAGCACGCCGCCGGTGACCAGCACGGACAGCACCCCGTAGACGTTGCGCACCATGATCAGCACACCGGCCAGCAGGAGCGCGGACACCACCAGCGGTCCGTTGGCCACGCCCGCGGCCAGCATGCCGGCGAACGCCAGGCCGAGCAGCGACGGCGCCGGGTAGCCGGCCAGCGCGGTGCACACCATGCCGGGACCCTCCGGGCGGCCGCGGGACAGCGTGAGCCCGGAGGTGTCGGAGTGCAGCCGGATGCCCCGCAGCCGCCGCCCGGCCAGCACCGCGACCAGGGCGTGGCCGGCCTCGTGCACGATCGTGATCACGCCGCGGGCGAGGTACCACGTGGTCGGCAGCAGCACCACCAGCAGCGCGGCGCCCGCGGTGACCAGCCCGACCGTGTCCGCACGCATCGCACCAGGTCAGCAGATCAGCCGTGTGATCAGGGTGGGGTCCAGTCCAGCGTCGAGGTGAACGAGCGCATGGCCAGCGACGGGGGAACGAGGCGCAGCGCGGCGTTGCGCAGGGCGATCGCCACCGGGGAGGTCAGGTGCACCATCGTGTCGGCCTGGCGGGAGCGGCGGGCGACGGTCTGGGTGCGGCGCTTGCGCAGCCCGGTGTAGCGGCGCAGCGCGGTGTCCACATCGGAGTCTCCGGCGAGGACCGCGGACAGCGTGGCCGCGTCCTCGAGGGCCTGGCACGCGCCCTGGCCGAGGTTGGGGGTCATGGCGTGCGCGGCGTCGCCGAGCAGGGCCACCCGGTCGCGGACGTAGCTGTCCAGCGATGGGAGGTAGAACAGGTCGTGGCGGAGCACGGCGTCGGGCCGGGCGGCGGCGAGCA
The DNA here is from genome assembly GCF_035942955.1 of Actinophytocola sp. Classification (GTDB taxonomy): domain Bacteria; phylum Actinomycetota; class Actinomycetes; order Mycobacteriales; family Pseudonocardiaceae; genus DASYTH01. The sequence goes on along the minus strand of NZ_DASZCQ010000210.1, from coordinate 6,374 downwards.
GGGCCGGGATCGGGTCGTGCCAGCCGGCGAACCGGTCCCGGAGCTCGGCCAGCTCACCGCCGGCGCTGGCCTGCCCGGCCGGCACGGTCGCGGTGGCGTAGCAGTAGACCCGGTCGCCGGACATGGGCAGCATGCCGAACACCGAGCCGGGGCCCCAGCTCTCGCCGGCGGGCAGGACCACCCCGCCCGGTACGGGAAGCACCATGCGCCATGAGGTCTGGCCGGCGTACCGGGGCGGCTCGGCGTGCGGCCAGAGCGCGGAGCGGACCGTGCTGCGCAACCCGTCCGCGCCGACCACGAGGTCCACTGTGGACTCACCGCCGTCGTGCTCGACCACCGCCCTGCCGGGTTCGGTGCGCACGCCGCGCACCCGGGTCCCGGCGCCGAGGCAGGCCGCGGGGAGCGCGTCGAGCAGGGCCGACAGCAGCTCGGCGCGGTGGAAAATGGCCGGGACGGCGTCGGTCCGGGTGGCCGGGTCGCCGCCGGCGTGGACGACCTGGCGGCCCCGCCGGTCGCGCAGCCGGGCGTCGGCCCGCACCACGCCGAGCGCCCGCACCCGCTCGCCGAGCCCGAGCGCGTCGAGCGCGCGGAAGGCGTTGGACCACAACGAGATCCCGGCGCCGACCTCGCCGAACTCGGGCGCCTGCTCGAGCACCCGGACCGACCATCCGGCCCGGAGGAGACCCACCGCTGTGGCCACCCCGCCGATCCCGCCGCCGACCACGATCGCGCTGCGCTCACCCATGGTTTCAGAAGGTTACCGGACGCTTGTTGGCCAATCGCCAATATGATGGGTCGGTGGAGAGCTACGAGGAGATCACGTACGCGGTCGACGGGAAGATCGCGACCGTGACGCTGAACCGGCCACGGGCGCGCAACGGCTACACGCTGCGGATGGCCGACGAGCTGGCCGACGCGTTCGACCGGGCCGACCTCGACGACGCGGTGCGGGTGGTGGTGTTCACCGGCGCCGGCAAGGACTTCTGCGTCGGCGCCGACCTGTCGGCCGGGTCGCTGGCGGTCACCTCGGGGCGGGTCGACACGTCCGACCCGGAGTGGAACGAGCCGGCGGGGCGCTGCTCGATGCGGATCTTCCGGATGAGCAAGCCGGTGATCGCGGCGCTGCGCGGGGCGGCCGTCGGCGCCGGGTCCACGATCATCCTGTCCGCGGACTACCGGCTGGCGGCCACCGACGCCCGGTTCGGGTTCGTGTTCAGCCGGCGCGGGATCTACCCGGAGGGCGCGTCGACGTGGTTCCTGCCGCGGCTGGTCGGCCTCGGGCGGGCGCTGGACTGGATGATCAGCGGGCGGGTGTTCGGCGCGGACGAGGCGCTGGCCGCCGGGCTGGTGCACAGCCTGCACGAGCCCGAGGACCTGCTGCCGCGCGCGTACGAGCTGGCCGACGAGCTGATCAGGAGGACCGCGCCGGTGTCGGTTGCGGTGATCCGCCAGCTGCTGTACCGGATGAGCCCGGTGGAGTCTCCGTTTCCGGTGCAGCGCCTCGACTCCCGGCTGATCGCCAGCTGCGCCGACAACCCGGACGCGGTCGAGGGCGTGCTGTCCTTCCTGCAGAAGCGCGATCCGGAGTGGACCGGACGGGTCAGCGCCGACCAGCCGGATTTCCTGCCGTGGCGGTCAGGATGACAGGTCGATGGTGTCCCCACCCGCGGTCTTGCCGTACATCTCGTCGATCTCGTGCTGGTACTTCTCGGCGATGGGCTTGCGGCGCAGCTTGAGGGTGGGGGTGAGCTCGTCGCCGCCGGGCTCCCAGACGGTGGGCAGGATGCGGAAGCGCTTGATCTGCTCCACTCGGGACAGTTGCTCGTTGCCGGCGCGCACCCCGGCGGTCACCGCCTCACGCACGGCGGGGTGGGCGGCCAGCTCGGCCGGCGAGGCGTCCTCGAGGCCGTACTGCGCGGCCAGCGCGCTCGCCGCGTCCGGGTCGAGCACGAGCAGCGCCGACACGTAGGGACGCGCGTCGCCGATGGCCACCACCGGGCCGAGCACCGAGCAGGACGCCTTGATCGTGTTCTCGATGTTGGCCGGCGACATGTTCTTGCCGGCCTCGTTGATGATGAGCTCCTTCTTGCGGTCGACGATCGTCACGTAGCCGTCGTCGTCGATGGTGGCGACGTCGCCGGTGTGCAGCCAGCCGTCGGCGTCGATCGTCTCGGCGGTCTTCTCCGGGTCGTTGCGGTAGCCGCGCATCAGGGTCGGGCCCTTGACCAGCAGCTCGCCGTCCTCGGCCAGCTTGACCTCGATGCCGGGCACGGCCTGGCCGACCGTGCCGATCTTCACCCTGCCCGGCGCCGTCGTGGTGGACAGGCCGCTGGTCTCGGACATTCCCCACACCTCGTACAGCGGAATGCCCAAGCCCCAGAAGTACTCCAGGGTCTTCGCCGAGATCGGGGCGGCGCCGGACGCGCAGATCTTCGCCCGGTCGAGTCCGAGCTTGTGGCGCAGCTTGGCCAGCACCAGCGTGTCGGCGAGACGGTGCTGCACGCCGAGCAGGGGCGGCACCGACCGGTCGGCCAGCTTGAGCCGGGCCACCTTGGCGCCAACCCCGATGGCCCAGTCGGCGATGGCGCGCTTGGCCGGCGAGCGCTCGGCGGCCAGCGCGGTGTCGATGGCCGACTTGAACTTCTCCCACACCCGGGGCACCCCGAAGAACAGGTGCGGCCGGGTGTCCGGTAGCCCCTCGGCCAGCTTGCGCGGGTCGTCGAGGCAGGTGGTCTCGGCGCCGAACAGCATCATCGAGTAGTGCGAGGTGACCCGGTCGGCGATGTGCGCGGCCGGCAGGTACGACAGGATCCGCCAGCCGGACTCCAGGCGGAACATGTCCTCGAGGGCCTTGGCCTCCACCGTGATGTTGTGGTGGGTCAGCTCGACGCCCTTGGGCGGGCCGGTGGTCCCCGAGGTGTAGATGATCGTGGCCAGGTCGTCGGGCTCGACCGCGCGCCACGCGGCGTCGAAGTCGAAGTCCGGATCCGGGTCGGCCTCGAGGTCGGCGAGCGTGGTGGCGCCCGCGGCCTCACCGTCGACGCTGATGATGTGCTCGACCTTGCCGCCCACCTCACGGATCCGCGGCACGAACTGCTTCTCGGTGAGCACAACGCGGTTGCCGGCGTTGTCGAACAGGTACCTGATCTGCTCCGGCGCCGACGTGTTGTACACCGAGAACGGGGTGGCGCCCAGGTGCAGCGCCGCCGAGTCGCACAGGTGGAACTCGGGCCGGTTGGTCATCATCAGCGCGACCGTGTCGCCCCGCCGCACGCCGATCCTGGACAGGCCCGCGGCGATGGCGCGCACCCGCCGGTCGTACTCCCGCCACGTGATCGACACGGTGTCGCCCGGGGTGCGCAGCGCCACCGCGTCCGGCATCTCGGCCACCCTGGCCTGGAACGCCTCGCACAGGCTGATCTTCTTGGCCGAATCCTGCGTGCTCATCGAATCACTCCACCCGCCGCCGAAGGTTGACGCGATCGTAAAGCAGGCTTTACCGGCAGTCCACGGCCCGGCGGCGGGTGGGTTTCAGCGTGCTCAGGCCACGGCCAGGTGGTCGCGGCGGGACAGCTGGCGGAAGGTGCGGCGCAGATACACCAGCGGGTCGGCGTGGCCGGTGCGGACCCGGACCACCTCGGCGATCAGCATGACGTGGTCGCCGGCCGGCACCACGTTGCTGGTGCGGCACTCCATGCGCACGGCGACGTCGCCGAGCAGCGGGACGTCGTCGAGCCCGCGCTCCACGGCCAGGCCGTCGAAGTCGCCGGCGTCACGGCAGCCGAAGCGCCGGGCCACGTCCTCCTGGCCGGTGCGCAGCACGTGCACGGCGAACGCATCCGCCGCGGTGAACGCCGGCCGGCACCGGTGCTCCCTGGCCAGGCACACCGACACCAGCGGCGGCCGGACCGACACCGCGCTGAACGAGTCGGCCGTGCAGCCCCACCACCAGCCGTCCTGGTCGGCCGTCGTTACCACCGCGATGCCGGTCGGCCACTGGGCCATCGCGTCGCTCACCGAGGCCGGGTACACCGTCGAGATCATGACGCCACCGCCCGTCGCTCCACCGTGGCCGGCGCCCGCACGCCGGGTGCGTAGCAGTGGCTGGCCGCGTGACGCTCGGCCTCGCGGGCCACCACCGCCGGGTCCGCGCTGGCGCAGAACACCTGCGTGGCCCCGGCCAGAATCGCGGCGTTGAGGTATTCCTGCCGGTAGCTGGGCATGGCGGTCAGCGCGACCGCGTCGGCGGACAGCCCATGCGTCCGGCCGATCCGCGCCGCCTCCACCTTCAGGCTGTGGTGGCAGCGCTCGGCGCCCTTGGCGTAGCCGGCGCCGTCCGGGCCGAGCGTGATCGCGCCGAGCTCGTTCTCGTCCCGGTCGCGCGGCTCGACGAGCAGATCACCCCGGCCGGCGAGCTCGGCGCAGGTCAGCGGGCTCGGCTCGGCGGTCGGGCGGTCCAGCAGCAGCACGTGCTCGAGCTGATCGAGCCGGGCCAGCGCCGGCCGGGCCCGGTCGTAGGTGTCCCGCGAGAGCACGGCGGCCCTTGCGCCAAGCGACACCAGCAGCCGCACGAGCACCTCGGCGCCGATCCGGGGGTTGATCGGCGCGATCACGTTTCCGCTGCGCGCCACGGCGTAGTAGGCGATCGCGAACTGCACCCCGGGCACGGCGGAGACCGCCACGACCGAGTGGTCGCCGCCGAGCAGGTCCCGGAATCCCGATGCCAGCCGGGAGATCCGACGGTCCAGCTCGGCGAACGTGACCGCCTCCCCGGCGCCGACCAGTGCCGTGCGGGTGGGCCACCTGGCGGCGGCCCGTGACGGCAGGACGTCGACGGACCCGACCGGTAGGCCCGCGTGCTCCGCCGCCGGAAGAGCTAATCGTGTGATGGTTGACGTGTTCATGGTCCCTCTCCCCAGGGATATGTCTGAGGCACGGTCACGTTGCCGACCCACTCCCTCGTCCCGTGTCGGGTGGTCCGAAGTCCTCAGCTCCGCCATTGATCGGCTCCCTCCGGTTGGCGGTGCCGCATTGGCTATGGCTGTGAGTTTCCTCACCTCGTCTTGAGGTGCTCTCGAACCCGGATTGACTTCTGGCTGACATCCCGGTCAAGCCTCGGTCTCATCGCCCGCCGGACGCGGTACAACATCCCATTGCCCCGCGGACGCCCAGGTCAGGACCCGTCCTGGAATCAATGAACCGGAACTCAGCCAGGGCTCGACTCGACCCGGACCTCGCCGTTGACCGGTTGTTGACCGGCCTTCGATCGGGGTTGCACACGCTGCAAGGGAACGCATGGCGCAGCCAGTGCAAGGAGTGTCAGCCATGGCGACGCCCATCCGCCGCAGGACGACGGTGCTGACCGTCGACACCGGGCCGACGCACCGGCCCCGCTTCTACCTGCTCATGATCGGCCGACACGGATCCGCCCCGACCGTGCGCAAGGAGCTACTCATTCCCGACGGCGACGAGCTCCGAACCGTCCACCGCCACGACACCCCACCCGACACCGAACCCCAGCCCCGCCCCGACACCCAGCCCGCCACCACAGACCTCCCCCACGCCGCCTAGAGCCCCGTGACTTCCGTGCCTACCAACGAAAAACCCCAGGGAACCGCCACGGCACCCAGCCACGATCCACCCGACACCCGCACTATCCGCCGGGACGCAACGACAGCAGTCAGTCCCGGAGAGGCGGAACAGTCCAGGTGTCGCGGCCGCGGAGCAGGGCCTGCAGGTCGGGCGGGCGGGTTTCGCGGGCCCTGGCCACCTGGGCGCGTGCCTTGTCGTCGTAGGTGGGACGGGAGACCTGGCGGAAGATCCCCGTGACGGTGTACGAGAGGTCCTGTGTGGACAGTCGGGACAGGGCGAAGGCGTAGCTGGGGTCGTCCATCGTCACGTCGTGCTTGACCACCGCGTCGTCACCGACGTCCTCGATCCGGCCGACGTCCAACCCGGCGAACCCGGTGCGGATCACGCCGAGCTCGTCGTCCGCCGGGCCGAACCGGATCGGTTGGCCGTGCACGAGGGGGATGAGCCGGCGCTCGCGCTCGCCGGCCTCCTTGAGCACGTCGAAGGCGCCGTCGTTGAAGATGGGGCAGTTCTGGTAGATCTCCACGAACGCGCTGCCCCGGTGCTGGGCGGCCGCGGAGAGGATCTCGGTCAGCTGCGCCCGGTCGGAGTCGAGGGTGCGGGCGACGAAGGTCGCCTCGGCGCCGATGGCCAGGGAGATCGGGTTGAACGGGTGGTCGAGGGAGCCCATCGGGGTGGACTTGGTGACCTTGCCCTCCTCCGAGGTGGGCGAGTACTGGCCCTTGGTCAGCCCGTAGATGCGGTTGTTGAACAGCAGGATCTTGAGGTTGACGTTGCGGCGC
>NZ_DASZCQ010000209.1:0-57078 GCF_035942955.1 Actinophytocola sp. | reverse complement strand
CCGCGGCCACCCCGTTCACCCCTCGGTCGATGCCCGTCACGGCATTCACTGTGTTGGCTCCCACGTGAGGGCTCCGTTCGTCACCTTTGTCGTCCGGCCCCCGGTCGGCGCCGGGGTAGGCCGGCTCCTCGGACGGACCTCCGGCCCGCCCTCGGGCGCCGGGAGCCCTCACCGGACCTGTCCGAGCGCGTCGATCAGCACCTGCTCGGGCACGAAGCCGATGGCCGCCCGACCGTCCACGGTGAACAGCGCGGTGCCGACCTTGGTGCTCACCACCCAGCCGGTGCCGAACGGTCCGCTGACCGGCTTGGCGAACTGGCTGAGCAGGTTGCGCACGTCCATGCCGCGCGCCCGGGTCTGCTCCTGTGCCGCCGACGCCAGGTTGGCCGGAACCTTGCCGACCAGAACGATGTCCCAGCCCTCGCCGACCACCTGCGGGTTCAGCTGGGCGAGCAGGTCGCGCGCGCCCTTCGGGTCGACGGCCTCGCCCGGCTTGTGCTCGGTCACCTCGGCGCCCGGCGGCGGGGTGAACCGGAACAGGCCAGGGTCCTGCGGGCCGGGGCTGAACTCGGTGAACCCGATCCGCACCGCCGGGTCGGCCTGGCCGTTGGCCAGCACCTCCAGCCGCAGCGGCACCCGCGTCTCGGAGTCGACCGCCACCCGCACCTCACGCAGCAGCGTCTTCTCGGTCGGCTTGGGTGTCAGCACCAGCTGGTACACCGGGCGCTCGGCCACCCGCGCGGTGCCGTCCACGGTGACCGTGCTGTCCTTCTGCATGGCCGAGACCAGCTGCTGGGCCGCCGACGCCGGGTCGGCCAGCTGCTCCGGCGCCTTCTGGGACGCGCCTGCGCCGTGCTCGACCTTGCGCACCGAGCGGTCCGCGGAGTCCCACAGCCACAGCGTGCTGCCGTCCTCGATGATCGTCTTCTCCGACATGCGGCCGGCCAGCTGGATGCGGCCCCTGCCGGTGCCGTCGGTGTAGACCCGCGCGGCCACGCCGTCGCCGGCGCCCGACGGCAGAATCGGAAGCGGCAGGCCCAGGTTCTCCTCCACCCGCACCGCGCCCGACATCGCCGGGATCTGGGTGCTCAGCACCGACTGCACCAGCTCCTGGGCGCTGATCGGCGGGAGCGCGGGCGGCGCTTCCCCCGCGCCGGCCGGCGTGGCCAGCAGCGCGAGGCCCGCGAGCCCGGCGACGGTTCCCGCCACCCCGACGGTCAGGGCCGTCCTCTTCGTGTTCATGCAATCCCCTCGTTCTCAGGTGCCATGTTCCCGCACTCCCTGAGGTTGCACCCCGGCAACTGAGATGGCGCTGAGAGCGACGGGCGAGCTGAGAGTGCGCTGAGACGGTGCGCGCCCGGTCCGGCGGAGGCGGCATGCTATGGGGGTGCGACCGCGGGTACTGGTGGTGGACGACGAGCTCGGCGTGCGCCGGGCGCTGCAGCGCGGGCTCACCGCCGAGGGCATGGACGTGGTGGTCGCCGCGGACGGCCCGAGCGCGCTGGAGATCGCCCGCACCGGCGCGTACGACGTGATCGTGCTCGACATCATGCTGCCGGGGCTGTCCGGCTACCGGGTGTTGCAGCGGCTGCGGGCCGAGGGCGTGCGCACCCCGGTGCTGCTGCTGTCGGCCAAGGACGGCGAGGTCGACCAGGCCGACGGCCTCGACCTCGGCGCGGACGGCTACCTGGTCAAGCCGTTCTCGTTCATGGTGCTGGTGGCCCAGGTCCGGGCGATGCTGCGGCGCAGCTCGGCCGGCGAGGCCGAACGCCGGCTGCGGGTGGGCGAGCTGCTGATCGACCGGGCGGCCCGCGAGGTCCGCTTCGCCGGCGCGGTCGTGCCGCTGAGCCCGCGGGAGTTCGCCGTGCTCGACGCGCTGGCCAGCCGGGCCGGCTCGGTGGTGACCAAGGACGAGCTGCTGCGCATGGTGTGGGGCGACGAGCAGGCGGCCACCCGCAACGCCGTCGAGGTCTACGTCGGGTACCTGCGGCGCAAGCTCGAGCTGGCCGGCGCCGGCGGCATCGTGCGCACCGTGCGCGGCCACGGCTACCTGGCGTCCAGCTCGGAGATCGACGCGGTGCTCGACAACGGCGCGCGATGAAGGCACTGCTGCGGCGCGTCCGGGCGCTGTGGTGGCGGCGCACGCTGCGGTTCCGGATCACCGCCGTGGCCGTGGCGGTCACCCTGGTGGTGCTGCTCTCGCTGGCCGTGCTGACCAGCAACCTGATGCGCCCGCTGCTGGTCACGTCCGCCGACACCGAGCTCGACGTGGCGCTGTCCGCGGTGCTGCCAGAGGTGCGGGCCGGCCGGGTGCCCGACGCCGGCCCGGTCGGGATGCAGGTGCATGTGCTCGACACCGCGGGCGACCCGGTGGACGGGCGGCCCAAGCCGGTGCTCGACGTGCGGGACGTGCGCGAGCTCAAGGCCGGCACGCCGGTGCTGCGCACCGGGGAGGACCCGCCGCAGCGCTGGGTGGGCACGGTGGTGACCGCGCCGGACGGCGCGCAGCGCCTCGTGGTCGTTGGCACCGCCCTCGTCGGGTACCGGTCCGCCCCGAACCGCGCGCTGAACTGGTTGGTGCTGGCGGCTTTCCTGGGAGCGGCGGCCGCAGGGGTGGCGACCTGGTTCGCCGTGCGGTCCTCGCTGCGGCCGGTGGAGCGGATCCGGCGCGCCGCGGCCCGGCTCCCGTCCGGCAGCCGGCTGCCGCTGCCCGAGGCGCACGACGAGCTGCGCTCGCTTGCCGCCGCCCTCAACGGGTTGCTGGCCAGGCGGGACGAGGCCAGCGACCGGCTGCGCCGGTTCACCGGGGACGCCGCGCACGAGCTGCGCTCCCCGGTGGCCTCGATCCGGGTGCAGGCCGAGGTGGCCGTGGCCAACCCCGATCCGGAGCTGTCCCACGAGGTGCTCGGCGAGGTGGTCCGGGAGTCCGAGCGACTGTCCACTTTGGTGGACGGGCTGCTCACGCTTGCCCGGTCCGACGCCGGCGAGCTGCCCACCGCCGAGCCGGTCGACGTGGCCGTCGCCGCTCGGGACGCGGTGGCCCGGCTGGGATCGGCGGACGGGCCGGCGGTGAGCCTGCACGTCGCCGGCGGGGCGGCCTGGGTGTCGGCCGCGCCATCGGAGGTGGACCTGGTGCTGGACAACCTGCTGCGCAACGCGGTCCGGCACGCGCGGGCCCAGGTGACCGTGTCGGTGCTGCTCGCCGCGTCGTCGGTGCGCCTGGTGGTCGACGACGACGGGTACGGCGTGCCCGAGGAGCACCGGGCCCGGGTGTTCGACCGGTTCTACCGCGTCCAGGACGACCGGGCCCGCAGCAGCGGCGGCGCCGGCCTCGGCCTGGCCCTTGTCGCCGAGGTGGTGCGCCGCCGAGGCGGAACCGTCCATGTGGGCGAGTCGCCCGACGGCGGCGCCCGCTTCCAGGTCCGCTGGCCGGCGTTGCGCGCATGACCGGGGTCGTGGTGGGCGCGGCCATCGTGCGTGACGGCGCCGTGCTCGCGCAGCAGCGGTCCTATCCCGCTTCGGACGCGGGCCGGTGGGAGCTGCCCGGCGGGCGGGTCGAGCCCGGAGAGTCCGAAAAGGACGCCGTGCTCCGGGAATGCCTTGAGGAGCTGGGCGTCCGGGTGCGGGTCGGCGATCGGCTCGGCCCGGACGTCCGGCTCGGCCCCGGCCTTGTGCTCCGGGTCTACACCGCCCGGCTGGACCCGCCGCACGCCCGCCCGCACCCGCACGACCACCAGGCCGTGCGCTGGCTCACCGCGTCCACTGTGGACAGCGTGGACTGGCTGCCCGCGGACCGGGTGCTGCTGCCCGCGCTCCGCCCGCTGCTGGGTTGACATAACGCGTGTTCCGAAAGTGCGCCGGGGTAGCCCACTCAGCGGTACCTTAAAAACTGCGCTGGGGTCGACCAAATCTTTGGCGAGGGCGGCCGCCCCACGACGACAAGGGCAGGGGCGAGGAACGAGCCCCTGCCCGCAGGCGTCGTCAGCCAACCACCCACGACACCCAACCACCCACCCCGGCCCGCAACCCACTACGCAACCCGACCCCAGGCCGCTCGCCGAAGGCGACAGGGCGGCCTTGCCCGAGCTAGAAAACACAGCCCGAGCTATCAAACACTGCTAACCGACCCCGGCCAACCGCAGCGCCGACTCCAGCCGGTGGGAGCCGCGCTCGGTCGCGCGCACCGCTCCGGCCGCCCGGATGTTGTCCAGCTCGAGGGGATCGTCGAGCAGGCCGCGGACCCGGTCCCGGATCGGGCGCAGCTCCTCGATCAGCGCGTCGGCGACGGCCTCCTTGAGCCGGTCGTAGGAGTCGAACCCGTCGGCCACCTCGCGCGGCGCCTTTCCCGTGCACGCGGCCAGGATCTCCAGCAGGTTGGCCAGCCCAGGCTGCTCGTCCGGGCGGTATTCCAACCGGCCCAGGCTGTCCGTCACGGCGCGTTTCACTTTGCGCCGCACCATATCCGGATCGTCCAAAATGTACACGACGCCCACCGCGTCCGATCTGGACTTATCCATCTTCCGCGCCGGGTCGGCAAGGTCACGCACCCGCGCCGCGGCCGCCGGCGTCACCGCCGAGGGCACCACGAACACCTCGCCGTAGGTGGAGTTGAACCGCCGGGCGAGCGCCCTTGCCAACTCGACGTGCTGCTCCTGGTCGTCGCCCACCGGCACCTCGTCCGCGCCCTGCAGCAGGATGTCGGCGGCCATCAGCACCGGGTAGGTGAGCAGCCCCACCCGTGCCGCGGTCCTCCCCTCGGCTCCGGCCTTGTCCTTGAACTGGGTCATCCTGGCCGCCTCGCCGAACGAGCAAGCGCACTCCAGCAACCACGTCAGCGCCCCCAGCTGCCGGATGAGGTCGGACTGCACGAACACCTGATCCGGCTCGATCCCCGCCGCGATCAGCACGGCCAGCAGCTCCCGGGCGCGCGCCCGCAGCCGCTGCGGGTGGTACGGCGTGGTCATCGCGTGCAGATCGCTGACGAAATAGAGATCGCCGGCACTGCCCTCCCGCGCCCAGCGCCGTACCGCCCCGAGATAGTTGCCGACGTGGGCATGCCCGGACGGGGTGATCGCGGACAGACGGGTCATCGGAGCCTCCTCGCGCTCTGCGCCGCCCCCGGGCCGCTCCGACGAACGAAGGCCGCCCGCACGGACGGCCTTCCTGTGGTCACTGCACAGCGTTTCCCGGCCGCCGGTCGGCGGCCCACCACACTCCGGTGAAACGGTGCATCCGTCGATTCTATCGGCCGGCGCCCGGCTCCGGCCCCCGATTTGCGGTGAGCTCAGGCGGCTTTCCTCAGCTTCTCGTGGGCCCGCTTGAGGGCGAGGACGGGGCAGCGCTTGCAGCGCGGCGACGACCGGCAGCACTTCTTCTTGAGCTTGCCTTTCTTGATCAGCTTTTTGACGACGTCGGACGGCGTGCGGGTGCGGTGCTTCTTGCCCACGTCGGTTCCGTCCGTCGAGTCGGCTGTCGCGGTTAGGTTAGGTTAACCTTGTTCGCCTCGCCTCATGGTAAGGCTCACCTCTCGAAGGCGGCTATCCTGAGCTGGGCCGTCGCACTCAACGATCCAGGAGCACGCTTGCCTGCCACCCATGCCGGGACGGCCGCGATCACCAGGACCGACCTGCGCAACGTCGCGATCGTGGCGCACGTCGACCACGGGAAGACCACGCTGGTGGACGCGATGCTGCGCCAGTCCGGCGCGCTGCCGACCAGGACCGAGCCGGTCGACCGGGTGCTCGACTCCGGCGAGCTCGAGCGGGAGAAGGGGATCACGATCCTGGCGAAGAACACCGCGGTGCGCCGGGCCACCGACGACGGGCCGGTCACGATCAACGTGGTGGACACGCCGGGGCACGCCGACTTCGGCGGCGAGGTGGAGCGCGGTCTGTCCATGGTGGACGGTGTGCTGCTGCTCGTGGACGCCAGCGAGGGGCCGCTGCCGCAGACCAGGTTCGTGCTGCGCAAGGCGCTGGCGGCGCGGCTGCCGGTGGTGCTGGTGGTCAACAAGGTGGACCGGCCGGACGCGCGGATCGCCGAGGTGGTCGAGGAGACCCACGACCTGCTGCTCGAGCTGGCCGCGGAGCTGGACCACGTGGACGACTCGGTGCTTGATCTGCCGGTGGTCTACGCCTCGGCCCGCGCCGGCCGGGCCAGCCTGACCGCGCCGCCGGACGGCGGGCTGCCCGACCACGACGACCTTGGCCCGCTGTTCGACACGCTGCTCACCCATGTGCCGCCGCCGGACGGCGATCCGGACGCCCCGCTGCGCGCGCTGGTGACCAACCTCGACGCGTCGAGCTTCCTCGGCCGGATCGCGCTGTGCCGGATCCACGCCGGCCGGCTGCGCAAGGGGCAGACCGTGGCGTGGTGCCGGGCGGACGGTTCGACGGTCACCGTCCGGATCACCGAGCTGCTGATCACCCAGGCACTCGAGCGGGTGCCGGCCACGCACGCCGAGGCCGGCGATCTGGTGGCCATCGCGGGCATCCCCGAGATCACCATCGGCGACACGCTGGCCGATCCGGACGATCCCCGGCCGCTGCCCAGGATCACCGTGGACGAGCCGGCCATCTCGGTGACGATCGGCGTCAACACCAGCCCGCTCGCCGGCCGGGGCGGCGGCACCAAGCTCACCGCCCGGCTGGTCAAGAACAGGTTGGACGCCGAGCTGGTCGGCAACGTCAGCGTGCGGGTGCTGCCAACCGAACGGCCGGACGCCTGGGAGGTGCAGGGCCGCGGGGAGCTGGCGCTGGCCGTGCTGGTGGAGACCATGCGCCGGGAGGGCTTCGAGCTGACCGTTGGCCGGCCGGAGGTGGTCACCCGCACGATCGACGGCCGGCTGTGCGAGCCGTTCGAGCGGCTGACCGTGGACGCGCCCGAGGAGTACCTCGGCGCCGTCACCCAGCTGCTCGCCGGGCGCAAGGGGCGGCTGGAGCACATGAGCGGGCACGGCACCGGCCGGGTCAGGCTGGACTTCGTCGTTCCGTCAAGGGGGCTGATCGGGTTCCGCACCGAGTTCCTCACCGAGACCAGGGGCACCGGCATCGCCAACGCGATCTTCGTCGGCTACCAGCCGTGGGCCGGCGAGATCCGCAGCCGGTACAGCGGATCCCTGGTGGCCGACCGGTCCGGCGCGGTGACCGGCTACGCCATGCTGCAGCTCGCCGACCGCGGCACGTTCTTCGTCGAGCCGGGCGCCGCGGTCTACGAGGGCATGGTGGTCGGCGAGAACCCGCGGGCCGAGGACCTCGACGTCAACGTCACCCGGGAGAAGAAGCTCACCAACATGCGCAGCTCGACCGGCGACGAGCTGGAGCGGCTGGCCCGCCCGCGCACCCTCAGCCTCGAGGAGGCGCTGGAGTTCTGCGCCACCGACGAGTGCGTCGAGGTCGCCCCCGACGTGATCAGGGTGCGCAAGGTCGTCCTCGACGGCACCGCAAGGGCAAGGGCGAGGGCCAGGGCCCGGCAACTGCGATGAACGCCGCCCTCGTCGCACTCCGGTAGGAAACCCGCTGGCCGCATCTGGCAGTCTCGGTACTGCGGCCCTCCGGAGCACCAGGGGAGGTGGACACGTGGGTCGACGGCTCGGCGGCACGGTGGGCACGGTCCGGCTCACCGTCGCGCTGCTGGCCGCCGCCGCGCTCGCCGCCTGCACCAACGCGCCCCCTCCGCCGCTGGTCACCACCCCCGTGGCCAGCACGACGCCGAACCGCCCGGTCAACCCCGGCGAGGTGGTGGTGGGCGTGGACACCGTCGCGGGCGGTTTCAACCCGCACAAGGTGACCGACCAGTCCGCGGCCACCACGGCGCTGGCCGCCATGGTGCTGCCGTCGGTGTTCCGCCCCGGCCCGGACGGCACGCTGCGGCTGGACACCACGGTGATGGTCTCCGCCGAGGTGACGAGGGCCGAGCCGTACACGGTCAGCTACCAGATCCGGCCGGAGGCGTCCTGGGCCGACAGCGCCCCGATCGCCGCCGAGGACTTCGTCTACCTGTGGCAGCAGGTGCGCAGCGCGCCCGGCTCCATCGGCGCCGCCGGCTACCAGCTGATCTCCGACATCACCGCGCGGGATGCCGGCAAGATCGTCGAGGTCACGTTCACCAAGCCCTATCCGGGCTGGCGCACGCTGTTCTCCGGTCTGGTGCCGGCCCACCTGCTCAAGGACGCCCCCGGCGGGTGGGCCAACGCGCTCAAGGACAACTTCCCGACCACCGGTGGCCCGTACGCGATGAAGACGCTGGACCGCGACCGCGGCGAGATCGTCCTCGAGCGCAACGACCGGTACTGGGACCAGCCGCCCACGCTCGACCGGATCGTCCTGCGCCGGGGTGACCCGGCCGGCGTGGTCGACGCCCTGCGCGCCGGCCATGATCAGCTCGCGCTCATCCAGACCAGCGAGTCGGGCGCCCTGGTGCTCAACGGGCTCGGCTCGACCGTGTCGACGCGCGGCGTGGCCCGCTCGACGGTCGTCTCCCTGGTGCTGCGGCCCGGCGGCCCGGACCTGTCCACCGAGGGGGTGCGCCGGGCGCTGGTGGCCCTGCTCGACCGGCAGGCGCTGATCACCACCGGCACCGGCGCCGGGCCGGCCGCCAAGCTGCGCGCGGACGCGCAGGTGCTCGCCCCGACCGCGCCCGGCTACGCGCCGACGCTGCCCGCCGGCCCGCCGGCCAAGCCGGACCGCGACCTGGCGCAGCTGCTGCTCGGCGACGCCGGGTACGCCAAGATCGAGGGCGCCTGGACCCGCGCCGACCGTCCACTCAGCCTGATCATCGCCGCGCCCGCCGACCGGCAGTCCTATGTAGACATCGCGAACGAGGTGCGGCTCCAGTTGGCCGCGGAGGGAATCCAGGCAAGGGTGGTCACCGCGCCGGCCGACGAGCTGATCACCCGGCTGACCGCCGAGCCCGGCGCGGCCGACGCCGTCAACCTCGTCGTCGCCGCCCAGCCGACCGGCGGCGACCCGGCGACCGCCATGGCCACCAACTTCGGCTGCGCGGCCGGGCAGGACGGCGCCGCCGCCACCACCCCGTTGTCCCCGATCGGTTCCTGCGACCCGGCCATCCAGCCGACCATCGACGCCGCGCTCACCGGGGCGATGTCGCTGTCCGACGCGCTGTCGGTGGTGGAGCCCGTGCTGTGGCGCCAGGCGGTGTCGGTCCCGCTGTACCAGGAGGCGGAGACGCTGGCGATCCGGCCGGAAATGTCCGGAGTCGACGCCGGCCCGCCGTTCGCCGGCCCGTTCGCCGGGGCCGCCGACTGGCGCCGAGCCGTTCCGTAGCCGCCTGTTACCAGGGAAGGCGTCCACCCGAACGGTGGGTTGACATGCGGCCGGGTCGCGACATTCTGAGCGCGTGCTGTCTCCCCTAGTAACGGAAGAGTCGCGCGCTGGCGTCAACGTGTCACCCTTTGGTCACGATCGCTCCGGGACAGGTGACCAAGGGCAGTCCTGTTCATAACGTCCTGCAACGTCGAGCCCGCCACATGGTGGGATCGCGTCACAAGATCCAGTGGATGCAGACTTTGACCCGAGGTTCGTCACGGCGTGCACGTCATGTTCGACCGCATAGCGACGCGTGGTCTTCCGACCGGCCCGGTCGCGCGGCATCCACCGGTCACGTGCACGATGTGTCACGACAACACCGGGCGCACGCCGCTCCACGTGCGTGCTCGCTCATGGAGGATTGACTTGAGTACAAAACCAGCGGTGTGGGTTCGCGCCGCGGCATGCGTGACCGCGCTTGGTCTCGTGCTGACCGGGTGCTCCAAGCAGAGCAACACCAGCCCGACTCCGCCGCCCCAGGAGCAGGCCGGCTTCCCGGAGACGCCGGACATCCAGGTGGTCGACGGCAAGCAGGGTGGCACCTTCCGGTTCTCGCTGGGTGAGCCCGACTCCATCGACCCGACGTTCGCCCACGAGTCCGAGGGCATCACGGTCACCAGGGCCCTGTTCACCGGCCTGGTCGAAGTCGAGCCGGACGGCAAGGACAAGCCGGCGGTCGCCGAGAGCTGGCAGCCCAACGACGACTGCAGCGAGTGGACCTTCAACCTGAAGAAGGGCACCAAGTTCCACAACGGCGAAGAGGTCACCTCCGCCTCGTTCAAGCGCGGCTGGGAGCGGGCCGTCCGCAAGGACGCGGCCTCCGACGTCGCCGCCTTCCTCGAGCCGATCCAGGGCTACGACGAGGCGGCCGCCGACCTCAACACGCCGCTGTCCGGTGTCGACGCGACGGACCCGTACGTCCTCAAAGTCAAGCTGAAGGAGCCGATCTGCGCCTTCCACCTGCGCACCTACCACCCGGTCTTCAGCCCGGTCCCGACCGTCGCGGGTAACTTCGACAACAAGACGTACAACGACGCGCCGATCGGCAACGGCCCGTTCCAGATGGACGGTGTCTGGCAGCACGACACCGGCATCAGGCTGAAGAGGTTCGACGGCTACACCGTCGACAAGCCCGCCTACCTCGACGCCGTGGAGATCACCATCCGCACGCGGCTCGAGGAGGAGCTCGACGGGTTCAAGAACGGCACCTACGACTGGGCGCGCATCGCCCCGCCGGTGGTCGCCCAGGCGCGGTCGGAGATGGAGCCCCAGAACAAGTGGATCTCCAAGGCCACCAACGGCATGAACTACCTGCTGCCGATCGTGGTCAACAAGCCGCTGGACAACCCGAAGGCCCGCAAGGCGATCTCGCTGGCCATCGACCGGGCGGCGATCGTCAAGGGCGTCTTCCAGAACTCGCTGAAGCCGGCGACGTCGCTGGTGCCGGCCGTGTTCAAGGAGGCCTACCAGGAGGGCGTCTGCAAGGACTGCAAGTTCGACGTCACGCAGGCCAAGCAGCTTGCTCAGGAGGCCGGCCTCACCCCGGGCACGGAGCTGAACTTCCAGTACAACTCCGACGGCGCCCACGCGGAGTGGACGGCCGCGGTCAAGCAGCAGCTCGAGCAGAACCTCGGCCTGAAGGTCAACTACACCGCGGTGCTGTTCGCCGACATGCTCAACAACGAGCAGGAGCCGACCGCCTCCGGCATCTACCGGGCGGCGTGGGGTGCGGACTACCCGGACCCGGAGAACTTCCTCGGCCCGCTGGTGTCCACCGTGGCCATCGGCAAGACCGCCGACGGGAAGCGGACCGGGAACAACCGCGGCGGCTACAGCAACCCCAAGGTCGACGAGCTGCTGACCAAGGCCAACGCGACCAAGGACGAGGCGGAGCGGACCAACCTCTACAAGCAGGTCGAGCAGATCGCGATCGGCGAGGACCTTGCGCTGATCCCGCTCTGGATCCGCCAGCAGTTCCGCGCGGTCGCCACCGACAAGTTCGTCAACCTGCGGATGACCTTCGGTGAGGACCCGGACCTGAGGATCATCAGCATCAAGTGAGTGACGGTGGTGGTCGGTGACCCGGGCGTGGTCACCGGCCACCACCTGCCGTCGTAGAGTGGCCGCGAGCCGGTTCTCCGGTCGCGGCCACGCGTCGAGTGAGAGAAGTCTGAGCCATGGTGAAGTTCGTCGTGCGCAGGCTGGTTCAGGCCATATTCGTGATCATCGCGGCGTCGCTGCTGGTGTTTCTCGGCCTGTTCGCCCTCGGCGACCCGTTCGCCAGCAGCGGGGAGAAGGTGGTCCCGCCGGACGTGCAGGCCGCGCTGCGGGCCAAGTACGGGATGGACCAGTCCCTGCCCATGCAGTACCTCACCTACCTGGGCAACATCTTCACCGGCGACCTTGGCATCGACTTCCGGCAGCGCCGGGAGGTCTCCGAGATGCTGACCGCCGTGCTGCCCAACACCCTGCGGCTCGCGCTGGCGGCGATCCTGATCGACGTGATCATCGGTGTGCTCGCCGGGATCATCGCCGCGGTCTGGCGGTACTCGTTCTGGGACGTGTTCGTCACGATCCTGACCACCCTGGCGATCGGCATTCCGACGTTCGTGATCGGCATCTTCCTGCTCGCCAATGTCTCCGGAATATGGATATTCCCGGTGGTGCCGCGAAGTTTCACGGTGGAAGTGCCGTGGTACCAAGAAGTGCTGCTGCCGGCGTTCACGCTGGCCATTGTGGACGCGGCGTTCATCGCCCGGCTCATGCGCGGCTCGATGCTCGAGGTGCTGCGCGCCGACTACATCCGAACCGCGCGGGCCAAGGGCCTGTCCGAGCGGGCCGTGATCGGCAAGCACGCGTTCCGCAACTCGATCATCCCGGTGGTCACCTACGTCGGGATCAGCATCGGTGTGCTGCTCGGCGGCGCGATCATCACCGAGACGATCTTCCAGTACAACGGCGTCGGCTTCCTGCTGTTCAACTCGATCCGGAACAACAACCAGCCGGTGATCATGGCGATCGTGGTGTTCGGCGTCATCGCGTACGTCGTGTTGAGCATGATCGTCGACATTCTCTACGCATTCCTCGATCCACGGATCCGGCTGAGCTGAGGAGGTGACGGCGGGCATGTCCGTTGGTGGCGGGGCGCCCGAGGTGGTCCCCGAGCAACTGCTCGCACCCACGCAGCCGCCGGAGGCGGTCGCGGAACCGGAGGGCGGCGCGCCGACCGGCGATCGGGTCAAGCGTGGGCAGTTCCGCGACATCTGGCGCCGCTACAAGCGCAACAAGCTGGCCCTCGTCGGCCTCGGCATCGTGATCGTCCTGGCCGTCATCGCGATCTTCGAGCCGATCCTCACCCCGTACGACCCCAAAGAGCAGAACCTGCTCAACACGCAGCAACCGCCAAGCGGCGAGCACTGGTTCGGCACCGACGTGCTCGGCCGGGACCTGTTCTCCGGGATCCTCTACGGCACCAGGCTGGCGATGATCGTCAGTCTGAGCGTGGTGATCCTGGCGCTGGTCGTCGGGATCACGCTCGGCGCCATCGCCGGCTATCGCGGCAAGTTCATCGACACGCTGGTCATGCGGACCACCGACATCTTCCTGGCCTTCCCGTTCCTGATCGGCGCCATCCTCGTGGTGCGGATCTTCGGCGACAGCGTCCAGGCGGTGATCATCGCCCTGGCCATCCTCGCCTGGCCGACCTCGGCCCGGCTGATGCGCGGCCAGGTGCTTGCGCTGCGCGAGTCGGAGTACGTGGAGGCCGCCAGGTCCATCGGCGCCTCGGACACGCGCATCGTGCTGCGGCACATCCTGCCCAACGCCGTCGCGCCCGTGCTGATCTACGCGTTCACCAGCATCGGCGTCGCCGTCGTCGCCATGGCGTCGCTGGCCTTCCTCGGCATCGGCGTTCCGGCCGACGAGCCGGAGTGGGGCCGGCTGATCGGGCAGGCCATCCAGGTGATCCAGATACCCGGCAAGGACTATCTGTGGATCTTCCCGGCGCTGGCGATCTCCATCACGACCCTGGGATTCGCCTTCGTGGCCGACGGGCTGCGCGACTCCCTCGACCCCAAGCTGCGATAGGAGAGCGCACGCATGGACGGTACGGCTGACATCGACCTGGACAGCCCGGCCGCGCCGCTGCTCGAGGTCCGGGACCTGCGGGTGCACTTCAAGACCGACTTCGGCGTGGTCAAGGCGGTCGACGGGGTCAGCTGGAGCGTCAACGACGGCGAGACGCTTGCCATCGTCGGCGAGTCCGGCTCCGGCAAGTCGGTGTCGGCCATGACCATTCTCGGGCTGATCCAGAGCCCGCCGGCCACCTTCCCGTCCGGGGACATCCTGCTGCGCGGCAAGTCGCTGCTGAAGATGCCGGAGAAGCAGCAGCGCCGGTTGCGCGGCAAGGAGATCGCGATGATCTTCCAGGACCCGCTCACCGCGCTGAACCCGGTGTTCAAGGTCGGCGACCAGATCGCCGAGATGGTCCGCACGCACCAGAAGGTCGGCAAGCTCGTGGCCAAGCGGCGGGCGCTGGACCTACTCGGCGAGGTCGGCATACCCAACCCGGCGGTGCGGATCAACCAGTACCCGCACGAGTTCTCCGGCGGCATGCGGCAGCGCGCCATGATCGCCATGGCGCTGGCCAACGATCCCCAGGTGCTGCTCGCCGACGAACCGACCACCGCGCTGGACGTCACCGTGCAGGCGCAGATCATGGCGCTGCTGAGCAAGCTGCAGGAGAGCCGGAACACCGCGATCGTGCTGATCACCCACGACCTCGGCCTGGTGGCCAGCCACGCCGACCGGATCAACGTGATGTACGCCGGGAAGATCGTCGAGGCCGGCAGCACCAACGAGATCTTCTACCGGCCGCGGCACGCCTACACCTTCGGCCTGCTGTCCAGCCTGGCCAGGATGGACCACCGGCGCCAGGAGCGGCTCACGCCGATCAAGGGCGTCCCGCCGAGCCTGGCCAGGGTTCCGAAGGGATGCCCGTTCCACCCGCGCTGCCGGTTCGCCACCGACGAGTGCATCGCGGCCGTTCCGCCCCTGGAGTCGGTGGCCGGCAACGGACATCTCGCCGCCTGCGTGCACAGTGACCAGGTCGGCATGGCGAACGAGGAGAGGTTGGCCCATGGGTGAGGTTCCCGAGTCGGGCGCCGCGGCCGCGGGCGGCGCGGCCGCCGTCGACGGCGCCCCGATGCTGGAGGTCACCGACCTCGTCAAGCATTTCCCGATCCGCAGCGGCATCTTCTTCAAGCGCACCATCGGTCACGTCAAAGCGGTCGACGGCGTGTCGTTCACGGTTCGCCGGGGGCAGACCGTCGCGCTGGTCGGCGAGTCCGGCTGCGGCAAGTCGACGACGGCACGGGCGATCCTTCGGCTGCTGGAGCCGACCAGCGGGCGGGTGACGCTGGACGGGGTCGACATCAACAAGCTGAGCAAGGACAAGCTGCGCCGCGCCCGGCGCGACATGCAGATCATCTTCCAGGACCCGTACGCCTCGCTGAACCCGCGGATGACGATCAGGCAGATCCTGTCCGAGAAGTACCAGCTGATGGGCGCGGAGATTACGAAGTCGACGATCTCCGATCTGCTCGACACCGTTGGCCTTGCCGAGGAGTACGCCGACCGCTACCCGCACGAGTTCTCCGGCGGCCAGCGGCAGCGCATCGGCATCGCAAGGGCCATCGCGCTGAACCCGAAGTTCGTCGTGCTCGACGAGCCGGTGTCCGCATTGGACGTCTCGATCCAGGCGCAGATCGTGAACCTGCTCGAGGACCTGCAGGACGAGCTCGGGCTGACCTACCTGTTCATCGCGCACGACCTGTCCGTGGTGCGGCACATCTCCGACCGGGTCGCCGTGATGTACCTGGGCGGCATCGTGGAGATCGCCGATCGCGACGACCTGTTCGACCGCCCGCACCACCCCTACACCCAGGCCCTGATCTCCGCGGTGCCGATCCCCGACCCGGAGGTGGAGCGGGTCCGCGAGACGATCGTGCTGCGCGGTGACGTGCCCAACCCCGCCAACCCGCCGTCCGGCTGCCGGTTCCGCACCCGGTGCTGGAAGTTCGAGCAGCAGCTCACCGAGGCGGAGCGGCAGGTGTGCATCGAGCAGCCGCCGCCGCTCGACCCGGTGCCCGCGGGCCGCGAGCACCGGGCGGCGTGCCACTACGCCGCCGTCCGCGAGGTCGTGCGGGCATGACCGGGATCTCCCGGCTGCGTGCACCCTTCCGATCGGGAAGGCGTTGCCCGACAGTAGCGCCATGACCATCCCGTCCGGCCGTGGCGCCGCGCCGTGCTGAAGTTCGTGGTGCGGCGCTCGGCCCTGGCCGTGCTGGCCATCGTCGTGGTGATGTTCGTGCTCCACATTGGAGTGTTCTACCTCGGCGACCCGTTCGCCAGCGAGGACGAGAAGGTGGTCCCGCCCAAGGTCAGGGACGCGCTGCGGGCCAAGTTCGGCCTCGACGAGCCGTTCCACGTACGGTTCCTGATCTACCTGAAGAACCTCTTCACCGGGGACCTGGGCATCGACTTCGACCAGCGCCGCCCGGTGGCCGACATGCTGGCCGCCACGGTCCCGAACTCGCTGCTGCTCGCGGTGCTGGCGATCGCCATCAGCACCGTGATCGGCGTCGTGGCCGGGGTCGTCGCGGCCGTGTGGCGCGACTCGTTCATCGACACGCTGATCACGACCGGCGCGGTCGTGCTGATGTGCATCCCGCTGTTCGTGCTGGCGACCGCGCTGCGCCGGCAGCTGACCGGGCTCGAGCTGTTCGGAACCGAGATCTTCCCGTCGCTGCCGCGCCGGTTCGGCGAGGATGTGCCGCGGTACAAGGAAGTTCTGCTGCCCGCGATCAGCCTCGCCGCCGCGGACCTGGTGTTCGTGGCGCGGCTGATGCGCACGTCCATGCTTGAGGTGCTCGGCGCCGACTACCTCAGGACGGCGCGGGCGAAGGGGATCTCCGAGCGCAGGGTCCTGTTCAAGCACGGCGTGCGCAACGCGATCATCCCGGTCGTCAACCACATGGGCATCGCCGTCGGAATCCTCATGGGCGGCACGGTGATCGTCGAGACGATCTTCCAGTACAACGGCGTGGGCTTCCTGTTCCTGCGCGCCATCCTGGCCAACAACCGGCCGATCATCATGGGGGTCACCGCCTACGCGGCCATCGTGTTCATCGTGGTGATCGCCCTGGTCGACATGCTGTCGGCATACCTGGATCCTCGGATCCGGCTGAACTGAGCAACCTTTAGGCTCATCGGGTGACTCTCTCCACGGCGCCACGACTACTGCTCGTGCACGCGCATCCGGACGACGAGAGCCTGTTGACCGGGGGAACCATCGCGCGGTATGCGGCGGCCGGCGTGCACGTCACGCTGGTGACCTGCACCCTCGGCGAGGAAGGGGAGATCATTCCCGACTTCCTCCGGCAGCTCGCGCCCGACCAGGCCGACCAGCTCGGCGGGTACCGGGTCGGTGAGCTGCGCGCCGCCTGTGCCGCGCTCGGCGTGTCCGACCACCGCTTCCTCGGCGGGATCGGCCGGTGGCGCGACTCCGGCATGGCCGGCACTCCCGCCAACGACCACCCGCGGGCGTTCATCGGCGGCGACCCCGACGAGCAGGCCAAGCTGCTCGCCGACATCCTCGCCGAGGTCCGCCCCCAGGTGGTGGTCAGCTACGGCCCGGACGGCGGCTACGGCCATCCGGACCATGTCCGGGCGCACCGGCTCACCATGGCCGCCACCGCCACGGTGTCCGAAGTGGACCGGGTGTTCTACGCGGTGACGTCCAAGCGGGCCATCGAATCCGGCGTCGCCGCGCTCGCCGAGCTGGCCGACCTTCCGTTCCGGCTGCCGAAGCCCGGCGAGCTGCCCGCGACTGACGACGCCGAGATCACCACCGCGGTGTCGATCGCCGATGTGCTGCCCGCCAAGCTCGGCGCGCTGCGGGCGCACGCGACCCAGGTCAGCGTCTGGCAGGGCGAGGCGGGCGAGCGGTGCTACGCGCTGTCCAACGGCATCGCCCAGCCGATCGCGACCGAGGAGTACTACGTGCTGGCCCGCGGCCCTGCCGACGGCGCCGAGACCGACCTGTTCGGTGGCCTCGGCAACGGTGAGCTGGCCCGGTGACGTGACGACCCGGGAGCGCCTCCTGCTTGCCGTGCTGGTGCTGGACAGCGCGCTGCTCGCGGTGGTCGAGCTGTTGTTCCTGCCGCTGCGGTTCGACGGCTACCTGCTGCCCGACCTCGGCGGCCTTCCGCTGCCGCTCACCCCGGTGCTGGCGGCGTTCACCACCCCCTGGCTGGTGTCCGCGGCCGCCCGGCTGTCGCCCCGGCTGGCGGTCGCCTCCGCCCCCCTCGTGGTGTGGCTGCTGTCCCTCGGGGTATTCGGACTTGCCGGCCCCGGCGGCGACCGGGTGCTGATCGAGGACTGGCGGGCGCTGCTGCTGCTCGCCTGCGGGGCCCTGCCGGCGGCCGTCAAACTCGGGAGTACACGTGGTTGAGACCATCCAGGACCGGCACGTGGTCGCGGTGCTGCGGCCGTTTGTCCGGGCCACCACCCCCATGCTCGAAGCCCTCCGCACCTCCGACCCGCTCGGCCTCGTCCGCCGCGTCCTGCCCGCGGCCCGCCACCTCGACGGCGGCGGCCAAGAGCCGGCCGGAGTCGACGGCCAGAACGCCCAAGCCCTGCAGGCGGTCCCCCGAACCGCCCGCGAGCGCCTCCTGCACGGCCTGGAGAGCGTCAAGGTCCCCGGCACCGACGCCTGGGCCCACATGACCGTCGCCGAGCGCGACCGCTGGTGGATCAACCGCGTCGGCCGCTTCACCGTGCTGCTCGCGTCCATCCCCGGCCTCGCCGGCGCCCTGTCCGACCGCCTCCCCGTCCAGGACACCCTCGCCCTCGCCGGCCAGGGCCTGCTGCTGTGCGCCATCGCCGCCGAGCACGGCGTCACCAGCCAGGCCGACCGCGTCCGCCTCCTCGCCGCCGTCCTCTTCCGCCGCGACATCACCCCCGCCGAGGCCGCCGCCACCCCCGACCCCGCCACCGAGACCCAGCGGACCGCCGAGCTCACCTCCGAGCTCACCGAATCCTCCACCCGCCACGGCAAAATCACCCTCAAAGCCGCCGCCCGCACCCTCTGGCGGTTGGGCAAAACCCTGCTCGCCCTCGGCGACGAGCTCGACAAACGCCCCCAAGGCCGCATCTACCACCGCGCCCTCGGCCTCCTCCCCGTCATCGGCATCGCCGGCGACTACCTCGGCGAACGCTCCGCGCTCAAACGCGCCGCCAAAGCCGCCACCAAATGGCTCGCCGCCAACACCTGACCGACACCGAGCCCTCACCCCACCCACCCCCACCCCCGCCAGCCCCCTTGTCAAGCCCCGACTCCCCCCAACCTCGCACTTGTCCACACCCCACCCACCTGTCCACACCCACCCCGGAGTTGATCTCCCCGCCCGTCTCCGCCGGTAGACTGGCCGTGGGGTCGCCCCCCGTGGAGCGGTGGGGGCTGGGTAGGAGTGGGACACGGAGATCAACTGCCGGGAAGATCAACCGGGCAGGCCGTGGAGATCAACTGTGGGCAGGCGACATCCGGGAGCGGAGCCCACGCGGAGCCCGTGGAGGCGCCGGGGCGCGCAACTGATCTACGCGGAGGCGTGACACACCGACCTGAGCGCGGGACACGGGAGCCCGGTCTCGGCCCGGCGTGTCTCGCGCTCCGGTAGTCGTGTTCCGCGCTCGTGCAGCCGTGTGGCGCGTTCCCGTCGTGGTTCGGCGATGAGGCTTGGCGGCGTGGAGTTCGGCTCGAGGAGGGCTCGGCGCGGTGGAGGGGCCGGGCGCACACTGTGGCTCGAGGGCGCCGCGGGTCGACCTTGGTGGGAGGCCGGGCTTCCAACCGGTGGGACGGCTGTGAGGTGGCCTGCACCGGTTACAGGTTGGCCCGTCTAAAGGGGGATACTAGCGGCGGCCGGTAACCTCCCGCCTGCACGCCAGTTTGGAACAAGGAGCAGGAGAGCGCAGTGACCTATGTGATCGCCGAGCCCTGCGTCGACGTGCTCGACAAGGCATGCATCGAAGAGTGCCCGGTCGACTGCATCTACGAGGGGGACCGGATGTTGTACATCCACCCCGACGAGTGCGTCGACTGCGGCGCGTGCGAGCCGGTGTGTCCGGTGGAGGCCATCTACTACGAGGATGACGTTCCCGATCAGTGGAAGGAATACACCAAGGCCAACGTCGACTTCTTCGATGAGCTCGGCTCTCCGGGCGGCGCGGCCAAGGTGGGCAAGGTCAGCGCGGACCCGCCGCTGATCAGGGAGCTGCCGCCGATGGGCGAGGCCCACGATTGATCCGTTCCCGGGACAGGGGACTGCCGGACTTTCCGTGGGACTCCCTGGCCGAGCACACGGCGACGGCCCGCGCCCATCCGGGCGGGGTCGTCAACCTCTCCATCGGGACGCCGGTGGATCCGGTCCCGGCGTTCATCCGGCGGGCCCTGGCGGAGGCCGCGGACGCGCCCGGCTACCCGGCCACGCACGGTACCCCGGAGCTGCGCAAGGCGGCCGTCGAGGCGCTGCACCGCCGCCACGGGGTCCAGGGGGTCGAGCCCGACGCGGTGCTGCCCACGATCGGGTCGAAGGAGCTCGTCGCCTGGCTGCCGACCCTGCTCGGGGTTTCCCAAGGCGATCTGGTGATCATCCCGGAGCTGGCGTATCCCACGTACGAGGTCGGCGTCCGGCTGGCCGGCGCGCAGCCGTTCCGCTCCGACGGGCTCAGCGCCGTCGGCCCCGCCCGGCCGGCGCTGGTGTGGCTGAACTCGCCGTCGAACCCGACCGGGCGGGTGCTTCCGGTCGAGCATCTGCGCAAGGTCGTGGACTGGGCCCGGGAGCGCGGCGCCGTCGTGGTGTCCGACGAGTGCTACCTGACGCTGGGCTGGGACAGCGAGCCGGTGTCGGTGCTGCACCCGTCGGTGTGCGGCGGCCGGTTCGACGGGCTGCTGGCCGTGCATTCGCTGTCCAAGTGCTCCAGCCTGGCCGGCTACCGGGCGGGGTTCGTGACCGGCGACCCGGCGCTGGTGTCCGGCCTGCTCGAGGTGCGCCGGCACGCCGGGATGATCGTGCCGCGGCCGGTGCAGGCGGCGATGACCGCGGCGCTCTCCGATGACGATCACGTTGCCGCACAACGAGAACGGTTCGCCGCGCGCCGGGACGTGCTGCGCGAGGCGTTGCGCCGGGCCGGATTCCGCATCGACCATTCCGCGGCCGGCCTGTACCTGTGGGCCACCCGGGACGAGAACGCCTGGGACACCGTGGGGTGGTTGGCCGAGCGCGGCATCGTGGTGGCGCCCGGCACGTTCTACGGCCCGGCCGGCGCGCGCCACGTCCGGGTGGCCCTGACCGCGACCGACGAGCGGGTGGCCGCGGCCGCGGAGCGGCTGGGTTAGCTAGCCGGCGAGCAGTTCCATGGCGCGAGCGTCCACTTCGGCCACGGTGGTCCGCCACCGGGACCGGCAGTCGGCCCGCCGGGCGCGCTCCCGTTCGACGAGCCGGCCGGCCGCGAACGCCACGTCCGCGTCGAGCACGTCGCCGAGCTCGGCCAGCAGCCGGCGCACCTGCTGCTCGGCCACCACGGCGTCCTGGTGGTCGCCGAGCACGTCCTGCATCTGTCTGGTGGCCCTGATCAACCGCCGCACTGGTTTGCCGCCGGCGGGCGCGGCGAGCTCGGCGGCGTAGCGCAGCCGCTTGCTGTAGATCCGCAGCGCGTGCAGGTCGTCGTCGGCCGGGTCGGCCCCGAGCGCCGCGGCCGCCCGGCTCAGCTTCCGGTACGGCCGCTTGATCAACTCGAGCAGGCTCGCGATCGCCGGCTTCCCCACGACCACATTGCCGTCGAGCGGCGCCGGCGTGCGGGCGGCCGCGGCGAGCCCCTCGAGCAGCGCGGTGTAGCGCCGGCTGCGCAGCGCTCCGAGCATGCGCTGCCGCGCCCGGCGCCGGTCGGCCCGCAGCCCGAGCAGCAGCCGCTCCACGGCGGCCCGCTCGTCCGGCTCGAACTCGGCGGCCTGTCCGCGCAGGTGCTCGAGCTGCACGTCGATGTCGCGGACGGCGCCGAGCATCGAGCCGAGCCAGCGCAGCTCGGTCTGCAGCTCGGTCGCGGCCGGGCCCAGTCCGGCGCCGTCGGCTTTGAGCGCCGCGCGGATGCGCCGCACCGCGACCCGCATCTGGTGCACGCCCTCCGGGTCCTCCCCGACGCGCGCCACCGCCTCGTGCTCGAGCAGCGCGCGGAGCTGCTCGTCGATCTTGGCTCGCACGTGGACGGCCGGCGGATCATCGGCGGCCGCGGTGCGCGCCTCGGCGTTCAGTCCTAAGTCGACAGGGCGGACCGGTGCGCGGCCGGGCCCGGCGTGGTCGGTCTCTGTCGAGGCGGGCACCGGTTCATCGTAAGTGATCAGCGGTGTCCGGCCAGCCGCGTGTCAGTCGTTGGCGTGCAGCACGGCGTTGAGCTCGACGCGCCCGCCGGAGTGCCGCACCACCTCGACCACGCCGGTGGTGGAGTTGCGGCGGAACAGCAGACCGGACTGCCCGGACAGGTCTCGCGCCTTGACGACGTGCCCGTCCGGCAGGGTGACCTTGGTACCGGCCGTCACGTAGAGCCCGGCCTCGACGATGCAGTCGTCGCCGAGCGAGATGCCGAGGCCGGCGTTCGCGCCCACCAGGCAGCCCTTGCCGATCGCGATCGTCTCCCGGCCGCCGCCGGACAGCGTGCCCATGATCGACGCGCCGCCGCCGACGTCGGACCCGTCCCCGACGACCACGCCCGCCGAGATGCGGCCCTCGACCATCGAGGCGCCGAGCGTGCCGGCGTTGAAGTTGACGAACCCCTCGTGCATGACCGTGGTGCCGGCGGCCAGGTGGGCGCCGAGCCGGACCCGGTCGGCGTCGGCGATGCGCACCCCGGACGGCACCACGTAGTCGACCATGCGCGGGATCTTGTCCACCAGCTGCACGGTCACCGGCCCGCTTGCCCGCAGCCGCAGCCGGGTGGCGTCGAATCCCTCGACCGGGCACGGTCCCCGGTTGGTCCAGACCACATTGGCGAGCAGGCCGAAGAGCCCGTCAAGGCTCAGCCCGTGCGGCCGCACCAGCCGGGTGGAGAGCAGGTGCAGGCGCAGGTACACGTCGTAGGCGTCGGCCGGCGGGTCGGACAGCCGGGTGATGCCGGTGCGGACCGGAACCACCTCCACCCCGCGGAGCGGATCCGGCCCGAGCAGGGCGGACACACCGCCCCCGAGCACGTCGACCGCCTCCTGCTCGGCGAGGACCTGGGTGCCGGGCGCCGGCCCGGGACCCAGCGACGGCTTGGGAAACCACGTGTCCAGGACCGTCCCGCCGGGCGTGACGGTGGCCAGCCCGACGCCGTGCGCGCCGGTGGCATCGGGATCGAGAACGCTGCTGCTCACGGCCGCCAAGGTTAGTCAGTTCTCCCCGAACGGATTCCGCACGGTCAGCAGTCCGAACCGCCGCCCGTCCCGCGTGTTCTCGGACAGTAAGGTGGTCGCTCCACTCCGCATCGCACCCTCGATGATCAAAGCGTCCCACCACTCCACGGAATGGAGTTCATCGATCACACTGGCCGACACGATGAGTTGGGGATCGGTGTTCATCGAGCACCATTCGCCATATGCGGCGACCCGCTCCCGCGCCTCTGCTTCGGCCATCGGCTTGGGTCTTTTCCGGGTGACCACCGAGTAGAACTCCTGCAGGACCTGTGTGCTCAGCACACCTGTGCCGGTCCGCCACAACTCCTTGAGGACCGCAACGGCTGTCTCGTGTTTCGGGCCCTCGTCCGGATCATGCGCGTACACGAGCACGTTGGTGTCAACGAAGGTCAGGTTCACCGTCGATCCCACTTCTTGAGCCGCTCATCGTTGATCTCCTGTCGGGTCCAGGTGCGCCCCCCGCCACCAAGGCCCTTGGCCTCGTCCATCGCCTTGAACGCCCGCCGCATGGCCTCCTGGTACCGGATCTCCGCCTCGACCATCTCGGCGAGCGTCTGGGTGACCAGCCCGCTGACCGACGTGCCCTTTCGGGCGGCTAACTCCTTGGCCGCCTGGATGATCGCCTCGTCCAGCTGGATGGTGAGGTTGCGCTTGCGGCCGCTGCGCTCGAGCCCGACTGACTTCGCCATGACCACAGTTTGGTCACGTGGTCCACGTGAATCCCACGTAACCGTAGGGTACGGCGTGTGGCCGCCACCCTGGACCTTGCCGGCGATCCCGTCGACCTGACCACCGCGCTCGTGAACGTCCCGAGCGTCTCAGGAACCGAGGCGGAGCTGGCCGAAGCCGTCGAGTCGGCGCTGCGCGAGCAGGCCGGGCATCTCGAGATCATCCGGTCGGGCAACGCCGTGCTGGCCCGCACCCGTCTCGGCCGGCCGTCAAGGGTCGTGCTCGCCGGGCACCTGGATACCGTGCCCATCAACGGAAACCTGCCGGCCAAGCGCACCGGGGAGGGCGACGACGAGATCCTGCACGGCTGCGGATCCGTCGACATGAAGGGCGGCGACGCCGTGCTGCTGCACCTCGCCGCCACGGTGACCGCGCCGACGCACGACCTGACCTTCGTGTTCTACGACTGCGAGGAGCTCGACGCCGTCCGCAACGGGCTCGGCCGGATCGAGCGCGAGCTGCCCGAGTGGCTGGCCGGCGACCTGGCGGTCGTGTGCGAGCCGTCCAACGGGGTCATCGAGGCGGGCTGCCAGGGCACGATGCGCGTCGAGCTGCGCACCACCGGGAAGCGGGCGCACACCGCGCGGGCCTGGATGGGGATCAACGCGATCCACGCCCTCGGCGGGGCCCTGCTCCGGCTGCAGGAGTACCAGGCGCGCACCGTCGAGATCGACGGGTGCCTGTACCGGGAGGGGCTGCAGGCGGTCGGCGTCTCCGGCGGGGTCCAGGGAAACGTCGTGCCGGACGAGGCGGTGCTCGCGGTCAACTACCGGTTCGCCCCGGACCGCTCCGCCGAGCAGGCCGAGGAGCACCTGCGCCAGGTGTTCGCCGGCTACGCGCTGACCGTGGTGGATCTGGCGGTCGGGGCGATGCCGGGGCTGTCCGCGCCGGCCGCCCAGCAGCTCGTCGCGGCCGCGGGCGGCCCGCCGATGGCCAAGCTGGGCTGGACCGACGTGGCCCGGTTCGCCGCCGCCGGCCTGCCAGCGGTGAACTTCGGCCCCGGCGACCCGACCCTGGCGCACACCAGGGAGGAGCACGTCCCGGTGGCCCAGATCCGCCGGTGCGCGGACGTGCTCAGCCGGTTCCTGTCCGGCGGGTCCCCATAGACTCCCCCGGGTGACGATCCAGGAGATCCCGGAGGACGAGGAGCACCCGCGCGAGAAGCAGCGCGGACCGGTGGTGCTGCGCCGGGCGAGGCGGGCCGAGCCGACAACGACCGACCAGCGGTTGCTCGACTCACGCGGGCCGACCGACTGGGTGCACACCGACCCGTGGCGGGTGCTGCGCATCCAGGCGGAGTTCGTCGAGGGGTTCGGCGCGCTGGCCGAGGTGCCGCGGGCGGTCACCGTGTTCGGGTCCGCCCGGACCCCGCGCGACCACCCGGAGTACCAGCTGGGCCGGCAGATCGGGGCGGCGCTCGCGCACGCCGGCTTCGCGGCGATCACCGGCGGCGGACCCGGGTCGATGGAGGCGGTCAACCGCGGCTGCTCGGAGGCCGGCGGGCTGTCCATCGGGCTGGGCATCGAGCTGCCGTTCGAGCAGGGCCTGAACCCGTGGGTCGACCTCGGCGTGAACTTCCGCTACTTCTTCACCCGCAAGACGATGTTCATCAAGTACGCCCAGGCGTTCATCTGCCTGCCCGGCGGGTTCGGCACGCTGGACGAGCTGTTCGAGGCGCTCACCCTGGTGCAGACCAAGAAGGTCACCAAGTTCCCGGTTGTCCTGTTTGGACGGTCGTACTGGGGCGGGCTGCACTCCTGGGTCCGCGACACCGTCTACGCCCAGGGCAAGATCGGCGAGCGGGACTTCGCGCTGCTGCACGTGACCGACGACATCGACGACGCCGTGCAGGTCGTCGAGGACGCCTACCGCGCATGGAGCGAGACCCATTGAGTGCGCGTCGTTGGGCCGTGTGTGTCTACTGTGGATCGAAAGCGGCGGTGCCCGGCCCGTACCTCGACCTGGCCGCCAAGGTGGGCGCCGGGATCGCGGCGCGCGGCTGGGGCCTGGTGTGGGGCGGGTCGCGGGTGTCGATGATGGGCGCGGTGGCCCAGGCCGCGCGGCTGGGCGGCGCGCCGACGACCGGGGTGATCCCGCGGGACCTGATGGACCGCGAGTTCGCCGACCCGGATGCCGACCCGCTGCTCGTGGTGGAGACCATGCGCGAGCGCAAGGCGTTGATGGACCGGCACGCCGACGCCTTCCTCGCGCTGCCGGGCGGGCTGGGCACCTGCGAGGAGCTGTTCGAGGTCTGGACCGCACGCTACCTGCGGATGCACGCCAAGCCGGTGGTGCTGCTGGACCCGGACGGGCACTGGGCCGGGCTGATCAGCTGGGTGCACGAGCTGCGGGACAAGGGGTTCGCCTCCGACGCCGCGCTCGACGCGCTGGTCGTCACGGCCTCGGTGGACGAGGCGCTGACCGCGTGCGGGCCCGTTTGCTGAGGTCATGGCACCATCGGGGCGTGCACACGCTCCGGTTCGGACAGCGCGCGGCGACGGCGGACCGCGCCCTGGTGATGGCGATCGTCAACCGCACGCGGGATTCCTTCTACGACCGCGGCGCCACCTTCGACGACCAGGCCGCGATGGCCGCCGTCGACCGGGTGGTGGCCGAGGGCGCCGACATCGTCGACGTCGGCGGGGTGAAGGCGGGCTCGCACGGCGAGGTGGTCGACGTCTGGGAGGAGACCAGGCGGGTCGTGCCGTTCGTCGCCGCGATCCGCCAACGCCACCCCGACGTGGTGATCAGCGTGGACACCTGGCGGCACGAGGTGGCCGAGCGGGCCTGCCGGGCGGGCGCAGACCTGATCAACGACACCTGGGCCGGCGCCGATCCCGACCTGATCAAGGTGGCCGCCGAGTACGGGGTCGGCATCGTCTGCTCGCACACCGGCGGGGTCCGGCCGCGCACCGACCCGCACCGGGTGCGCTATCTCGACGTGGTCGCCGAGGTGGCCGCCGAGCTGGTCGAGCGCGCCGAGCACGCGGTCTCGATCGGGGTGCCGGCGCATGGCGTGCTGATCGACCCGACGCACGACTTCGGCAAGAACACCTGGCACGGCCTTGAGTTGCTGCGCCGGCTGGACGAGCTGGTCGGCACCGGCTGGCCGGTGCTGATGGCCTTGTCCAACAAGGACTTCGTGGGCGAGACGCTGGGCGCGGAGGTCGACGACCGGCTGGACGGCACGCTGGCCGCGACGTCGGTGGCCGCGTTCGCCGGTGCCCGGGTGTTCCGCGCGCACGAGGTGCGGCAGACCAGGCGGGTCGTCGAGATGGTGGCCAGCATCGCCGGCACCCGCCCGCCGGCCCGCTGCCTGCGGGCGCTGGCATGAAGCTTGCGAAATGCCAGGTGAGGGAGTTGGCCCACCGCGACGAGGGTGAGCGGAGCTTGCGGAGCGAACCAATCGATACTCCAGCGTCTCCGAGGAACGAGGAGACGCCGGCTTGGCCGAGGAACGAGGTCTGCCCGAGGAGCGGTCCGGTGACCGGCTACGCGAAGCGACCCACGACATCGGCCAACATTCCCGAGCTGAAGAGCACTGGCATGAGCGAGGCCTGATGCACCCGGCGGCGCGGGCGTGGTTCGCCGAGCGGACCTGGCAGGACACCGGCTGGACGGTGCCGGAGCTGGTGCTGGCCAAGGGATCCCGCACGGTCAGCGTGGTGCTTCCCGCATTGGACGAGGAGTCGACGGTCGGGCGGGTGGTGGCCTCGGTGCGCCCGCTGCTCGGCTCGCTGGTCGACGAGCTGGTGGTGATCGACTCGGGCTCGACCGACCGGACGATCGAGGTGGCCGCGGCGGCCGGCGCCAGGGTGGTGCGCCGGACCGACGTGCTTGCCGACCTCGATCCGTTGCCCGGCAAGGGCGAGGTGCTGTGGCGATCGCTGGCGGCCACCAGCGGCGACCTGCTGGTGTTCCTCGACTCCGACCTCGTCGACCCGTCCGGGGGCTTCGTGCCGGCGCTGCTCGGGCCGCTGCTCGGCGAGCCCGGCGTGCACCTGGTGAAGGCGTTCTACCGCAGGCCCCTCGGCGGCGAGGAGTCCGGCGGCGGGCGGGTCACCGAGCTGATGGCCCGGCCGCTGCTGTCGGTGCTGCGCCCCGAGCTGTCCGGCGTGATCCAGCCGCTGGCCGGGGAGTGCGCGGCCAGCCGGGAGCTGCTGGAGTCGGTGCCGTTCGCGGCCGGCTACGGGGTGGAGATCGGCCTGCTGCTCGACGCCCACACCATGGTCGGGCTGCCCGGGCTCGCGCAGGTCAACCTGGGGGTGCGCCAGCACCGCAACCGGCGGCTGGCCGAGCTGGGCCGGATGGCGCGCGAGATCCTGGGCACGGCTCTGGCCCGGTGCGGCATCGACGCGGCCAGCGCCGGCGAGCTCACCCAGTTCGTCCAGGTCGACGCCGAGTGGCTGCCGGACACCACCGCCGTGCGCGCCGCCGACCGGCCGCCGATGCGCAGTGTCGTAGGGGCGTGACACGATCGTGCCGTGACCACCGCGCTCTGGTATCTCGTCGTGATGGTGCTCGTCGCCGCCGTGGTGTTCCTGCTTGCCTCCGTGCTGTTCGGCCGCGGCGAGGAGCTGCCGGCGCTGCCGCCGGGCGCCTCGCCGACCAGGCTGCCCGAGCACGGCGTGACCGCCGAGGACCTGCGGGACGTCCGGTTCCAGCTGGTCGTGCGCGGCTACAAGATGTCCGAAGTGGACTGGGTGCTGCAGCGGGTCGGCGGTGAGCTGGACGAGTTGCGCGCGCGGGTCGCCGAGCTGGAGGCCCAGCTGGCCGCGGCGGGCACGCCCGCCGAGTCCGCCGAGCCCGAGCCGCGATGACCCGCGAGCGCTGCGCATGGGCCAACTCCACGCCGGACTACGTGACGTACCACGACGAGGAGTGGGGGGTCCCGCTGCACGGTGACACGGCCCTGTTCGAGCGGCTGTCCCTCGAGGCGTTCCAGTCCGGCCTGTCCTGGATCACGATCCTGCGCAAGCGGGAGGGCTTCCGCCGCGCCTTCGCCGGCTTCGATCCGGCGCGGGTGGCCGCGTTCGGCCCCGGGGACGTGGCCAGACTGATGGCCGACGCGTCCATCGTGCGCAACCGAGCCAAGATCGACGCGGCCATCCGCAACGCAAGGGCCGTCCTCGACCTGGACGTCCCGCTCGACGAGCTGCTCTGGTCGTTCGCACCCGACCCCGGCGGCCGCCCCCGCCCGAGGACCCTCGACGAGGTGCCGGCCGTGACACCCGAGTCCACGGCCATGGCCAAGGAGCTCAAGCGCCGCGGGTTCGTCTTCGTCGGCCCGACCACCTGCTACGCCATGATGCAGGCCACCGGCATGGTCGACGACCACGTGGTCGGCTGCTGGCGGGCTACCGCCCGGTGAACGCGGGCGTGCGCTTGGCCACGAAGGCGTCGACGGCCTCGGTGTGGTCGGTGGTCGCGCCCGCCTCGGCCTGGGTGCGCGCCTCGGTGGCCAGCGCGTCGTCCAGCGCGCCGGCGGCCCCGGCGAGCAGCGCCTCCTTGATCTTCGCGTAGGCCGTTGTCGGGCCGGCGGCCATGCGCCCGGCCAGCTCCTGGGCGGCCGGCAGCGCCTGGCCATCCGGAACCACCTGGGTGACCATGCCGATGGCCAGCGCCTGCTCGGCGGCGACCGGCTGGGCGAGCAGCATCATCTCCATCGCCCGGCCGTAGCCGATCAGCCTCGGCAGCGTCCAGGACGCGCCGGAGTCGGCGGTCAGCCCCACGTTGGCGAACGCCATCAGGAACTTCGCCGACGCGGCCGCGATCCGCAGGTCGCACGCGTAGGCCAGGGACGCCCCGGCGCCGGCGGCCATCCCGTTCACCGCGGCGATCACCGGCTTGGGCATCCCGGTGACCGTGGCGATGATCGGGTTGTAGTGCTCGGTGACCGTGCTCAGCGGCGCCGGGTCGCCGGCGCGCAGCAGCGCCACGTGCTCCTTGAGATCCTGGCCGGCGCAGAACGCCCGGCCGGCGCCGGTCAGCACAACCGCCCGCACCGTGTCGTCGGCCGCCGCCTCCCGCAGCGCCGCCAGCAGCCGCTCCTTGAGTTCCAGGGTCAGCGAGTTGAACGCGTCCGGCCGGTTCAGCGTCAGGGTGCGGACGCCGGCGGCGTCGGAGATCAACAACGGCGCGTCGGTCGACAAGGTCTCTTCCTTCGGTCGCGGGGCTATGCGGTTGACCTGGTCCGGCGATGATGGTCAAGGCAACGGTCGAGGAACTCCTCGGCGGCCGGGGCCAGCCGCGCGGTGTGCCGGTCGAAGAACTCCGCGGCCACCGTTCCCGGCCAGCCGTCCGGCAGCAGCTCCGCCGGCAGCCCAGGGTCGCGGAACAGGAACCGCCGCCAGGCGTGCAGCAGCAGCTGCGACTCGGCGAACGCCAGCGGGGGCGACGAGCCGTCCACAGCCGACACCCGGGACTCCCACTCGGTGACGAACGCGGCGTAGTCCCGGCCGAGCGCGTCGAGGTCCCACGCCTTGGCGGCAAGCGCAGCATCCTCGCCGGCGTGCTCGCCGTGGAACACGCTGGCGGCCAGCCCGTCGGCGGCGAGCACCTCGGCCAGCTCCGGCGACGGCCGCGGCGCCACCCAGGTGGTCGGGCCGAGCGGGCCGTAGCCGAGCAGCCGCAGCGACGAGTCCAGCCGCTCCCGCGCACCGCGGGTGGGCAGCTCCTCGAGCGCCACCACGTGCCACCGTCCGTCCCATGTGGACGGTCGGGTGCGGTAGATCCGGGCGGCCGCCTCGTCGAGGCGCCGCTCGGCGCGCTTGGTCAGCGCGTAGCCGGGGCCCTCGGCCAGCCGGACCGGTGCGAGCCAGCCCTGCCGGACCATCCGGGAGACGGCCGTGCGGATCGCCGGGGCGCCGAAGCCGAGCGGCTCGAGCAACCGGACCAGCGCGGCGATGGCGGCCGAGCCACCTCGTGCCCTGAGGTAGCCGCCGTACACATCGAACAGCGCCGAACGAGCTCGCACGACGCTCCAGTCTGTCAGTTGGCCGCCGCCGTCCGCCACCTCATAGCGGCACGTCACGCGACACGCGTTGATCGGCTCGATTTCACCGCCGAGACCGGATGGGGGAGAATGACCTGGGCTCTGGGCGGGTGACCCCGGCCGGAGTGGGAGGAAACTCACGGAGGGAGCACGCTATGGCGGCCATGAAGCCCCGGACCGGTGACGGTCCCCTCGAGGTGACGAAGGAGGGTCGGGGCATCGTGATGCGCGTACCTCTGGAGGGCGGTGGGCGCCTCGTGGTCGAGATGTCGGCGGACGAGGCCAACGCTCTGGGTGACGCGCTCAAGGCCGCCGCGGGCTGACGGGAGCCGCCGACGCCCCGCATGACGTAAGAAGGTCGCTGCCCCGGTCCGCGTTGCCGTAGCGTTCCCGCCTGCGCACGGTCCAACCCGGAGACCGGGGCAGCGCTTATTGCCTGGAGGACTGCCGTGCCGACCCCCCTGCCCACCGTGCCGACCGCGTTACCGGAGGTCGAGGTGGTTGCCGCGGCCCGCGGCGCCGGACCGGTCGCCGTGGTCAGCCGCTCGATCGACGGCGGCGCCCCGCGGCTGGGCCCCGGTGGCGAGGGCATCACCGAGGAGTGGATCCGCGCGGTCGGCCTGACCGGCAGGGCCGGCGAGGTCCACAGTGGACCGTTCGGCTGGGCGGTCGGCATCGGCGACGGCGCGCCGGCCAGATGGCGCACCGCGGGTGCCGCCCTGACCCGCGCGGTCAACGCGCGCCTCGCGGCCGACTCCGACTCCGGCCGGCGCGTCGAGCGCACCCTTCGGCTGCGGCTCCCCGAAGACGCCGGCCCGGACGAGATCACCGAGCTGGTCCGCGGGCTGCGCCTCGGCGGCTACGACTACAAGGTCGTCTCCACCCCGGCGAAACCGGCGCTGCGCACGATCCGCCTGATCGCCGGCGAGCCCGGCCGGCAGGCCGAGCTGGGCGCGGCCGCCCGCCGCTCCGCCGCGCTGGCCGAGGCCACCGCCCTCACCCGCGACCTGGCCAACACCCCCTCCAACATCAAGGACCCGGCCTGGCTGGCCCGCACCGCGGCGAGGGTCGCCGCCGGCGTGCCGAGCCTGCGGGTCGACGTGCGCGACGAGCACTGGCTCGCCGAGCACGGCTTCGGCGGCGTGCTCGCGGTGGGCTCCGGCTCAAGCCGCCCGCCCCGCCTGATCGAGCTGGCCTGGCACCCGCGCGGCGCCCGCACCCACCTGGTCCTGGTCGGCAAGGGCATCACGTTCGACACCGGCGGCATCTCCGTCAAGCACGCCGACGGCATGCACGTGATGCGCACCGACATGGCCGGCGGCGCCGCGGTGATCGCCGCCCTGCACGCCGTCGCCCGCCTCGGCATCGGACTGCGCGTCACCGGCCTGGTGCCGTGCGCCGAGAACCACATGTCCGGCTCCGCCTACCGGCCGGGCGACGTCGTGCGCCACTACGGCGGCCGCACCACCGAGGTCACCAACACCGACGCCGAGGGCCGGATGGTGCTCGCCGACTCCCTCGCCTACGCCCGCGCCCGGCTGCACCCGGACCTGATCGTCGACGTCGCCACCCTCACCGGCCACATGAAGGTCTCCCTCGGCCTGCGCACCGGCGGCCTGTTCGCCTCCTCCGACACCCTCGCCGACCGCGTCCTGTCGGCCGGCGAGCGGGCCGGCGAGTCCTGGTGGCGCATGCCGCTGCCGGCCGACGTCGACACCCTGGCCGCCGAGCTGTCCGACGCCGTGCGCAGCGACATCGCCGACGTCCGCCAGTGCCCGCCGGGCCCGGGCAGCATCACCGCCGCCGCGTTCCTGCACACCTTCGCCACCGGCTGCCCGTGGGCCCACCTCGACATCGCCGGCCCCGCAAGGGCCGACAAGCCCTACGACGACATCACCCCGGGCGCGACCGGATTCGCCACCCGCACGCTCATCGAGCTGGCCACCTCCTACGCCAGCACCGACCGATAGACCCGCACGGTCTGCTCGGCCGCGGTCGACCAGGAGAACTCCCGTTGCGCGCGGGACCGGCCGGCGGCGCCCATCGCGCGGGCCCGCTCGGGGTCGGCGAGCAGGCGGTTGACCGCGGCGGCCAGGCCGTGGCGGTAGGCCTCGATGTCGTGCTCGTCGTAGTGGACCAGCAGCCCGGTCTCCCCGTCCGCCACCACCTCCGGGATCCCGCCGACGTCGGACGCGACCACCGCCGCACCGCACGCCATCGCCTCCAGGTTCACGATGCCGAGCGGCTCGTACACCGACGGGCAGACGAACACGGTGGCATGGCTGAGGATCTGGCGGACGACCTCGGGCGCGAGCATCTCCTGGATCCAGAAGACCCCGCCGCGCGTGTCGGACAGCCGGGCGACCGTCGAGCCGATCTCCGCGGCCAGCTCCGGCGTGTCCGGCTCGCCGGCGCACAGCACGAGCTGCGCCGCGGGATCGAGGTGGTGGGCGGCGGCGACCAGATGGCCGACGCCCTTCTGCCGGGTGATCCGCCCGACGAACACCACGACCGGCCGGCCGAGGTCGATCCCGAGCCGAACCAGCGCGTCGGTCTCGGTCACCGGCCGGTAGAACCCGGTGTCGATGCCGTTGCGCACGACGTGCACCCTTGCCGGGTCCAGCGCCGGGTAGACGTCCAGCACGTCGAGCCGCATGCCGTTGCTCACCGCGATGATCGCGTCGGCCGACTCGTACGCGGTGCGCTCCACCCACACCGACAGCCGGTAGCCGCCGCCGAGCTGCTCGGCCTTCCACGGCCGGCGCGGCTCGAGCGAGTGCGCGGTGATCACGTGCGGGACGCCGTGCAGCAGCCCGGCGAGGTGCCCGGCCAGGTTGGCGTACCAGGTGTGCGAGTGCACGAGATCCACTCCGGCGCATGCCGCGGTGATCGACAGGTCGACCGACAGCGTGCGCAGCGCGGGGTTGGCGTCGGCAAGGCCGGGCGCCACCCGGTGCGCGACCGCGTCCGGGCGGGGTCCGCCGAAGCAGTGCACGTCGACGTCGATGAGCTCCCGCAGCCGGGGGACCAGAAAGCCGACGTGCACGCCGGCCCCGCCGTAGACCTCCGGTGGGTACTCACGCGTCAGCAGCCCGATCCGCACGGCGAAACCATAGGCCTTTCACGGTCCAGCGAGTGTCCAGCGTGAACACTTGGGCAATTCGTACCCCGCGTGGTTAGGGTGACTTGTGCATGGCCAGCCTCATGTGCTCGGAATCGTGCTCGCCGGCGGCGAGGGCAAGCGCCTGTGGCCGCTGACCGCCGACCGCGCCAAGCCGGCCGTTCCGTTCGGCGGGAACTACCGGCTGGTGGACTTCGTGCTGTCCAATCTGGTCAATGCCGGCTTCCACCGGCTGTGCGTGCTGACCCAGTACAAGTCGCATTCGCTTGACCGGCACATCTCCACGACCTGGCGGCTGTCCAGCGTGCTCGGCCAGTACATCACCCCGGTTCCGGCCCAGCAGCGGCTCGGCCCGCGGTGGTACACCGGCAGCGCCGACGCGATCTTCCAGTCGCTCAACCTGGTGCACGACGAGAACCCGGACCACATCGTCGTGTTCGGCGCGGATCACGTGTACCGGATGGACCCGTCGCAGATGCTTGCCCAGCACGTCGACACCGGCGCGGGGGTGACGGTGGCCGGCATCCGGGTGCCGCGCACCGAGGCCAAGGCGTTCGGCTGCATCGACTCCGACGCCAGCGGCAAGATCACCAGGTTCCTGGAGAAGCCGGCCGAGCCGCCGCACGTGCCCGACGACCCGGACGTCACGTTCGCCTCGATGGGCAACTACATCTTCCGCACCGAGGTCCTGCTCGAGGCGCTGCGCCAGGACGCGACCGACCCGGACTCCGTGCACGACATGGGCGGCGACATCATCCCGATGCTGGTCGACGCGGGCGCGGCCGCCGTGTACGACTTCGACGACAACGAGGTGCCGGGCGCGACCGAGCGGGACCGCGGCTACTGGCGGGACGTCGGCACGCTCGACGCGTACTACGACTCGCACATGGACCTTGTCTCCGTGCACCCGGTGTTCAACCTGTACAACCACGCCTGGCCGATCCGCACCGCGACGCCCCCGCTGCCGCCGGCGAAGTTCGTCAACACCGGCCACGCCGTCGAGTCGGTCGTCGGCCCGGGGTCGATCGTGTCCGGGTCCGTCGTGCGCGAGTCGGTGATCAGCGCCAACGTGACGATCGAGGACGGCGCCCTGGTCGAGGGCAGCGTGCTGCTGCCCGGCGTCCGGGTGGGCAAGGGCGCGGTGGTGCGCAGGGCGATCCTGGACAAGAACGTCGTGGTCGACGACGGCGCGCAGATCGGGGTGGACCTCGACGCCGACCGTGAGCGCTACACGGTCAGCGCGGGCGGCGTCGTGGTGCTGGGCAAGGGAGCGAGGGCGCAGGCGAATGGAACCTGAGCGGCCGCGGCCACCGGAGGACCCCTACCGGGCGGTCTGGCACATGACCCCGGTCGGCGGGCCGGAGGGCAAGCCCCGGCGCACCGAGCTGAAGATCATGGCCGGGTTGATCGCCGCGTTGGTGGTGTTCCTCCCGTTCGCGGTCCTTGCCGGCGTGCTGTGGGGCTGGTGGTGGAGCGACGGCGGCTCGACCACCGCCGGGTGGGTGGTCACGCTGCTCGGCCTGGCGGGCGCGTTCTCCATGGGCGCCTTCGTCGCCTCCGACCGGTCGTGAGACTTCTCACCCGGATCCGTCACCTCGCAAGCTCGGTGACGGCGACCCTGCCGCCTCGTCCCTCGGCGGCAGGGCAGTGTTTGATGGTTCGCTCCGCAAGCTCCGCTCACCCGGCCTTGGCCGCCACCAGCATCCCGTCGCCCAGCGGGAGCAGCACGGGCACCAGCCGGTCGTCGTCCCGGACCGCCCTGGTGACCTCGCGCAGCGCCATGGTCTCGGCGTCGCGCCGGGCCGGGTTGGCCACCTGGCCGGACACCAGCACGTTGTCGAACACGATCACCCCGCCGGGCCGCAGCAGCCGCACGCCCTGCTGGTGGTAGCCGGGGTACTCCGGCCGCGCGGCGTCGGCGAACAGCAGGTCGTAGGCCTCGTCGGTGAGCCGGGGCAGCACGTCGAGCGCCCGGCCCATGATCAACCGAGTGCGGCCGGAGCCGAACCCGGCGTCGGCGAACGCCCGCCGCGCGGCGCTCTGGTGCTCCGGCTCCACGTCGATGGAGGTGAGCACGCCGTCGGGCAGCATGCCGCGCAGCAGGTACAGCCCGCTCACCCCGGCGCCCGTGCCGATCTCCACCACCGCCTTGGCCCGCAGCGCCGCGGCCAGGAACTGCAGTACCGCGCCGCTGCTCGGACCGATGGGCGGACACCCGAGGTCGACGCCGCGGGCGCGCGCGGACATCAGCGCGTCGTCCTCGGCGAGGTAACCCTCGACGTACTCGCGCAGCGCGGTCGCCGAGTCGCTCGTCGGCGTATCGGGCGTCACGGCCTGTGAGATTAGCGTTCAACCCGCCGAAATCGGGTGAAGCCCCACGGTAAGCCGCGTTCGCTCGATTCTCAGGGGGCTCTCAGGCGCCTCTCACTAATGTCATACCCGGGACATCGATGATCACTGTCGTTGGCTAGGGATGGCTAGGGGACGTCGGGGTAGGGGAAACAAATTGAGTACGGCGCGCGTTGACTCGGGCAAGGAACGGTTGGGTTCGCGGGAGGTGGAGTCGCGCTCGATGACGGCACAGGCAACCCTCGCTCCGGACGTGGTGCCGGGTGAGCTGAGCAGCTGGACGCCTCCGTCCTGGGACGAGGTGGTGCGCGAGCACGCCGACCGGGTGTACCGGCTGGCGTACCGGCTCACCGGGAACCCGCACGACGCCGAGGACCTGACCCAGGAGACGTTCATCCGGGTGTTCCGCTCGCTGGCGTCCTACAAGCCCGGCACCTTCGAGGGCTGGCTGCACCGCATCACCACGAACCTCTTCCTCGACATGGCGCGCCGCCGCTCGCGGCTGCGCATGGAGGGCCTTCCGGAGGACTCCGATCGGCTGGCCGGCGACGACCCGAGCCCGGAGCAGGTCTACTCCGAGACGCATCTCGACCCGGACCTGCAGGCCGCGCTGGACGAGCTGCCGCCGGAGTTCCGGGCCGCGGTCGTGCTCTGTGACGTGGAGGGCCTGTCCTACGAGGAGATCGGCGCCACACTGGGCGTGAAACTGGGTACTGTTCGAAGCAGGATCCACCGCGGGCGGCAGGCCCTGCGGGCGTCGCTGGAGCGGCGCAGGGAACTTGCACGGGAGGGCACGGCATGAAGCTTGCGGAATGCCGGGCGAGGGAGGCGGTCCGGTGACCACCTACCCGAGGCGACCCACGACCATGGCCGACATTCCCGAGTTGGAGAGCGCAGCATGACCGACGCTGGCCGCGGTTGGGGGCTGTCCGAGCAGCACCTGATGCCGGACGCGGTCGTGGCGTTCGTCGATGGCGAGCTGTCTCCGGCCGCGTGCGACCGTGCCGCCGCCCACATCGCCCGCTGCCCGTACTGCGCCGCGGAGGTCACCGCCCAGCGGCAGGCAAGGGCCGCGGTCCAGGCGGCGGACATCCCCGCCGCGCCGGCCGAGCTGCTGGCGTCGCTGCGTGCGATCCCGCAGAAGGTGGAGCTGCCGACGTCCCCGGACGGGCTCGCGGTCACCGAGGACGGCCAGCTCGTCGCGGTGCAACGCCCGGACCGGTTGGCGCCGCTGGGGTCCGGCGCTCCGCTGGGCTCCTCGCCCAAGCTCGGCGAGGGACGCACGGTGCTCGGCGGCCGCCTCGGCCGCCGCGCCGCGACCGGCGCCGGCGTCGTGGTGTCCGGGCTCGTGCTCGGCGCGCTGGCCATCGTCAACGCCGGCAGCGGCCCCGCCGCCGAGCGCGTCGAGGAGCCGCCGGCCGACGACCGCCCCGCGGTCAACCTCCAGCCGGCCGGTCTCGTCGCCGGCCATCACGTGAGCCTGATCGCCAACCGCTAGCCTGGGTCCGATGGTCGCTCCGGCGAGGCCAGACCCGCCCGGGGCCTCGCGGCCGCTCCTAGTACGCCAACTTCACCGTTGATCAGGCAGGCTTGAACCGTGAGCGAGCCGTCCACTCCCGAGTCGAGTCCGCAGGACCCCGGCGCGGACGCCGCCGCCAAGACCAACGCCGCGAACCCGTACCGCATCGGCCCGCGCCCGCTCGACCGTCCCCCGCCCGACCCGGCGGCCGCCGCGCTGTTCGGCCGGCCGGCCGGGGTGGACGGGGCG
The DNA here is from genome assembly GCF_035942955.1 of Actinophytocola sp. Classification (GTDB taxonomy): domain Bacteria; phylum Actinomycetota; class Actinomycetes; order Mycobacteriales; family Pseudonocardiaceae; genus DASYTH01. The sequence continues at coordinate 19,287 of NZ_DASZCQ010000209.1, read as the reverse complement.
TTCTCGGCGCCGCCCGGCGGGCGGCTCGGCGCGCGCGACGCGTTCGCCGATCTCAAGGTCGCCCCGCCCCCGCCCGAGGCGCTGGTCACCGCGTTCGGCCGGCCCGAGGGCAGCACGGAGATCCTGCAGCGCCCGCCGGCGCCACCAAGCCAGGACGGCGACGACGCCGAAGACGCTCTGTGGAGCTCGGAGGACGGCGCGGATCCATGGCGCGACCCGGCCGCCGGTGCGGTGATCGGGCCGCCGGCGGTCGGCAAGGGCACGGACGGCCGCAAGACTCCGAAGCGCCCGCCCGGCGCGCTGCTGAGCCTGCCCGAGCTGCTGTTCGGCCGCCGGGTGAAGCCGAGCGCGCTGATCGTGCTCGGCCTGGTGGCCCTGCTGATCGGCGGGGCCGGCGGCCTGGTCGGCTGGGTGGTGGCACGCGGCGGCGACGTGCTGACCGGCGACGTCACGCTCTCCCCGGTCCAGCCGGGCAAGGAGCGCCCGATCGGCTCGGTGGCCGACATCGCCAACAAGGCGTCGCGCGGTGTGGTGTCGATCGAGGTCAAGGGCGCGCAGGAGGCGGGCGCCGGGTCCGGCGTGATGATCGACGGGCAGGGCTACATCGTCACCAACGATCACGTGGTGACGCTGGCCGGCCGGCTCACCCAGGGCCAGGAGATCACCGTGGTGTTCGTCGACGGGAAGCGGGTCGAGGCCGATGTCGTCGGCCGGGACCCGAAGACCGACCTGGCGGTGATCAAGGTCGAGGTGGCCAACCCGACCGTCCTTCCGCTGGGCAACTCCGACGATCTCCAGGTCGGTGACACCGTGATCGCGATCGGCTCGCCGCTCGGCCTGGAGAACACGGTCACCGAGGGCATCGTCAGCGCCCTGCACCGGCCGGTGGTGGCCGGCGGGGACAACGGCGAGGCGCCGGTGGTCTACGACGGCATCCAGACCGACGCGGCGATCAACCGGGGCAACTCGGGCGGCGCGCTGGTCGACTCCACCGGGGCCCTCGTCGGGATCAACTCGGTGATCAGGACCGCGGAGGGCAGCACCGGCAGCATCGGGCTGGGCTTCGCCATCCCGGTCAACTCGATGCGCCGGATCACCGAGGCGCTGATCCGCGACGGCCAGGTCAAGCACGCCGATCTCGGCCTCAACGCCAAGTCGGTGTCCGCCGAGACCGCGGAGGGCGCCCAGGTGGTCAACGTGACCGACAACGGGGCGGCCAAGAAGGCCGGCATCGAGGAGGGCGACGTGATCACCAAGCTCGGGGACCGCCCGGTGCGCAACGCCCCCGAGCTGATCGTCGCGGTCCGCCAGTACGCGCCGGGCCAGACGGTGCCCGTGGTGCTGGCCAGGCAGGGGCGCGAGCTCACGATTCAGGTGACGCTGCAGTCGGATTGAGCCGCTACCCTGGACGGGGACTGTGGCAGGCGCGGAGGTAGGCAAGGTGTTCGAGAGCATCGGATGGGCCGAGATCCTGGTGCTCGGGATCGCGGGTTTGTTCATCCTCGGCCCCGAGCGGCTGCCGTCGGCGGCCGCCTGGCTCGGCCGCAACCTGCGCAGGCTGCGGGAGTACGCCACGGGCGCCCGCGAGCAGCTGCGCGCCGAGATGGGCCCGGAGTTCGAGGAGCTCCGCAAGCCGTTGCAGGATCTCCAGCAGCTGCGCAGCTTCGACCCCAAGCGGGCGGTCGCCAAGCACCTGTTCGACGACGACGGCAACGGCAACGGCACCAAGTCCAACGGCTACACCCCGCCGCCGACCCCGGCCCTCGACCCGCCGAGCCTGGCCCCCGGCGAGAAGGCCCCCTTCGACCCCGACGCCACGTAGCCCCTCGTGAGTCTTGTGTGGTGCCATAACCACACAAGACTCACGACGACTAGCGGCCCGCGGGGGTCACCGAGAGCATGCGGCCGGCGAGGCCGCGCGCCCGGGTGGAGAGGCGCTCGGCGATCTCGCGGAGCACCGTGGCCGCGGGCGTGTCCGGCGCCGAGACGACCAGGGGCGTGCCGTCGTCGCCCGCCTCGCCCAGCCGCGGGTCGAGCGGAACCTGGCCCAGCAGCGGCACCTCCGCCCCGATCGACCGGGTCAGCGAGTCGGCGACGACCTGCCCGCCGCCGGCGCCGAAGATCTCCATCCGCGAGCCGTCCGGCAGCTCCAGCCAGGACATGTTCTCGATCACGCCGGCCACCCGCTGCCGGGTCTGCAGAGCGACCGCCCCGGCCCGCTCGGCCACCTCGGAGGCGGCCTGCTGGGGCGTGGTGACGACCAGGATCTCCGCGTTCGGGATCAGCTGCGCCACCGAGATCGCGACGTCCCCGGTGCCCGGCGGCAGGTCGAGCAGCAGGACGTCCAGGTCTCCCCAGAACACCTCGGCCAGGAACTGCTGCAGCGCGCGGTGCAGCATGGGGCCGCGCCACACGACGGGCTTGTTGCCCGGGTTGAACATGCCGATCGAGATGACCTTCACCCCGTGGGCCTGCGGCGGCATGATCATCTTCTCGACCCTGGTCGGCTTTCCGGTGGCGCCGAGCATCCGCGGCACGGAGTGGCCGTAGATGTCGGCGTCCACCACGCCGACGGACAGGCCGCGCGCCGCCATGGCCACCGCGAGGTTCACCGTGATGCTGGACTTGCCCACCCCGCCCTTGCCGGACGCGACGCAGTACACCCTGGTCAGCGAGCCCGGCTCGGCGAACGGGATGCGCGGCTCCTCGGCCTCTCCGCGCAGCGACCGGCGCAGCTCCTGGCGCTGCGCGTCGCTCATCACGTCCAGCGCCACCCGCACCCCGGTCACCCCGGGCACGGCGGACACCGCGCCGGTCACGTCGGAGGTGATCCGGTCGCGCAGCGGGCAGGCCGCGACGGTCAGGTAGATCCCGACGTCCACCCGCCCGTCCGGTTGGACCTGGATGTCCTTGACCATGCCGAGGTCGGTGATCGGACGGTGGATCTCCGGATCGCGCACCCCCGACAGGGCGGTGCGGACCGTGTCGACGCTGGGAGCCTGGCTGCTTGTCACGGATCCATGCTACGAGCGGCTCCTACCGGACCGGCTGATACATACCAACTGCCTGGAACGTCACGGCCGATTCCGCGCCATGGAACCGTTTACGTTCCGTAGGGTGTGATCATGGTCGACCCCGCGTCATCACCGCCGAGCGGTGATGAGCTGCGCGTATGGCGCTCGTTCCTGAGCGCCCATGCGCGCGTGCTGCGCAACCTGGAGGCCGAGCTGCTCACCGAGCAGCGGCTGTCGCTGGTCAGCTACGACGTCCTGGTGCAGCTCGCCGAGGCGCCCGGCCGGCAGCTGCGGATGGCCGAGCTGGCCGAGCTCGTGCTGCTGTCCCGATCCGGGGTGACCCGGCTGGTCGACCGGCTCGAGCGCGCCGGCCTGGTGACCCGGCAGCGGGTGGCGGCGGACGGCCGCGGGGTGATCGCCGAGCTGACCCCGGCCGGGCTCGACCGGCTGCGCGCGGCCTCCCGCACCCACCTGGCCGGGGTGGCCCGGCACTTCGTCGCCCGCTTCGACCCCAAGGAGCTCGCCCAGCTCGGCGAGCTGTGCGACCGCCTTGCCCAGGCGGGCGAACCGGCCGGTTAGTCCTCCCATCGGGTGTCGGCGCGGACGGTCTCCGCGGACGGCTTGGGTCGCGTGCGGGATCTGGTCGACAGGTCGGCGCGCAGCCGGTCCAGCTCGGCGCGCAGGTAGTCCCGGGTGGCGACCTCGCCGATGGCCAGGCGCAGCGCGGCCAGCTCGCGGGCAAGGAACTCGGTGTCCGCCTTGGTCTGCGCGGCCCTTGCCCGGTCCTCGTCCAGCGCGATCCGGTCCCGGTCGTCCTGGCGGTTCTGCGCCAGCAGGATCAGCGGCGCCGCGTAGGCGGCCTGGGTGGAGAAGGCCAGGTTGAGCAGGATGAAAGGGTACGGGTCCCACCGCACCGAGTACGCGAGCAAGTTGATCGAGATCCAGCTCAGCACGAACAGCGTCTGCCAGAACAGGAACTTGCCGGTGCCGATGAACCGGGCCAGCCGCTCGGAGAACCGGGCGAACGCCTCGGGATCGACCTCGAACCGGAAGGCCCGCGGCCGGCGGGGCTGATCGAGCCGGCGCCGCGGGAAGGACTCAGGCATCGTTGGTCTCCCGCCAGCCGCCCGGCAACAGGTGATCGAGGATGTCGTCGACGGTGACCGCGCCGAGCAGGTGATCCTGCTCGTCCACCACCGGCGCGCAGACCAGGTTGTACGCCGCGAAGTACTTGGTCACCTGGGTCAGCGAGTCGTCCGGCCGCACGCTGGACAGCTCCGTGTCGAGCGCGCCGGCGACCAGGCTGGACGGCGGCTCGCGCAGCAGCCGCTGGATGTGCGCGCAGCCGAGGTAGTGGCCGGTCGGGGTGTCGGTCGGCGGCCGGCACACGAACACCATGCTGGCCAGCGCCGGGGTGAGGTCGGGGTTGCGCACCCTGGCCAGCGCCTCGGCGACCGAGGCGTCCGGGGTGAGCACGATCGGCTCCGGGGTCATCAGCCCGCCCGCGCTGTGCGCCGGGTACTCCAGCAGCCGGCGCACCGGCGCGGACTCGGCCGGCTCCATCAGCTCCAGCAGCCGGTTCTTGTCCATTTCGGACAGCTCGGCGAGCAGGTCGGCGGCGTCGTCCGGGTCCATCGCCTCGAGGATGTCCGCGGCCCGCTCATCGTCCAAATGCGACAGCACGTCCTTCTGGTCCTCATTGGACAGCTCCTGGATGATGTCGGCGAGCCGCTCGTCATCCAGCGCGTCGGCGACCTCGTAGCGCCGCTTGGCCGGAAGCTCGTGCAGCGCGGCGGCGACGTCGGTGGCGCGCATGCTGTCGAACAGCGCGAGCAGGTGGGCCGTTCCCTGCGGCGCGTGGGTCAGCTCGGTCAGGCCGGGGGCGTCGATCTCCTCCCAGTTCAGCACCTGCACCGGGCCGCGCCGGCCGATCCGTCCCGTGCGCTGCCGGACAGCCACCCGGCTGAGCACCCAGTCCCGGGTCCTCGTCGGCTCGATCGCGGTGTCAAGCACGACGGCCGTGCCCCGGGTCGCCTTGATCGACACGCGGGCGTCGAGCAACTGGCCGATCACCAGGACCTCGTTGGGGCGCCGGTGAAACCGCCGTAGGTTGACCGACCCGGTGGCCAGCGTGACGGCGTTGGGCTCGATCGAGTTGACCCGCAGCATCGGCACGAAGATCCGGCGCCGGGTGGCCAGCTCGACGACCAGCCCGAGCACGCGCGGCGCCGAGGCGTCGATCCGCAGGGCCACGACGAGGTCGCGGATCTTGCCGATCGACTCGCCGTCCGGCCCGAACACCGGCAGGCCGACGAGCTGCGCCACGAACACCTTGGTCGAGGTGGCCACGACGATCAGGCTAACCGCGTTTGGCCGACGTGGCCTTCGCGACATCCGGGCGGCGCTCCATCCGGTGATTCCCTAGTGTTACCGGCAGGTAAGGGAGGCTCGATGCGCTCACCGAAGGACTTCTTCCGCCCGCTGGCCGTCGGCGCGCCCGCCCCGGTGCGCCAGACCCCGGTCCGACCGTCCCGGATGATCCACTTCTTCGATCCCGGCAACGAGAAGATGGTCGCCAAGGTGCCGGACCTCGCCCCGCGGGTCGACGTGTTGCTCGGCAACCTCGAGGACGGCGTCCGGGCCGACCGCAAGCAGGCCGCGCGGGCCGGGCTGGTCCAGGTCGCGCGGGCCACCGAGTTCGGCGACACCCAGCTGTGGACCAGGGTGAACAGCCTCGACTCGCCGTGGGCGCTCGACGACCTGATCACCCTGGTCACCAGCATCGGCGACAAGCTCGACGTGATCATGATCCCCAAGGTGGAGGGGCCAGAGGACATCCACTACGTCGACCGGCTGCTCGCCCAGCTCGAGGCGCGCGCCGGCCTGTCCCGCCCGCTGCTGGTGCACGCGATACTGGAGACCGCGAGCGGCGTGGCCAGGGTGGAGGAGATCGCCAACGCCAGCCCGCGGATGCAGGGGATCTCCCTCGGCCCGGCCGATCTGGCCGCCAGCCGGCGGATGAAGACCACCCGGGTGGGCGGCGGCCACCCGGGATACGTCGTGCGCACCGATCCGGTCGGCGACGATCTGGTGTCCGGCCGCGCCACGTACCAGCAGGATCTGTGGCACTACACGTTGGCGCGCATGGTGGATGCCTGCGTGGCCGCCGGAATCCTGCCCTACTACGGGCCGTTCGGCGACATCCGGGACACCGTGGGCTGCGAGGACCAGTTCCGCAGCGCGTACCTGCTCGGCTGCGTCGGCGCCTGGAGCCTGCACCCGGCCCAGATCGCCATAGCGCGCAAGGTGTTCTCGCCCGACCCGGCCGAGGTGGCCTGGGCCCGTCGGGTGATCGCGGCCATGGGTGACGGCACCGGCGCGGTGCTGCTCGACGGGAAGATGCAGGACGACGCCACGGTCCGGCAGTGCCGGGTGGTCGCCTTGCTGGCCGACGCGCTGGCCGCCCGCGACCCCGAGCTCGCGCACGCCTACGAGGCCGCGACCAAGGAGGCGCTGGCCGATGACTGACCCGACCATGCGCCCGCGCCGCTCGGTGCTGTACATGCCGGGCGCCAACGAGCGGGCGCTCGAGAAGGCCAGGACCCTTCCCGCGGACGCGCTGATCCTCGATCTGGAGGACGCGGTCGCCCCGGAGGCGAAGGTGGACGCGCGCAAGCGGGTGTGCGAGGCCGTGACGTCCGGCGCGTACGGCCGCCGCGAGCTGGCGATCCGGGTCAACGGCTTGGACACCCCGTGGCACGTCGACGACATGCGGGCCGTCGCGGAGGCCGGCCCGGACGCCGTGCTGGTACCCAAGGTCAACTCGCCGACCGAGGTGCACGCCATCGAGCGCGGCCTCGAGCTCGCCGGCGCCCCCGACCGCACCGCGATCTGGGCGATGATCGAGAGCCCGGTGGCCACGCTGCACGCCGAGGACATCGCCCGGGAGAGCGACCGCCTGACGGTCCTCGTGCTCGGCACCAACGACCTGGCCAAGGAGCTGCACGCCGAGCACGTCCCCGGCCGGGCGCCGCTGCTCGGCGCCCTGTCCCTGGCCCTGCTCGCCGCACGGGCCACCGGCAGGGCGATCCTCGACGGCGTCTACAACGACGTGCGGGACCTCCCCGGCTTCGAGGCGGAATGCCTGCAGGCCCGCCAGTTCGGCTTCGACGGCAAGACCCTCATCCATCCCGGCCAGCTCGAGCCGTGCAACCGGATCTTCGCCCCCTCCCCGGCCGAGATCACCCGGTCCCAAAAGATCATCGAGGCCTTCGAGGCCGCCAAGCGCGCCGGCCGCGGCGTGATCACCGTCGACGGCCGCCTGATCGAGCACCTCCACGTCGACAACGCCCGGCGCATCCTCGCGCTGGCCGCGGCGATCGAGTCGTCGCCATGACACCGAGCCGGGAATGAGCGCGGCGCTGTGAGTGTTGTTCCTGGACGTGTCAGAGGAGACCGTAGAGCTCAGCCCCATGGATTGGGTGCGGGACCAGACGAGGAAGATCCTTGAGACCGGTACCACCGAGGGCGTCGAGATCCTCGGATCGCCGGTCGTGCTGTTGACGCTGCGCGGCGCGAAGACCGGCAAGCTGCGCTACACCCCGGTGATGCGGGTGGAGCACGAGGGCAGGTACGCCGTCGTGGCGTCCAAGGGCGGCGCCCCGCAGCACCCCGACTGGTACTACAACATCAAGGCACACCCCGAGTTCCCGCTGCAGGACGGCACCGTCACGAAGGTCTACGTCGCGCGCGAGGTCGAGGGCGCCGAGCGGGCCGAGTGGTGGGAGCGGGCCGTCGCGGCCTACCCGCCCTACGCCGAGTACCAGCAGAAGACCGACCGGCAGCTCCCGGTGTTCGTGCTCGACCCGAAGTGACGGGCGGGCAGGTTACCGAAGAGCATCACCACCGCCACGATTGCCGGGCGTAGCATCGAGGCATAGCCGAGGCACGCCGATCTTGGCACCGTGACGTGGGAGTTCGCCATGCTCCTGGTCTACCTCCTGCTCGCCGTTCTCGCCGTCGCAGGCATCTGGATGAGCGCGAGTGTCCGGGTGGTCAAGCAGTACGAACGTGGGCTGGTGTTCCGGTTCGGCCGGGTCCGTCCGGAGGTGCGCGAGCCGGGGCTGGCGTTCATCATGCCGGTCGCCGATCGCCTGCAGAAGGTGAACATGCAGATCGTCACGATGCCGGTGCCCGCACAGGAAGGCATCACCAGGGACAACGTGACGGTCCGGGTCGACGCGGTCGTCTACTTCAAGGTGATCGACCCGGCGCTGGCGATCATCAACGTGCAGGACTACCGGTTCGCGGTCGCCCAGGTGGCCCAGACCTCGCTGCGTTCGATCATCGGCAAGAGCGATCTCGACGACCTGCTGTCCAACCGGGAACGGCTCAACCAGGGCCTGGAGATGATGATCGACAACCCGGCGCTGGAGTGGGGCATCCACATCGATCGGGTGGAGATCAAGGACGTCGCGCTGCCGGAGTCGATGAAGCGCTCGATGTCCCGCCAGGCGGAGGCCGAGCGGGAGCGGCGGGCGCGGATCATCTCGGCCGACGGTGAGTTCCAGGCTTCGCAGAAGCTGTCCGAGGCCGCCGCGATCATGGCGGACACCCCGGCGGCGCTGCAGCTGCGGTTGCTGGAGACGGTGGTCGAGGTGGCCGCCGAGAAGAACTCGACCCTGGTGCTGCCGTTCCCGGTGGAGCTGCTCCGGTTCCTGGAGAACGCCGCCGGCACCCAGGCGTTGCCCAAGCCGAAGACCGAGGCGACCGACGGCCGGACACCGCCGGTTCCCCGGCAGTCCAGCGACGTCGAGAAGCCCTCGAACGGACCCGTCGTCACCTGATCACGCTGCGTCAGATCGGTTACTGTCCAGGTCGGAACGGTAACCGATCGTCAAAGGTTGCAGTGATATAACGCACAGATCACGGCTCGGGCTTGCTTCGATCCCACCCGTTCGGGTGAGGCTGTCGGCCATGGGTAGACACCGCGCAACCAAGGAGGACACCAGCAGGCCGCGCTTGTTCGGTCGCCGCCGACTCCGCGACGACCTTTTCGAGCGCAGTTTCCGCAGCTGCTCCCGCTGCGGTGAGGACGTCTACGTCCTGGCCGAGGACTGCCGCGAATGCGGCGAGTCCGTGATTTCCCCGCCCCCGCCGGCCCACGGGCGGCCGCGTGGCAACCCGACCCGCAGCCGGGCCCGCATCGGCTGACTCCCGCCAAAGCCGCGTGGCCCTCGGCACCTTTCTTGCGCAAACGGACGTTAACCGCGAGATACTGACCGGTAACCCGTGCCGTGAAAGGGAGCTGGAGATGGCCCGCCTCGCCCAGACCGCCGGACTGACCGACATCCAGCGGGAGATTCTCGCCACGGTCCGCGACTTCGTGGACAAGGAGATCATTCCGCACGCGCAGGCGTTGGAGCACGCCGACACCTATCCGGCCGACATCGTCGACGGCATGAAGGAGATGGGGCTGTTCGGCCTCACGATTCCCGAGGCCTACGGCGGTCTTGGCGAGTCGCTGCTCACCTACGCGCTGGTCGTCGAGGAGATCGCCAGGGGTTGGATGAGCGTGTCCGGGGTGATCAACACGCACTTCATCGTGGCGCACATGATCAAGCAGCACGGCACGGACGGCCAGAAGGAGCGGCTGCTTCCCCGGATGGCGACGGGCGAGATCCGCGGCTCGTTCTCCATGTCCGAGCCGGACCTCGGCTCCGACGTCGCCGCGATCAAGACCAGGGCCAGGCGGGACGGCGACGAGTACATCATCGACGGCGCCAAGATGTGGCTCACCAACGGCGGCTCGTCGAACCTGATCGCCCTGCTGGTCCGCACCGAGGAGGGGATGGAAGGCGCAGTCAGGCCGCACGACAAACTCACCGCGTTCCTGGTGGAGAAGCCCGAGGGGTTCGGCGAGGTGGCGCCCGGCCTGACCATTCCCGGCAAGATCGACAAAATGGGCTACAAGGGCGTCGACACCACAGAGGCGGTGTTCTCCGGCTACCGGATCGGCCCCGACCGCGTGCTCGGCGAGGTCCCCGGGCGCGGGTTCGCCCAGATGATGGACGGCGTCGAGGTCGGCAGGGTCAACGTGGCCGCGCGCGCGTGCGGCATCGCCATCCGCGCGTTCGAGCTGGCCGTCGAGTACGCCCAGCAGCGCCGCACGTTCGGCAAGCCGATCGCCGAGCACCAGGCGATCGCGTTCAAGCTCGCCGAGATGGCCACCAAGGTGGAGGCCGCGCACCTGATGATGGTCAACGCCGCCCGGTTGAAGGACTCCGGCGAGCGCAACGACGTCGAGGCCGGCATGGCCAAGCTCCTCGCGTCGGAGTACTGCGTCGAGGTGACCCAGGAGGCGTTCCGCATCCACGGCGGCTACGGCTACTCCAAGGAGTACGAGATCGAACGCCTGATGCGCGAGGCCCCGTTCCTGCTCATCGGCGAGGGCACCAGCGAGATCCAGAAGACCATCATCAGCCGGGGCCTGCTGCGCGAGTACCGGTCCCGCTGAGCCGGCCCTTGCGCCGCTCGAACCGGGCATTCATGGCATGATTGCGGTAATGACCGGTGCGTTCTCCGGCTCCGCACGAGCCGGCCAGGGGCTGCCCAAGGTGCCGACGCCCCCGACGGGGTGGCCGATCGGCTCCTACGACACGTACGCCGAGGCCCACCGGGCGGTGGAGTACCTGGCCAGCAACGACTTCCCGGTTCAGGACGTCACGATCGTCGGCGTCGACCTGATGCTCGTCGAGCGCGTCATCGGCCGCCTCAGCTGGCCCAAGGTCCTCGCCACCGGCGCGCTGTCCGGCGCCTGGTTCGGCCTGTTCGTCGGCCTGCTGCTGGGCGTGTTCAGCCAGCAGACCATGTCCTTCGCCCCCATCCTCGTCGGCCTGTCCGCCGGCGTCGTCTTCGGCCTCGTCTTCGCCGCCGTCGGCTACGCCTCCACCCGCGGCAGCCGCGAAATCGCCTCCGCCAGCCAACTCGTCGCCGGCCGCTACGACGTCCTCGCCCAACCCCGCAACGCCGAAAAAGGCCGCGACCTCCTCGCCAAACTGGCCATGGGCACCCACGGCTAAACCCCACCCTCCACTCCCGACAGTCCACATCAGACACCGTCGGACGTGTGCCCAAGCCCGCACCGCTCCACGGCAGCGCTCCGGCGAAAGTCAGCCACGGGAACGCGCCCGCCGGACCGTCCGCCGGCGCCGAAATTCGCCGCGCTCCTCGATCAGCCCGGCTCCTTGATCAGCCCCGCTCCCGAATCAGCCCAGCCCCCACCCCGTCTGGGGTGGGGGGCGGGTTCGTGGGCCAGTTTACCCGCCTCGACCGACAGTTGATCATCCCGCAGCGTCGCCTGTGGACAACTGTGGATCTGTGGATGGTGGGTTGGGGGTTTCCTCGCGGCGGGGCGCAGTCTTGCGGGCGGAGCGCTCGATTGGCGGCGCGGAGACGAGGAGGGCACCGTGGTGCGGTGGCTGGTGGTCGTGGGGGTGGTGGCGGCGGCGCTCGCCGGTGGGGCGGGGGTTGCGGGGACGGAGGGCGATCGGCGGGGCGGGTGCGAGCGGGGCGAGCTCTGCGTGTGGGTGCGCGAGGGATATCGGGGCGGTGTCCGCCGGGTGTCGTTGGCGACGGTCAACGCCGGGGAGTGTGTGCCGCTTCCGGTGGCGGGGCGGTCGTTCGCCAACCGGATGAGCCGGGCGGTCACGGTGTACCAGGGTGCGGTGTGCGAGACGGAGGCGGAGTTCGACACCTACCCCGGCGGGGGCACGTACGTGCCGGAGGCGCCCTTCGTCGTACACGCGGTACAGATCTGGGAAGGCTGAGAGTCTCTCAGCGCCGGGGAACGTACCGCCGGCGGTTCGCGTTGACCTTCGCAACGAACGCGGGAGACTGGTTTCAGCGATCCCCGGAGCTGCGATGAGATCACGCACCGAGCCCGTGGCGCCGGTCAGGGGCGGGGCGGGCCGACCAGCCCAGGCACGGGTGCTGGGATGATCCCGCTCGCCATCGTGCTGGCCGTCCTCGGCGCGACGCTGAGCGCGGTGGGCGTGCAGCTGCAGGCCGCCGGCGTGCGGGCGGAGTCGCGCGACACCGGGTTGCACCTGAGCGGGCTACCGAGGCTGGCCCGCAACCGGCGGTGGCTGCTCGGGCTCGCCGTGCTGTTCGTCTGCGCGGTGCTGCAGATCCTGGCGCTGGCGATGGCGCCGGTGACGGTGGTCGCGCCGATCGTGGTGCTGGCGCTGCCGATGAGCGCGGTGCTCAACGCCCGGTCGACCGGTGGCCGGCTGGACGCGGCCGCCTCGGTCGCGGTGCTGGCCAGCGCCGGCGGCGTCGGGCTGTTCGTGGCGCTCGCGGCCGGCGCGGCCAACTCGGTCGCCTACTCCGAGACCGACGTGCTGCGCGCCGGCGAGCTGGTCGCGGGCGTGGTGGCGCTGCTCGGCATGATCGGCGCCGTGCAGCGGGGCATCCCGCGCTGCGTCGCGCTGGCCGCGGGGACAGGGGCCGCGTACGGGCTGGTGTCGGTGCTGATCAGGGACGTCACGTACACCTTCGAGCACAGCGGGATCGCGGCGGTGTCCCCGCTGTCGGTGGCCGGGCTGGTGCTGGCGTTCGCCGCCGGCTCCTGGCTGCTCCAGCTCGCCTACGCCAGCGGCCCGCCGGACATCGTGGTGGGCTGCCAGACCGTGCTGAACCCGCTCGTCGCCACCGGCCTTGGGATCGGCATGTTCGACGAGACGGTCGACGCCGGCGGCTGGCGCGGGATCGGGCTGATGGCCGGGGCCGCGGTCGCCATCCTCGGGGTGACCGTGCTGGCCAGGCACCGCCCGGACGGAGCGGTACGCGAGCGGGGCCGAGGTGTCGGGCTGCTCGCCGGGCGCGAGCCGGGAGGCGAGTCCGGGACGACCTCCTCGATCCGGTAGTTATGAACCCGGCCGCTCGTACGATGTGTTGGGCGACGGAGCGTATTGAATCCAGCACGGGCCGAGGACGATGGCAACCATCCCTGTTCACCATGATCCCGACGCCACCCCGCAACCGCCGGTCAGCGCATCGCCTGCGCCACCCGGAACCACGCCGGACTGGTCCGACGACGTCGCCAAGTCCCGGTTCTCCGCATGGCGGGTGCCGGTCGGCGAGCGCCTCCAGTGGCTGCAGGCCGAGCTCGACGAGCGACCGCCGGGGCCGTTGCCCACCGGCGTGCCGGAGGCCATGCAGATCGCCTACCGGTCCACCATGGCCAAGGCGAACCTGGCCAGCTGGTACTCCGGCTCGCACATCGAGCGGGCCTGGCGCGCGCTGCATCTGGCCGAGGCCAAGGTGATCGCCTCGAGCCCGGACCTGCCGGCCCGCCTCCCGGCCGTGCGCGCACGGGCGCTGGAGGACCTCAAGTACAACGACTGGCGGGTCGAGGCGCTGGACGCGATCGATCCCGACAGGATCGGAACCCATGAGCGGGCGACGGTCGCCGAGGCGCTGCGGGCCGCGTTCACCATCTCGGACAACTCGCACACCGGTGTGCGCAGCCTGCGGAACCGGTTGGTGCTGTTCGGGTTGCTCCTGCTCGGGCTCAACCTCGTGCTCGGCGCGCTGAGCTCGCTGATCCCGTCCCTGCTTCCCTTGTGTGTCAAGGGAATCTGTCCCACCGGCGGACCCGGCCCTACCGGCGGCGACATCTGGCTGGTGCAGCTGCTCGGCGCCCTCGGCGGCGCGGTGGCGGTGGTGATCCTGCTGCTGAACACCAGGCCAAGCGTGGTCGCCTACACGCTGACGCCGTACCAGGCCACCATCAAGATCATGCTCGGGTCGGTGCTCGCGGTCGTCGGCGTGCTCATCGCCGGAACCGGTCTGCTGCAAGACATCGTCGCCAACCGACCGGCGCTTCTGGTGCTGGCATTGGTTCTCGGGTACGCCCAGCACCTGGGCACCAGATTCCTCGACCACTACGCGGACTTCGTGGTGGGCAAGGCCCAGCCCAAGGTGGGCGAGGAGCAGGCGCGGGCTACGGCCGGCCGCGCTGACCGTCGCGCAGGGCGCTGATCACCTCTTCGTCCCACCGATGTGTCCGAAGTAGACGGTAGCGCTCGCAGGCCACCCACATGTACGCCTCGGCCTCGGTGTCCGTGCCGATCATGTCGGCCTCGCGCAGCATCCGGGCCACCGGAAGGAACTCCTCCTCGTACCACCGCCGCGCAACGGTGGCGCGGTCGAGGAACCGGCCCTCGCCCTGCATCGTCCGGAAGCCCCACGCCTCGATGGACTCGGCCAGCTCCGCGTAGTCCCACGGATCGGTCAGGATCACCGCCGCCCTGGCCTCGCCCTGCAGCGGGACCCGGTCGAGGAAGATCCGGCGGTAGTCCTTGACGAGCAGGTCGCTGCGGTACTGGACGCCGTCCGGCGATAGTCGCGTTTGGACCTCGGTGACGTAGGCGTCGATGCTGCTCAGGTTCAGCGCCCTGGCCACCGACACCCGGTGGTGCCCGTCGTAGACGAAGTGCATGTCGCCCACCCGGTACACCTCGATCGGCGGGATGGCCTCGCCCCGCCGGTGCGCAAGGGCCAGCCGCTGCCAGCGTTCCCGCACCGCCGAGGAGGTCGGCCGGAACCGGCGGTCGAACTCCTTGGTCCGGTCCACGCTGCCGACGATCGAGTCCAGCGCGATCGTCTGCAGGCCGAGGCGGCGCTCCCCGGCCCGGCCGAGCGCGCCGACCACCTCGTCGAACGGCAGCATGACGTCGACGTCGTCCGGCCCGTGCCGCAGCCAGGTCGCCAGCCGGGACAGCACCTGCCGGCGCCGGGCGCGGATGAAGTCGTTCTCCGCGTCCGCGACCGGGAACCCGGTGTCACGTGCCATCGCGGTCCTCCCGCCCGCCGGTGTCGATCTCCAGGATGCGAAAGCCAACCGTGTTGACCACAAGGGTCTCACCGATCCGGCGATCGGGCACCTGACTTCCGCAGGGGTGGATGTGCCCGTGTACCAGCAACTTCGGCCGCATACGGCGGACCGCGTCGTGCAGGCAGGCGAACCCGCGGTGCGCCGGATCCGCGCGGTCCCCGAGGTCCTTGGGCGGCGAGTGGGTGAGCAGCACGTCGACCCCGCGCCCGTCCCGGAACCGCCGCCACGCCACCGAACGCGCCAGCCGGCGGACCCGGCGGGCCTGCTGGCGCTCGGTCCACTGGTTCGGCCCGTCGTTGTACCGGATCGATCCGCCCAGACCGGCGATGCGCAGGCCGGCCACGTCGGTCATGCCACCGTCCACATTCAACCCGCCGGCCGGGCCGGGCCACTCGGCCGGCATGCCGTCGCGCATCCACATGCCGCGGCTCGACGCGTAGCGGCCGAGGTCGATGTCGTGGTTGCCGGGCACGAACACGCAGGGCCGGTCGAGGGCGTCGGACAGGAACTCCAGATAGTCGAACGGCAGGTCGCCGGCCGCCAGCACGAGGTCGACCCGGTGCCGGCGGACCTGCTCGGTCCACAACGATTCGACCACCTCGTCGGATACGGCGAGAACTGTTGGCACGATTCGAGCGTAAGCGTGCTTGAGTCAAACCACGCATGTGACGGTAGGCGAACGGTTACAGTCAGAACCGACGTTGAGTGCGGAGAGGGGCAGCGCGCATGGGCAACGCGGCGAGCGGCAAACCGGGCTCACCCAAGGACGACCGGTACGTCACCGGCGACACCAACTGGGAGAGCTACGAGCTGCCGCAACTCATCGCGATGGTCACCGAGAAGGTCGACATCCCGGCCCTTGTGCGGCTGGCCGACGACTGGCGCGCGGCCGGCGACGAAACGGCCGAATCCGCCGACGAGCTGGCCGCCGCGCTGGACGAGCTGATGAACTTCTGGTCCGGCAAGGCGGCCGAGCAGGCGCGCATGGACGTCGCGCTGAACGCGCAGTGGCTGCTCGATCTCGGCAACAAGGCCTACACGATGGGCACGCCGGTGGAGGAGGCGGCCGGCGCGCTGAAGGCGGCGCAGGATCAGATGCCGCAGCTGCCGGCGGTCAACCCTGCCGTCGCGCCCGGCTCGGCCCCGGACGCCGCCATGTTCGGCGAGGCGGCCGGCGGGCCACTCGCCGCGGCGATCGCCGCCGCGGCTGCGGGATCGGAGAGCGCCGCGCAGGCCGCCGAGGACGAGGCGCAGCTCAAGCGCCAGGCCGTGGAGACCATGCGCCGGTTCGAGACCGCGGCGATGGGCATCGACCAGTCCATCCCGCAGTTCGAGGGCCCGAGCCCGATTCTTCGCCCGCGGACCGACCCCGTCCGGACCCAGCCGCCGGTCGTCCCCCCGCCCGCCGGCAGCACCGACCCACCACCGGCCACCTGGGAGGACCTGACCGGGCAGCGTGGCTCGGGCACGTCGGCGCAGCAGCACGCCGGCGCCGGCGGCGGGGGAGCGGGGGTCGGGTGGCCGACCGGCGTTGGCGGCGGTGCGGGCGGCGGATCGTTCGCCGGCGGGCCGGCCCTGGTTCCTGGCGGCAGCGGCGGCCGGTCGAGCGGGCCCGGCGCCAGCACGGGAGTCGCGCCGCACGGTGAGCGCGTGCCGGGCATGCTGCCGGCGGCGAGCGCCGGCATGCTCGACGCGGACGGTCACGCGGGCGTGGGTGGCGCCCCGATGGCCGGTGGCATGGGTGCGGGTGCGGGCGGCAACAAGGACGACGACCACCGCCGGCGGTTCCCGTTCGAGGCGGACGGCCCGTTCGCCCCCGACAGCAAGGCTTCGCCGCCGGTGATCGGTCTGTAGGACGAGGGGATCGCGATGCTCAACGACCACGAGGCGGCGGACCGGGACCGGTCGCCCCTGCTGCAACAGCTGGCGCCGGACACCGAGGGCAACCCCGCCGCTCCGCCGCCGATGCCGACCGCGGCGCCGCGCCACAGGCGGCCGGCGAGCGCCGCGCCGGTCCCGGCCGAGGACAAGAGCAAGCCCGCGGAGTCCGGCGGCTGGGAGGTCGACCCGGACCGGTTGGACTGGTTCACCGACGTGGTGCGGGATGCCCGCCGGCGGCTGCGCGACGTGCAGGACAAGGTCGACCGGATGCAGTCCGCGGCCTACACGCCCCGGCTGGGGATCAGCCCGGTCGGCAAGCAGCTCGAGCAGAAGTTCCTCGACCGGCTGGACGCTGCGCTGGACAACCCGCAGCAGCCGACGACCGGCGGGCTGCGGCCGATGCTGGCCGAGGCCGTGCGGCGGATGGACGAGTTCATCGCCGGCGCCGAGGCCGCGGCCATGGAGTACCGCGAGCTCGACGAGTCGGCGGCGCGCAACGTCACGGCGGCCGGCCAGGACCCGGCCGGCAAGAAGGGCTGACGCCGCCGGATGTCCACGCGAACCGGGTTCGACGCCTCGCTGGACGCGGTCGAGATCGATCTGCTGTGCACCTACGCCGGCGTGCCGGCGCCGTTTCCGCTGCGACCCCGCTCGGTCGGCGCGACCGAAGTGGAGCGTCGCATGCACTTCGGCGCGGCACGGGAGCGGTTGGCCGCCCGCGGGCTGGCCGACGAGCGCGGACCGCTCGGTGTCGCGGAGATCCTGGTGCACCTGCTCAAAAGCTGCCCGACCGCGCTGGACCTGATGCTCGCGATCGGCGCCCGGCGGCTCGGCGCGCTGCTGCTTGCGCACCGGGGCGAGGCGCTGCTGGCCGTCTGCGAGCTCGACGGGCCCGACCACACCGCGGGCCTGATCGCGCTGCCGCCCGACGACGCGGTCGACGAGCTGCTGTTGCTGCTTCCCGAGCTGGACGCGGCCAAGATCACGCCGTTCACCATGCCGCGCGGGGCACTGGTCAAGGTGTACCGGGAGCTGCTGAACCGGGGGCGCGGCGGGATGGGCCGCTACGAGCTCGACGATCTGCTCGGCGCGCACGGAATCGACGAGCGGCTCGCCGACCGCATGGTCACGCAGCTGCAACCGGTGCTCGGCAACGGTCAGGCCGGCCTGGCGCGGCGCGCCGGGTACGCGGGCGCGTGGCGTCGCGTCGGCGAGGAGCTGCGCTGGCTGGACACCGAGCGGGGGCGGCTGCGGCTCGGCGGCAATGCCGAGTGGACGAGCGTGAACCCGTTGTTCCCCAACGAGTTGTATTCCGCGATCCGCCAATTGGCCGCGTCGGTAGGGCGGAATCTCGACACCGGATAGCAGTTCGCGGCCTGTTGACCCGATTCAGTGACCGGTGTCGGTCCGATCCGATAACGTAACGGTCGGAAGCGACGATCTCAGGACTGATCGGGGTCACCGGCATGGTCATCCAGGAGTTGGTCGGTCGAGTGCTCGAGCTGCGCCAGGCCGCGGCGAACGCGCGAGCCGAAGCGGAGCGGGATCGGCGGCGCCGGCGGCAGGAGAACGACCGGTACGTCTCCGGCGGCGTCAACTGGGACGGGTACAGCCTCGAGTCGTTGATCAAGATGGTGGCCGAGCGGGCCAGCCCCGGTCAGCTCGACGCGCTCGCCGGCGAGTGGCGCCGGCACGGCTCGTCGGTCGTCACGGCCTCCTCGGATCTGCAGCGGTCGCTCGACCGGCTGATGCCCTACTGGTCCGGGGCGACCGCGGACGACGCGGCGCGCACGGTGACCACCAACGCCCGCTGGATCACCGAGCTCGGCGAGGTCGCGCAGCAGATGGGCGACCCGATCCAGGACGCGAGCGGCGCGCTGCGCTCGGCTCAGGACACCATGCCGGGCAAGCCGCACGACGCGTGGTACGCCGGCGCGGGCGGCGGCGCGCTCGCCGGGTTCGCGGTCGCCGGCCCGATCGGCGCGGCGTTCGGCGCCGCCATCGGCGGCATCGCCAGCGCGTTCGGCTTCGGCAGCAGCAAGCGCAAGCTCAAGCGCAAGGCCGTGCAGACCATGCAGCGCTTCGAGGGCGCGGTGCTCGGCATCGACTCGACCACTCCGCAGTTCGGCCTGCCGTCCGACGGCGTGGATCCCGGGTCCGACCGGCTCCGCAACCCGGGCACCGGCGTCGGCACGCCCGGCGCGCCGCCGGCGCCGCCCGGCAACACCGGCGCCGTGCTCACCCCGGGCACGACCGGCAACAGCTCCGGCACGATCCCGTCGCTGGCCGGCGGCGGCGATCCGGTCGCGCGGTGGCGCGGCATCACCGGTGGTCCCGGCCCCGGCTTCGGCGGGCTCGGCCCCGGCGGCGGGACCGGCGCCGGCGGGCCCGGTCTCGGTGGTCTGCCCTTCCTGCCCGGCGGTGGCCGCGGGCCTGGCGTCGGCGGCGCCCGCGGAGGCCGCGGTGGCGTCGGTGTGCCGCCAGGTACCGCGG
>NZ_DASZCQ010000208.1:0-16260 GCF_035942955.1 Actinophytocola sp. | reverse complement strand
ATGCAGGGCTCACCTCTACGGACGACCCCGGACCCACGCCCACGTGGCCCGATGCCGACGAGATCTACGGCTGGTCCGATCTTGACTAGCAGCGATCACGGCGCTGCACGCGTCTTGGCCGCCGGCCGGCGGTGTTCGGCCAGCCAGCCGGCGGCGAACTTGACGGCGGGGCGTACGTCGAAGAGTCGGCAGGATGCCTCGCCGACCTTGCCGTGCCGCACGGGGCGGGTCTGCTCGAACGCGGCGCCGAGGTGGTCGAAGTCGTCGCTGTTGGTGACGACGTCGGTGTAGGTGACCCAGCGCCGGCCGGACGGGGTGAGCACGGCGGTGCCGTACTCGAACAGGGGTGGGTCCGGGATGCGGTACTCGGCGAGGTGGAACGCGGTGCAGGTGTCGAAGCCGACGCCGAGCAGCAGCACCCTGGCGCCCGCCCGTTCCAGCGCGGCCAGCGGCGACCGCTCGCCGAGCTGGCAGTCCAGCGGGTGCTCGGCCATGAGCTCGGCCGCGGCCGGTCCGACCGCGGCGAACGAGGTGTGCGGGTGGTTGCTGCGGACCGCGCCGGGCCAGGTGCGCACCAGCTCCGGGAGCACGCCGAGGCCGATGGACGGGGTGACGGCCGGGTCGAAGGCCGGCATGTGCTCGCGGATGACCGGCCACCACGATTCCGGCACCGGCGGGTGCCGCCAGTGCATCGGGTCGGAGTTGCCGGTCGTCTGGGTGGGCACGACCAGCGTCCCGTCCGGCCCGAGCGCGTCGAGCAGGGCCTGCACCACGGCGAGCGCCCCGCCGCACACCCAGCCG
Organism: Actinophytocola sp.; assembly: GCF_035942955.1. Classification (GTDB taxonomy): domain Bacteria; phylum Actinomycetota; class Actinomycetes; order Mycobacteriales; family Pseudonocardiaceae; genus DASYTH01. The sequence goes on along the minus strand of NZ_DASZCQ010000208.1, from coordinate 15,459 downwards.
AGCGAGCGCAGCGACGAGTGCGCCAGCACGATGTCGCCGGGCCGCAGGCCGAGCCGGGTCAGGTCGCCGGCGAGCGAGGCGCGGGTCTGGGGTTCCTCGGGCACGGCGCCATCATCACAGATACTTGGTGGCTTCCCTACGGGATAACGGGCTCAGGCCCGGGTGGGTGTCCACAAAGGCGCGGACCCAGCCGGGGTCGGTCTTGGATAGCTCGCGCAGGGCCCAGCCGATTCCCTTGCGGAGGAAGAAGTCCGGGTCGGTGACGTTGGCCTCGATGCAGGACGCGAGCAGGTCGAGGTCGGTGGCGCCCTTCGAGCCGAGCTGGCAGATGATCGAGGTTCGGCGCTTCCACCGGTCGGCGTCCCGGCTCCAGGCGCGCATGATCGGCGCCAGCTCGGCCGGGTACGCCCGGAGCAGCGGGCCGATCCGGCGGTTGGCCACCTCGTCGACGAAGTCCCACCAGGCGCCGGTGACGATCAGCTCCTCGTAGAGCGGCAGCAGGCCGGGTTGCTGCCAGCGGGCGTACGGCCGGTGGGCGGTCAGGTCCAGCGCAAGGTAGCGCTCCTCCCGGTACCTCGCGCCGCGCCACAGCTCCAGCACGGTCGCCACCCAAACGTCCACATCGGACAGCGGGTGCTCGGCGAACAGCCGGGCGGCCAGCCGGGTCCGCGCCGGCTTCTGCACCCCGCGGAACGGCATCTCCGATTTCATGTACGCCTGCATGTCCGGCGCCTTGGCCGGGTCGGCGAGGTCGGCCAGCCCGGCGCGGACGGCCGCGACGAGTCGCGAGTCGAACGAGTTCGGCACGCCGCTATCCTGCCCGTCAGGTTCCGATGTCGCGACGAAGGTCGGTTCCCAATCGGACGCTTGACGGGCAGGCTCGGCCGGGTGTCAACGACTCGGCACGGGCTCACGCCGGAAAACAGGACAAAGAGGGGCAATACGTGAAGAGATTCATCGCCGCGGTGATGGCCGCGGGCGCGGTGGTCGGCGGCCTGCTTGCCGTGCCCGGCGCGCAGGCGGCGCCGGGCCAGCCGTCGGGGCTGCACGACTACACGCCACCGCCGGTCGCCTGGGGCGCCTGCGAGATCCCCAGGCTGGTGCGGGCCGGCGCCGAGTGCGGCTTCGTGGAGGTGCCGCTGGACTACGCCGACCCGGCCGGGACGAAGATCAAGCTGGCCGTGTCGCGGGTCAAGCACAAGACGCCCGATTCGCAGGCGCAGGGCCCGATGCTGGTCAACCCGGGCGGCCCGGGCGGCTCCGGCCTGATCTACGCGATCTTCGGCGAGTTCGTGCCGGACGGCGGCGGAGACGCCTACGACTGGATCGGGTTCGACCCGCGCGGCGTCGGCTCCAGCGAGCCCGCGCTGAGCTGCATCCCCGACTACGCCGGCTACAACCGGCCGTACTACGTGCCGATCACCCACCGGCTGGAGCGGATCTGGCTGCAGCGGTCGAAGAACTACGCCCAGGCGTGCGACCGCAACGCGCACGACCTGCTGCAGCACCTCAAGACCACCGACTCGGTGCTCGACATGGAGAGCATCCGCAAGGCGCTGGGCGCCCCGCAGATCAACTACTACGGCTTCTCCTACGGCACCTACCTCGGCCAGGTGTACGGCACGCTGTTCCCGGAGAAGTTCCGCCGGGTGATCTTCGACGGCGTGGTGAACTCGAAGCGGGTCTGGTACGACGCCAACCTCGACCAAGACATCGCGTTCGACCGCAACATCAAGGTCTACTTCGACTGGATCGCCAAGTACGACGACGTGTACCACCTCGGCAGGACCGGGCGCGAGGTCGAGGCGCTGTTCTACCGGGAGCAGGCCAGGCTGCTGCGCGAGCCCGCAGGCGGGATCATCGGGCCGGACGAGTGGACCGACATCTTCCTGCAGGCCGGCTACTACGTGTACGGCTGGGAGGACGTGGCCGACGCGTTCGCAGGCTGGGTGCACAACGCCGACGTGCAGCCGCTGGTGGACCTGTACGGCACGCCGCCGTTCGACGACAACGGCTACGCGATCTACCTGGCCGTGCAGTGCACCGACGTGCAGTGGCCGACCGACTGGAACGAATGGCGCCGGGACAACTGGCTCACGTTCATCCGGGCCCCGTTCGAGACGTGGGGCAACGCCTGGTTCAACGCGCCGTGCATCTACTGGGGCGGCAAGGCCGGCACCCCGGTGCGCATCGACGGCAGCAGGGTCCAGAGCGCCCTGCTGATCAACGAGACGCTGGACGCGGCCACACCGTACGGCGGCGCGCTGGAGACCCGCCGGCTGTTCCCCAACTCCGTGCTGATCGAGGGTGTCGGCGGCACCACCCACTCCGGCTCGCTGTCCGGCGTGGCGTGCACCGACGACAAGATCGTCGCGTACCTGAAGACCGGCGCGCTGCCGCCGCGGCAGCCCGACCGCAACCGGTCGGACGTGCAGTGCGACCCGGTCCCGCAGCCGGTGCCGGAGGGCGCGACGGCGACCACGTCGCGGTCGGCGGACACCTCCGCGGACCTGTCCTCGGTGGGTGACCTGCACCGCGAGTTCCAGAAGTCGCTGCGCCGCTGAACCCGGTGAAGGCGGCCTTCGTCACGTCCGGCGGGACGAAGGCCGCCTTCATCGCATTAGCCTTCCCGGTGTGCCGGTCAAGATCCTCACTGAACGCGCGCTGAACCGGGCGCTGCTCGAGCGTCAGCTGCTCCTGCGCCGGGTGGACCGCACCGTCGTCGACGCGGTCGAGCACCTGGTCGGCATGCAGGCCCAGTCGCCGACCGCGCCCTACATCGGCCTGTGGTCGCGCCTGGACGGCTTCGCCACCGACGACCTCGCCGCCGCGATCACCGAGCGCCACGTCGTGCGCTCCAGCCTCATGCGCGGCACCATCCACCTGGTCAGCGCCGCCGACTGTGCCGCGCTGAGCCCGTTCCTGCGCCCGCTGTTCGCCCGCTTCGTGCAACCCCCGCCCGACGACCTCGACGCGATCCTGGCCGCCGCCACCACGCTGCTCGAGGAGCGGCCGTGCACGCTCACCGAGCTCCGCCAGCAGCTGGCCGCGCGCCGGCCCGGCGGTGACCCCGAGGTCATGGCCAGGGCCGCCAAGTTCCTGCTGCCGCTGGTCCACGTCCCGCCAAGGGGCCTGTGGGGCCGAAGCGGCCAGGCCCGGCTCACCACCGTCCGAGCCTGGCTCGACCGCGACGTCGACCCCCGACCCGACCCGGACCGCGTCGTGCTGCGCTACCTCGCCGCCTACGGCCCGGCCACCGTGAAGGACGTGCAGACCTGGTGCGGGCTCACCGGCCTTCGCGAGGTGTTCGCCCGCCTCGCGCTGCGCACCTTCCGCGACGAGGACGGCGCCGAGCTGTTCGACGTCCCCGACGCGCCGCTGCCCGACCCCGACACCCCGGCCCCGGTCCGCCTGCTCCCCGAGTACGACAACTGCCTGCGCTCGCACACCGACCGGCGGCGCGTCATGACCGCCGCCGGCCGCGCCGCCCTGTTCTCCACCAAGAACGACGCCCCCATGCCGGCCTTCCTCGTCGACGGCTACGTGCGCGGCACCTGGAAGCTGGACCGCGCCCGCACCACCGCCACGATCACGGTCCGCCCGTTCACCAAGATGTCCAAAAAGGACACAACGGCGGTCACGGCGGAAGCCGAGCGCCTGCTCGCCTTCGCCGCGCCCGAGGCCGCGACCCGCACGGTCATGATCCAAGCGCCTGCTTGATCAGCCGGTCGGACAGCTCGCGCAGCCGGGCCCTTGCGCCGGGGTCGTAGGCCTGGTCGAGCGCCCGGTCCTCCCGGGTGCCGTTGAAGTACCGGCCCGTCACGGCGTCCAGGTCCGGATCGGCGATCAGCCGCATGGTCGCGTCGGACCCCTCCTCGACCGTGCTGAGCACGCCCGTGCGGGCCTCGTGCACCATCGCGGTGTCCATGAACGTGGCCGGGTGCAGGGCGTTGACCGTCACGCCGCGGTCGCGCAGCTCGTCGGCGAGGTCGAAGCCGAACATGATCTGGGCGAGCTTCGCCCTGCGGTACGCGTCGACGCCGTCGTAGGAGCGTTCCATCATCGGGTCGTCGAAGTCGATCGGCTGCTGGCCGGCCGACGCCACGTTGACGACCCTGGCCGGCGCGGACTCCACCAGCAGCGGGATCAGGCGCCGGGTGAGGTGGTAACCGGCGAGGTAGTTGACCGCGAACCGCAGCTCCACGCCGTCCGCGCTGACCTGCCGCCCGGCCCCGGGCGCCCCGAACCCCACGCCGGCGTTGTTGACCAGCACGTCGATCCGGTCGCAGCGGTCGGCGATCTCGCCGGCCAGCCGGTCCACCTGGGTCAGCTCGCTCAGGTCGGCGAGGACGGCGTCCACCCGGTCGTTCCCGGTCGATTCGCCGATCTCCGCGACAGCCCGCTCGAGCCGCTCGGCGTCCCGCCCGTGGATCACGACGTGCGCGCCGGTGGCCGCCAACCGTTCGGCGAGGTGACGCCCCAGCCCGCTGGTGGCGCCGGTGAGGACGACGGTGCTCCGCTCCAGTGATCGCACCCATCCCAGGGTAACCGCGCGGGAAACCGCCTTTGAGTGGGTTTGCATAGTCGTGCATAATCATCCGCATGACGGTCAGGGTGGCGGTTGCCGGGGCGAGCGGCTACGCGGGTGGCGAGCTGCTCCGGCTGCTGCTCGGTCACCCCGAGGTGGAGATCGGCGCGCTCACGGCCGGCGGGAGCGCGGGCACGACGCTTGGGCGGCACCAGCCGCACCTGCTCCCGCTGGCCGACCGGGTGCTCGCCGACACCACGCCGGAGGCGTTGACCGGGCACGACGTGGTGTTCCTCGCGCTGCCGCACGGGCACTCGGCGGGCATCGCCGCCCGGCTCGACCCGGCCGTGCTGGTCGTCGACTGCGCCGCCGACCACCGGCTGACCAGCGCGGACGACTGGGCCGGGTGGTACGGCGGGGAGCACGCGGGCAGCTGGCCGTACGGGCTGCCTGAGCTGCCCGGCGCCCGGGACGCGCTGCGCGGCACGACCCGGATCGCGGTGCCAGGGTGCTACCCGACGGCGGCGTCCCTGGCACTGGTCCCGGCGCTGGTGAACGGGCTGGTCGAGCCGGACGTGGTGGTGGTCGCGGTGAGCGGGACCTCGGGCGCGGGCAAGAGCCTGAAGCCGCACCTGCTCGGCTCGGAGGTGATGGGCTCGGCGAGCGCGTACGGGGTGGGCGGCGGGCACCGGCACACTCCCGAGATCGCGCAGAACCTCGGGCGGGTCGCCGGAACCGGAGTGAAGGTGTCCTTCACCCCCGTCCTCGCCCCGATGGCCCGCGGCATCCTGGCCACCTGCTCGGCCCCCGTCAAGTCCGAAGTAGACGGCGACGCGGCCCGGCGCGCCTACGAGAAGTCCTATCAGGACGAGCCGTTCGTGCACCTGCTGCCCGAGCAGACCTGGCCGACTACCGCGGCGGTGCTCGGCTCCAACGCCGCGCAGCTTCAGGTCACGGTGGACGCCGGCGCCGGACGACTCGTGGCCGTCGCGGCGATCGACAACCTGACCAAGGGCACCGCGGGCGCCGCGATCCAGTCCATGAACATCGCCCTTGGACTGCCGGAGATCACCGGCCTGACAACCGTGGGAGTGGCACCGTGAGTGTGACGGCAGCACAGGGGTTCCGGGCCGCGGGGGTGGCGGCCGGACTCAAGTCGAACGGGCAGCTCGACGTGGCCCTCGTGGTCAACGAGGGACCGTCCGATGTGGCCGCCGCGGTGTTCACCGCCAACCGCTGCAAGGCCAATCCGGTGCTGTGGAGCGAGCGGGTGATGGCGCACCGCCGCGCCCGCGCGGTCGTGCTCAACTCCGGCGGCGCCAACTGCTACACCGGCCCGGAGGGCTTCCAGAACACGCACGCCTCCGCCGAGCTGACCGCGAAGCTGCTCGGCTGCGGCGCGGTCGACGTCGTGGTGTGCTCAACCGGGCTGATCGGCGAGCAGCTCGACCGGCCCCGGCTGCTGGCCGGCATCGAGGACGCCGAGGCCGCGCTGTCCGCCGACGGCGGGCCGGACGCCGCGACCGCGATCATGACCACCGACACCCGGAGCAAGCAGGCCGTCCGGCACGGCGACGGGTGGACCGTTGGCGGCATGGCCAAGGGTGCGGGCATGCTCGCCCCGGCGCTGGCCACCATGCTCGTCGTGCTCACCACCGACGCCGACGTGGACGCCGCGACCGCCGACCGGGCGCTGCGCGAGGCCTGCCGGGTGACGTTCGACCGGCTGGACTCCGACGGCTGCATGTCCACCAACGACACCGTGCTGCTGATGTGCAGCGGCGCCGCGAAGTCCACACCGGACTACGGCACGTTCACCCGCGCGCTCCGGGAGGTCTGCCACGACCTGGCCCAGCAGCTGCTCGCCGACGCCGAGGGCGCCGAGCACGACATCGCGATCGAGGTGGTGCGCGCGGCATCCGAGGACGACGCCGTGGAGGTCGGCAGGGCGATCGCCCGCAGCAGCCTGTTCAAGTGCGCGGTGTACGGCAAGGATCCCAACTGGGGCCGCATCCTCGCCGCCGTCGGCACCACGGGCGCCGCGTTCGAACCGTCCACTCTGGACGTGGCAATGAACGGCGTGTGGATCTGCCGGGACGGCGGACCGGGGGAGGAGCGGGACAAGGTCGACCTCACCGACCGGGCGGTGAGCGTCACCGTCGACCTCAAGGCCGGCGACGCCACGGCCACCGTGTGGACCAACGACCTGACCCACGCCTATGTCCACGAGAACAGCGCGTACTCGACATGACCACCGATCTCGCCCAGCAGAAGGCCGCCGTCCTGGTGGAGGCCCTGCCCTGGCTGCAACGGTTCCACGGCGCCACCGTGGTGGTGAAGTACGGCGGCAACGCCATGGTCGACGAGGACCTGAAGGCCGCCTTCGCGCAGGACATGGTGTTCCTCAAGCTGGCCGGCCTGCACCCGGTGGTGGTGCACGGCGGCGGTCCGCAGATCACCGCGATGCTCGACCGGCTCGGCATCCCCGGCGAGTTCAAGGCCGGGCTGCGGGTGACGACGCCGGAGACCATGGACGTGGTCCGGATGGTGCTCACCGGTCAGGTCAGCCGGGAGCTGGTCGCGCTGATCAACGCGCACGGCCCGTACGCCGTCGGCATCTCCGGCGAGGACGCGCACCTGTTCACCGCCGAGCGGCGCACCGCGGTGGTGGACGGCGAGGTGGTCGACCTCGGCCTGGTCGGCGACGTGGTCAAGGTGAACGTGGCCGCGGTGCAGGACATCGTCAACGCCGGCCGGATTCCCGTGGTGTCCACGGTGGCCCCGGACGTCAACGGCGTCGCGCACAACGTCAACGCCGACACCGCCGCGGCCGCGCTCGCGGTGGCTCTCGGGGCGGAGAAGCTGGTCGTGCTGACCGACATCGAGGGGCTCTACGCCGACTGGCCGGACCGCTCCTCGCTGCTGCACCAGATCCGCGCGAGCGATCTTGAGAAGCTGCTGCCCAACCTGGCCAGCGGCATGATCCCGAAGATGGAGGCGTGCCTGCACGCGGTGCGGGGCGGGGTGCGCCGCGCGCACGTGATCGACGGCCGGCTCGCGCACTCCGTGCTGCTCGAGGTGTTCACCAGCCACGGAGTCGGAACCATGGTGCTTCCGGACCAGGAGGAGGATCGATGATCGCGTCCAATTCGGACGGACAGGCCAGGTGGAAGTCGTCGTTGATGAACAACTACGGCACGCCTGGGCTCACCCTGGTGCGCGGCGAGGGCGCCTACGTCTGGGACGCCGACGGCAACCGCTACCTCGACCTGGTCGGCGGCATCGCGGTCAACGCGCTCGGGCACGCGCACCCGGCCGTGGTGCGGGCCGTGACCGAGCAGATCGCCGAGCTGGGCCACACGTCCAACCTGTACGTCAACCCGGTCACCGTGGAGCTGGCCGAGGCGCTGCTGGACGTCGCCGGTCTCACCGGGGCGGCCAAGGTCCTGTTCTGCAACTCCGGCGCCGAGGCCGTGGAGGCCGCGCTCAAGCTGACCAGGCTGACCGGCCGGAGCAAGATCGTGGCCTGTGACGGCGCGTTCCACGGTCGGACCATGGGCGCCCTCACGCTCACCGGCCAGCCGCCCAAGCGCGAGCCGTTCCAGCCGCTGCTGCCGGACGTCGAGCACGTCCCGTACGGGGATCCGGCCGCGCTCGAGTCCGCTGTGGACGGTCAAACGGCCGCGGTGTTCCTCGAGCCGGTGCTCGGCGAGGGCGGCGTGCGGCCGGCCCCGGACGGCTACCTGCGGGCGGCAAGGGAGCTCACGAGCCGGCACGGCGCCCTGCTGGTGCTCGACGAGGTGCAGACCGGGATCGGGCGCACCGGCAGCTGGTTCGCATTCCAGCAGGAAGGGATCACACCGGACGTCTTCACCCTGGCCAAGGGCCTCGGCGGCGGCCTGCCGATCGGCGCGTGCATCGGCGCCGGCCCGGCCGCCGACCTGTTCCAGCCCGGCCAGCACGGCACGACGTTCGGCGGCAACCCGATCTCCTGCGCCGCCGGGCTCGCGGTGCTGCGCACGATCGCCGCCGACGGGCTGTGCGAGCACGCCGCCGCGATGGGCAAGGAGATCGTCGCCGGCGTCGAGGAGCTCAACCACCCGCTGGTCGCCGGGGTCCGCGGGACCGGCCTGCTGCTGGGCATCGCGCTGCACGAGCCGGTGTCGGCCGCGGTGGCCAGGGCCGCTCAGGAGGCCGGATACCTGGTCAACAACGTGCAACCGGACACGGTCCGGCTGGCCCCGCCGCTGATCATCAACCACGAGCAGGTCGACGACTTCCTCGGCGCGCTGCCCAAGGCCCTCGACCGGGGGGCGTCGCAGTGACGCGGCACTTCCTGCGGGACGACGACCTCACGCCCGACGAGCAGGCGGCCGTGCTCGACCTCGCGGCGCGGTTGAAGGCCGACCCGCTCGGGTCGCGGTCGTTGGCCGGCAAGGCGGTCGCCGCGATCTTCGAGAAGAACTCCACCCGCACCAGGCTGTCGTTCGAGGTCGGCATCGCCCAGCTCGGCGGGCAGCCGGTGATCATCGACGGCCGCACCATGCAGCTCGGCCGCGAGGAGACCATCGAGGACACCTCGCGGGTGCTGTCCCGGTACGTCGACGTCGTGGTGTGGCGGACCTTCGCCCAGGCCCGGATCGACGCGATGGCCTCGGCCTCGGCCGTCCCGGTGATCAACGCGCTGACCAACGAGTTCCATCCCTGCCAGGTGCTCGCCGACCTGCAGACCGTGCGCGAGCGGCACGGCAGGCTGGCCGGCCTGACCCTGACCTACCTCGGCGACGGGGCCAACAACATGGCGCACTCGCTGCTGCTCGGCGGCGCCACCGCGGGCCTGCACGTCCGGGTGGCCACCCCGGACGGCTTCCAGCCGCACCCGGACTTCGTGCTGGACGCCAAGCACCGGGCCAGCGACACGGGCGCCACGGTGAGCCTGCTGACCGACCCGCACGCCGCGGTGGACGGCGCGCACGTGCTGGTCACCGACGCGTGGACGTCGATGGGTCAGGAGAACGACGGCAAGGACCGGGTCACCTCGTTCCGCCCGCTGCAGCTCAACGCCGACCTGCTGGCCAGGGCCGCGCCGGACGCGATCGTGCTGCACTGCCTGCCCGCGCACCGGGGCCGGGAGATCACCGACGAGGTCCTCGACGGCCCGCAGAGCGCGGTGTGGGACGAGGCGGAGAACCGGCTGCACGCCCAGAAGGCGCTGCTCACCTGGCTGGTGGAGCAGTGACCACCTCGGCGTCGACCAGGGTGGCCCGGCAGGCGCGGATCGTCGAGCTGGTCACCTCGATGGGCATCCGCAGCCAGACCGAGCTGGCCAAGCTCCTTGCCGCGGAAGGCATCGAGGTCACCCAGGCCACGCTGTCGCGCGACCTCGACGAGCTGGGCGCGGTGAAGCTGCGCGGGGCCGACGGGGGAGCGCCGATCTACGTGATCCCGGAGGACGGCAGCCCGGTCCGGGGTGTGCAGGGTGGCACGTCCCGGCTGACCAGGCTGCTCGCCGAGCTGCTGGTCTCGGCCGACGGCTCGGCCAACCTGACCGTGCTGCGCACGCCGCCGGGCGCCGCGCAGTTCCTGGCCAGCGCCATCGACCGGGCGGCGCTGCACGAGGTGGTCGGCACCATCGCCGGCGACGACACGGTCCTGGTGATCGCCAGGGAACCGTTGTCCGGCAAGGAGCTCGCCGACCGGTTCACCGGGCTGGCGGCCCGAGTGTCCCAATCAGACGTACAACCAGACAGGGAGAACGAGGAATGACGGAAAGGATCGTGCTGGCCTACTCCGGTGGGCTGGACACCTCGGTGGCGATCGGCTGGATCGCCGAGGAGACCGGCGCCGAAGTCGTCGCCGTGGCGGTGGACGTCGGGCAGGGCGGCGAGGATCTCGACACGATCCGCAAGCGCGCGCTGGAGTGCGGCGCGGTGGAGGCGGTCGTCACCGACGCGCGCGACGAGTTCGCCGAGCAGTACTGCCTGCCGGCGCTGCAGGCCAACGCGCTCTACATGGACCGCTACCCGCTGGTGTCGGCGCTGTCCCGGCCGCTGATCGCCAAGCACCTGGTGGAGGCGGCGAAGTACCACGGCGCGACCACGGTGGCGCACGGCTGCACCGGCAAGGGCAACGACCAGGTGCGGTTCGAGGTCGGCATCGGCGCGCTGGCGCCCGACCTGCGCGTCGTGGCCCCGGTCCGGGACTACGCCTGGACCAGGGAGAAGGCCATCGCCTGGGCCGAGGAGCGCAACCTGCCCATCGAGGTGTCCAAGAAGTCCCCGTTCTCCATCGACCAGAACGTCTGGGGCCGCGCGGTGGAGACCGGCTTCCTCGAGGACCTGTGGAACGCGCCGACCAAGGACGTCTACTCCTACACGCAGGACCCGGCCGAGTGGCACGCGCCGGACGAGCTGGTGGTCACCTTCGACCGTGGCGTCCCGGTGGCCATCGACGGCGAGACCGTGACCATGCTGCAGGCCATCCAGGAGCTCAACCGGCGGGCCGGGGCGCACGGGGTGGGACGCATCGACATGGTCGAGGACCGGTTGGTCGGCATCAAGAGCCGCGAGGTGTACGAGGCGCCCGGCGCCCTCACCCTGATCACCGCGCACCGGGAGCTGGAGAACGTGACCGTGGAGCGCGACCTGGCGCGGTTCAAGCGGCAGGTCGAGCAGCGGTGGAGCGAGCTGGCCTACGACGGCCTGTGGTTCTCCCCGCTCAAGGACGCGCTGGACACGTTCATCGCCAAGACCCAGGAGCACGTCTCCGGCGAGATCCGGGTGGTGCTGCACGGTGGCAACGCGGTGGTCACCGGCCGGCGCAGCGACCAGTCGCTGTACGACTTCAACCTGGCCACCTACGACGAGGGCGACACCTTCGACCAGTCGCTGGCCAAGGGCTTCGTTCAGCTCTGGGGCCTGCCCAGCAAGATCGCCGCCAAGCGCGACCTGCACCATTCATGAGCCAGCTGTGGGGCGGGCGGTTCGAGTCCGGCCCGGCCGAGGCGATGGCGGCGCTGTCGAAGTCGACGCGGTTCGACTGGCGGCTGGCGCCGTACGACCTGGCCGGCTCGCGCGCCCACGCCCGGGTGCTGCACCGGGCCAAGCTGCTCACCGATGACGAGCTGCGGGACATGCTCGGCGCGCTGGACGCCCTCGCCGCCGACGTGGCGGCCGGCGCGTTCGGGCCCGCGCCGGCCGACGAGGACGTGCACTCCGCCCTTGAACGCGGCCTGCTCGAGCGGGCCGGCGCCGAGCTGGGCGGCAAGCTGCGCGCCGGGCGATCCCGCAACGACCAGGTGGCCACGCTGTTCCGAATGTGGCTGCGGGACGCCGCGCGCCGGGTCGCCGCCGGGGTGCTGGACGTGGTGGACGCGCTGGTGGCGCAGGCCCGGCGGCATCCGAACGCGGTGCTGCCCGGCCGCACCCACCTGCAGCACGCCCAGCCGATCCTGCTCGCCCACCACCTGCTTGCCCACGTCCAGGCGTTGCTGCGGGACGTGGACCGGCTGCGCGACTGGGACCGGCGGGCGGCGGTGTCCCCGTACGGCTCCGGCGCGCTGGCCGGGTCCTCGCTGGGCCTGGACCCCGCGGCCGTCGCCGAGGAGCTTGGCTTCGACGCGCCCGCGGAGAACTCGATCGACGGCACGGCATCAAGGGATTTCGCCGCCGAGATCGCGTTCTGCCTGGCCATGCTCGGGGTGAACCTGTCCAGGATCGCCGAGGAGGTGATCATCTGGACCACCGCGGAGTTCTCCTACGCGGTGCTCGACGACGCCTGGGCCACCGGCAGCTCGATCATGCCGCAGAAGCGGAACCCGGACGTGGCGGAGCTGACCAGGGGCAAGTCCGGCCGGCTGATCGGCAACCTCACCGGGCTGCTGGCCACGCTGAAGGCCCAGCCCCTTGCGTACAACCGCGACCTGCAGGAGGACAAGGAGCCGCTGTTCGACTCGGTGGAGCAGCTCGAGCTGCTGCTGCCCGCGATCGCCGGGATGGTCGGCACCCTCACGTTCGACACCGACCGGATGGCGGCGCTGGCCCCCGCCGGGTTCACGCTGGCCACCGACATCGCGGAATGGCTTGTGCGGCAAGGGGTTCCGTTCCGCGTGGCGCACGAGGCGGCCGGTGCGTGCGTCCGGCTGGCCGAGGCCCGCGGGGTGGGTCTCGACGAGCTGACCGACGACGAGCTGGCCGGCGTGCATCCCAGCCTCACCCCGGAGCTGCGTAGTGTGCTTACCGTGACCGGATCGATCTCCTCCCGCGACGCCTACGGCGGCACCGCACCCGATCGGGTGGCCGAGCAGCTCCGGCGCGTGCTCGACCGCGTCGCCGAGCACCGTTCGTGGGTCACGTGAGCGGAGCTTGCGGAGCGAACCATCGAGCGCTGCCCTGCCGCCGAGGAACGAGGTGGCAGGGTCACCGTCACCGAGCTTGCGAGGTGACGGAATGAGCGGAGCTTGCGGAGCGAACCATCGAGCGCTGCCCTGCCGCCGAGGAACGAGGAGGCGGGTTCGCCGTCACCGAGCTTGCGAGGTGATGAAATGAGCGATCTCGTCCGGCGAGAGGACCTGGCCGTCGACCCGGTCGACGCCGCCCGGTTCCTGCTGGGCTGCGTGCTGGAGTCCGCCCTGCCCGAAGGCGTCGTCCAGGTCCGGTTGACCGAGGTGGAGGCGTACCGCGGCGGGGACGATCCCGCCTCGCACTGCTACCGCGGCCGGACCGCGCGCAACGAGGTGATGTTCGGCCCGGCCGGCCACCTGTACGTCTACTTCGTCTACGGCATGCACTTCTGCGCCAACGTGGTGGCGCTGACCGACGGCGTGCCGGGCGCGGTGCTGCTCCGCGCGGGCGAGGTGGTGTCCGGGCTGGACGTCGCGATGCGCCGGCGGCCGGGCGCCCGCAGCGCCACCGAGCTGGCCAAGGGCCCGGCGCGGCTGACCGGCGTGCTCGGCCTCGACCGCCGGCACAACGGGGTCGACCTGACCGAGCCGGGCTCGCCGATCCGCCTGCTGGCCGGCGCGCCGGTGGCCGGGCACGAGATCGGGGTCGGCCCGCGGGTGGGCGTCGCTGTCGCCATGGACGTCCCGTGGCGGTTCTGGCTGGACGGCTCCCCGACGGTCAGCACCTACCGCCGGGGCGGCAAGAAACAGCGTTGATCCGGTCGGGGACAATACGTAGTCGTGAGCGGAGCTTGCGGAGCGAACCATCGACCAGCGCCCCGTCGCCGAGCCTGCGAGGCGACGGGGTCCGGCATCACCGAGCTTGCGAGGTGATGCTTTGAGCGAGCACATTCTCGACGAGCTGTCCTGGCGCGGGTTGATCGCGCAGTCGACCGATCTCGACGCGCTGCGCCGCGACCTGGACGCCGGCCCGCTCACCCTCTACTGCGGCTTCGACCCGACCGCTCCCAGCCTGCACGCCGGCAACCTGGTGCCGCTGCTCGGGCTGACCCGGTTCCAGCGCGCGGGCCACCGGCCGATCGTGCTTGCCGGCGGCGCGACCGGGATGGTGGGGGATCCGCGGGAGGTCGGCGAACGCGCCATGCAGTCGGTGGACACCGTGGCCGAGTGGACCGAGCGGATCCGCGGGCAGCTGGAGCGGTTCGTCGACTTCGACGGCTCGCCGACCGGCGCGCTGGTGGAGAACAACACGGCCTGGACCGCGGACCTGCCGGTGACCACGTTCCTGCGGGACGTCGGCAAGCACTTCTCGGTCAACACGATGCTGTCCCGGGAGACGATCAAGCGCCGGCTGGAATCGGACGGCATCTCCTACACCGAGTTCAGCTACATGCTGTTGCAGGCGCACGACTACGTCCAGCTGCACCGCAAGTACGGCTGCCGGCTGCAGATCGGCGGCGCGGACCAGTGGGGCAACATCATCTCCGGGGTCGACCTGGTCCGGAAGGTGGCTGGCGCGCACGTCCACGCGCTGACCTTGACGCTGGTCACCGACTCCGAGGGGCGCAAGTTCGGCAAGTCGACCGGGGGCGGCAACGTCTGGCTCGACCCGAGCATGACCTCGCCGTACGCCTGGTACCAGTACTTCGTCAACGTCGGCGACGAGGACGCGCTGCGGTACCTGCGGATGCTCACCTTCCTGTCCCGGGAGGAGATCGCCGAGCTTGCGCGTGCCACCGAGGAGAAACCCCAGCTACGGGCGGCGCAGAAGCGGCTGGCCGAGGAGTTCACCACGCTCGTGCACGGCGAGCGGGAGACCAGGCAGGTGGTCACGGCCAGCCAGGCGCTGTTCGGCCGCGGGGAGCTGCGCGAGCTGGACGCCGCCACGCTGGACGCGGCCATGGCCGAGGCGCCGACCGGGACCGCGCGGCTGTCCGAGGAGCCCACGATCGTCGACCTCCTGGTCAGCGCCGGGCTGGTGTCCAGCAAGGGGGCGGCCCGCCGGGCGGTGAGCGAGGGCGGCGCCTACGTGAACAACATCAAGATCACCGACGAGGAGTGGCGGCCGTCGAAGGAGGACCTGCTGCACGGCCGGTGGCTGGTGCTGCGCCGCGGCAAGCGCACGACGGCCGGGGTGGACGTAAGCGTCTGACCTGGGGTTTTCGTGGAAGTGGATACCGATTTGACCGCGCCGTGGGCGGCCGTGTACCTTTCACCCTCGCCGGCGCGCACCGGGCTCGGAAAGCCAGCAGGCTCAAGGGAACGGGCGTCGGCGAGGGGTTGCGAACCAAGCTCCCACAGCAGGTGGTAGAGTGGGCGATCGTGGCTCGGAGAACGGTTCGAGCCGAAAACCAAGGCAGGACAAGCCCCTGGATCGCGTGTCGTGCGCGTGATGGGTGTGCGTGTGTTGTTTGAGAACTCAACAGTGTGTCGATTTTGTATGCCAGTAGAGCTTGTTTGAATCCTTTTGTGGGTTCTTTTGAGTGTGCTCAACTTTTGTTGGGTCAGGGTTTGTTTTGGAGAGTTTGAT
>NZ_DASZCQ010000207.1:0-16051 GCF_035942955.1 Actinophytocola sp. | reverse complement strand
CACCGAGACCGGGCGCGGCTCGGCGGCCGGCGCCGCCGCGGGCCGGGAGCGCTGCTTGAGCTGGCTCTCCTGACGTTGCCGCAGCAGCGCGCGGACCTGGTCGGGCTCCAGCAGGCCGGGCAGCCCGAGGTACTCCTGCTCCTCCTCGGATCCCGCGAACGCCGCGGTGCCGAACGACGAGCCGTCGTAGATCACCTGGTCCAATTCGGCCGACGCGCCCAGCGAGACGAACGCCTTCTCCTCCTCGCCGGGCTCGTCCTTGAGGGTGTTGGCGTCGGCAAGCAGCTCGTCGTCCCAACCGTCCTTGTCCCGGTGCGGCTTGCCGAGCACGTGGTCGCGCTCGGCCTCGAGCTGGCTGGCCAGCTCGAGCAGGGTCGGCACGCTGGGCAGGAACACGCTCGCGGTCTCCCCCGGCCTGCGGGCGCGGACGAACCGGCCGACCGCCTGGGCGAAGAACAGCGGCGTCGACGCGCTGGTCGCGTACACGCCCACGGCAAGGCGCGGGATGTCGACACCCTCGCTGACCATGCGCACCGCGATCATCCACCGCTCGTCGGGATCGGTGGACTCGGCGAACGACGCGATCCGCCCGGACGCCCTGGGGTCGTCGGACAGGACCAGCGCCGGCGGCCGGCCGGTCACCCGCTCGAGGACCTTGGCGTAGGCCTTGGCCGCCTCGTGGTCCGACGCGATCACCAGGCCGGCCGCGTCCGGCATGCCGTCGGCCCGAACCTGGCTCAACCGCAGATCGGCCGCGGTCAGCACGGCCGGGATCCACTCGCCGGCCGGGTCCAGCGCGGTCCGCCAGGCGCGGGCGGTCTGCTCGTTGGTCATCGGCTCGCCGAGCCGGGCGGTGAACTCCTCCCCCGCGCTGGTGCGCCAGCTGGTCTCGCCGGAGTAGGCCAGGAAGATCACCGGACGGACCACGCCGTCGGCCAGCGCGTCGGCGTAGCCGTAGGTGTGGTCGGCCCTGCTGCGCTGGAACCCGGCCGGGTCCGGCTCGTAGGTGACGAACGGGATCGGCGAGTCGTCGCTGCGGAACGGGGTGCCGGTCAGCGCGATTCGGCGCACCGCGGGGGTGAACGCCTCGCGGATCGCGTCGCCCCAGGACTTGGCGTCCCCGCCGTGGTGGATCTCGTCGAGGATCACCACGGTCCTGCGGTTCTCCGTGCGGACCCGGTGCAGCGCGGGATGCGCGGCCACCTGCGCGTAGGTCACCGCCACGCCCCGGTAGTCCGACGAGGTGGCGCCGGTGGTGTTGCGGAAGTTGGGATCCAGCGAGATGCCGGCGGCGTTGGCGGCCGCGGCCCACTGGTGCTTGAGATGCTCGGTCGGGGTGACCACGGTGACCGCCTCGACCGTGCGGTCGGCGAGCAGCTCGGTCGCCAGCCGCAGCCCGAACACCGTCTTGCCGGCGCCCGGCGTGGCCACCGCCAGGAAGTCCTTGGGCCGGGCGGCGAGGTAGCGGGTCAGCGCGCGCCGCTGCCAGGCGCGCAGCGGCCGGGAGCCGGGAGCCGCCTGTGGTGACGCAGCCAAGTCCTGCACTGACACGCGTTGCCGACCCCCTTTTCCTGCTTTTCTTGCCACAGGCAGCCAAAAGCCCTCAGCGGTACGCCGTTGAGGGCACCCAGAGAGCCTACCGGGTCGCCGCCGCCGGGGCCCGGTGCGACGCGACACGATCGCGGATCAGTGGGCCAACACCGCCGAGATGGACCATCCTTGAAGGTGAGATGAGTCCACAGCCACAGCACCCGACGCGCAATGCCGCGGCGGCGACCAGCGAGCTGCCGCGGCGCGGGCTCTGGCGGCTGGTCAAGCGCACGGCGTCGAAGGCGTGGAACGGCAACGTCTTCTCCGAGGCGGCCGAAGCGGCGTTCTGGCAGATCCTGTCGCTGCCGCCGCTGCTGCTCGGGCTGCTCGGCAGCCTGGGCTACGTCGGCGCCTGGGTCGGCGACGAGGTGGTCACCGCGGTCCAGGAGAAGATCAGCGAGTGGTCCCGGACCGCGTTCAGCGAGAACGTGGTCACCCAGATCATCGACCCGACGGTCAACGACATCCTGCGCAACGGCCGCGGCGAGATCCTCACCGTCGGCTTCCTGATCTCGCTGTGGGCCGGCTCGTCGGCCATGTCCTCGTTCGTCGACGCGATCACCGTCGCGCACGACCAGTACGGCGTGCGGCACGAGGTCTGGCAGCGGATCTTCGCGCTGCTGCTGTACATGGCCAGCCTTGTGCTGCTGGTGATCGGGCTGCCGCTGCTGGCGCTGGGCCCTGACCTGGTGCCGAAGCTGTTCCCCACGGCGTGGCGGCCGGACATCCAGACCTGGGTCGACGTGCTCTACTTCCCGTCCCTCGGCGTGCTGATCGTGCTGGCCCTGACCACGCTGTACAAGCTCGCCCTGCCGCGCAAGCTGCCCTGGCACCGCGGCCTGCCCGGCGCCGTCCTCGCCATGATCTTCTTCCTGCTGGCCAGCAGCGGGCTGCGGCTCTACATCGCGTGGATCACCACCACCGGCTACACCTACGGCGCGCTGGCCACGCCGATCGCGTTCCTGCTGTTCGCGTTCTTCATCGGGTTCGCGATCGTGTTCGGCGCCTACTTCAACGCGTCCATCCAGGAGATGTACCCGGCCCGGATGACGCGCCGGCAGCGGCGCCGGTGGCGGCGGCTGGAGATGGAGCATGTCGCGTCGCAGATCAGGTCCGACGAGCGGGGTAAGGCCGACGGCGAGGTCCGCGGCGAGGGGCGGGCGAAGCCGGCCGGCGGGCAGCTGCCCTCGCTCGAACGCAGAACCCCATGAGCGAGCCTGCCGGCGACTCGGTGCGCACGGCATGCCATGGCTGCCGCACCATGCGCGAAACCATCGAACAGGTGGGAGATCACCGGTTCACCGCGCACTCGATGATCGTCGCCGACGCCGGCACGGTGTACCGCCGGGTCCGGGCGGCCTTCGAGGAAGCCGATGCCGTGGTCGAAGCGCTGTGCCCGCTGTGCGGCGAGACCGAGCAGCCCGGCTGGCTACCCGGGCTGCACCCGCCGACCTGACGACCTACTCGCCGCCGTCACCGCCGTCGCCGCCGGACGGCAGGCCCTCGAAGATCCGCTTGCACTCCGGGCAGACCGGCGAGCCGGGCTTGGGCGAGCGGGTCACCGGGAACACCTCGCCGCACAGCGCCACCACCATCGTGCCGAGGACCGCGCTCTCCGCGATCTTGTCCTTCTTCACGTAGTGGAACATCTTCGGGGTGTCGTCACCCGTGGTGTCCGTGCCCTCCGGACGGGTGTCGACGTCCGGCCGGGTCTGTGTCTGCGTACTCATCACCGTCAATGATGCCCGATATGCCGCCCTCCGCGACCCGGTGCTGGCAGGATCGGCGCATGTTCCAGAAGGTGTTGGCGAGCTTCGGCTCGGGCGGTGCCAAAGTGGACGCCCGGCTGCTCGATCGAAGCGTGCGGCCCGGCGCGACGTTGCACGGCGAGGTGCTGCTCGCCGGCGGCCAGATCGACCAGGAGGTCGAGTCGCTCGGGGTGACCCTGCTGGCCAGGGTCGAGACCGGCGGCGGCAACGGCAGGCCGGCCCAGGTGACGGACCTGCCGTTCCAGACGGTGCAGC
The DNA here is from genome assembly GCF_035942955.1 of Actinophytocola sp. Classification (GTDB taxonomy): domain Bacteria; phylum Actinomycetota; class Actinomycetes; order Mycobacteriales; family Pseudonocardiaceae; genus DASYTH01. The sequence goes on along the minus strand of NZ_DASZCQ010000207.1, from coordinate 12,437 downwards.
TGGCCGGCCGGGAGCTGGTCCGGGCCGGCGCCCAGGTCCGGGTGCCGTTCGAGGTGCAGATGCCCTGGGAGACCCCGATCACCACGGTGTTCGGCAAGTACCTCACCGGCATGGCGGTCGGCCTGCAGACCAACCTCAACCTGGCGAGCACGATCGTCGACCCGCAGGACGTCGACGCCGTGTCGATCGAGCCGGTGCCGGCCCAGCACCGGATCCTCGACGCGGTGTCCCGGCTCGGCTTCCAGTTCACCCGTGCCAGCCTGGAGAAGAACCGCCTTGACGGCGTCGACCAGCAGCTGCCGTTCTTCCAGGAGATCCACTTCGCACCGTCGCGCGCGTTCGCCGGCGTGTTCAACGAGCTGGCGGTCAGCTTCCTGGCCCGCCCGCGCGACGTGCAGGTGGTGCTGGACGTCAACAAGCGGGTCCGGGTGGCCAAGGGCGGCGGGCTCGGCGGCCGCGGCCAGTCGTTCCTCGGTGCGTTCACCGTCGACAACGCCGCGCTCGGCCGGACCAACTGGGAGCAGCAGATCGAGGGCTGGCTCCGGGAGGTGGCCAAGCCGCGTGGCATCTTCGACTGAGCCACGAGCGGCCCGGCCGCACATGCCGGGCTACGGGATCCTGCCCGCCGACCGGGGCAGCGGGCTGCTCCCCTGGTCCTGGGCGCTCGAGCGGCTGCGGGACAGCCACGACTACTGGGTGGCCACGGTCTGGCCGGACGGCCGCCCGCACACCATGCCGGTGTGGGCGGTGTGGCAGGACGGGGATCTGTGGTTCTCCTCGAGCCTGCGGTCCAGGAAGATCCGCAACCTTCGGACCCGCCCGGTCGTCTCGGTGTCCACAGCGGACCCGCGGAATCCGGTCGTGCTCGAGGGCAGGGCCGAGATCGTCACCGAGATTCCCGCGATACAACGGTTTCTGGACGGGATGAACGCCAAGTACGGCACCGACTACCCGCTCGACTTCCTCGACCCGGCGAAGAACGCGTCCGTCCGGGTGCGACCGACGTGGGCGTTCGGCGTGGCCGAGAAGGACTTCGAGGGCTCCCCGACCCGGTGGGACTTCGAATGATCGTCGCCGACGAGGTCGCCGAGGCGTTGTCCGCCGGCCGTGCGGTGGTGGCACTGGAGAGCACGCTGCTCGCGCACGGGCTGCCGGCGGGGCGCAACCGCGAGGTGGCCACCCGGCTGGAGGCGGCGGTGCGGGGCGCGGGCGCCGTGCCGGCCACGATCGCCGTGCTCGGCGGCCGCGCGCGGATCGGGCTGAGCGAGTCCGAATTGGACAGAGTGTGCGACCCGGCGGCCGGCCTGGTGAAACTGTCCCGCCGCGACCTCGGCCCGGCCCTGGCGCTGGGCCGCGACGGCGCGACCACGGTGGCCGGCACGGCGGCGCTCGCGGCCGCGGCCGGGATCGCCGTGTTCGGCACCGGCGGGCTCGGCGGCGTGCACCTGGGCACCGGGTGGGACGTGTCGGCCGATCTCGACGTGCTGGCCGGCACCCCGGTCCTCGTCGTCTGCTCCGGCGTCAAGTCCATTCTGGACATCGCGGCCACGGTCGAGGTGCTGGAGACCCGCTCCGTCCCGGTGATCGGCTACCGCACCGACTCGTTCCCCGCCTTCTACCGCCGCGAGTCCAACTTCACCGTGCCCTGGCGGGTCGACACCCCCGCCGCGGCCGCTACGGTCGTGGCGGCCCACTTCGCGCACGTCCCCGGCCGCTCCGGCATCCTTCTGGTCAACCCCGTGCCGGCCCAACACGAGCTCGACGCCGACCTCCACGACCGCCTGCTGGCCGAGGGCATGAAACTCGTCGAGCGCCGAGGCATACGCGGCGGCGACGTGACCCCCGTGCTCCTCGAGCACTTCCACACCGCCAGCGCCGGCGCCAGCCTCGCCGCCAACGAGGCCCTGGTACTCGACAACGTCCGCCTCGCGGCAGCGGTCGCCGTCGAGCTGGCTCCCGCCAACTCACCCCAAGCCTCCACCGACGTCACCGATGGCCGTGGTTGAAACGGCGATCATCCCGGGCATGGGAGTGGAGATCACCGTTCGGAGTTCACCCCCGAATATCTGAGCGTGAACTCCACAAACGCCGATCATGGCCGAGCCCGACTCGATCCCCAACCCCACCAGCCCGACGACCTGCCGAGCTCCACATCGGCAAGCAAGTCACGTGACATTCCTTCCCCAGGGCAAGGTCACGTTTGGGTAGGTGCCGGTTGCCGCGGACCGGCCGATGGCGGGTGGTCCCTTCGCAAAGATCTGGACCGCGTGATCGCGGAGATCGGGTGCGGTCGCGCTGCACGCGCGGCGCGCGGCGCGGCCACCGTTTCCGACACTCGATCGCGCGACTTGGCGGCCCCTTGGGTGGCGCATCCGGGTTGGGGAAGCGATGTCACGTTGCTGTCCGGGGAGCCGTGTAGAGGCGGGCGATGACGTCCTCGATTGCGGGCTCCTGTACGGAAAGGTCGCGCAGGGGCACGGCTTGAGCTAGTTGGGCGACGACTTCGCCGGCGGCCGCGCCGTCGAGGGTGAGGGTGACGCGGAGGCCCTCCACCGAGGTTACGGTGGCGCCCTTGAGGGTGAGGCCTGGCGGCCATGGAGTGTCCACATCGGCCACGATGGTGCGGCGCGAGCCGTGGCTGGCGTGCAGCTCTTCCAGAGTGCCGTCGTGCACGACCCGGCCGTGGTCGATCACCACCAGGCGGCGGCAGAGCTTCTCGATGTCGGCCAAGTCGTGCGTGGTCAGCAGGATCGTGGTGTCCCCGGCGGCGCCCAGGTCGGCCAGGAACGCGCGCACGGCCTGCTTGCTGATCACGTCGAGGCCGATGGTCGGTTCGTCGAGGAAGAGTACCTCGGGCCCGTGCAGCAGCGCCGCGGTGAGCTCGCCGCGCATCCGCTGGCCGAGGGACAGCTGGCGCACCGGGGTGTCGAGGAACTCGTCGAGGTCCAGCAGGGCCCGCAGCCGGGTCAGGCGGGCGGCGTGCTCGGCCGGCGGGACGCGGTAGATGTGCCGTAGCAAGGAGAACGAGTCGGCCAGCGGCAGGTCCCACCATAGCTGCGAGCGCTGCCCGAACACCACGCCGATCCGCCGGGCCAGCTTTGTCCGCTGCGGCACGGGTTCCAGCCCGCAGACCCGGACCGTGCCGCCGGACGGGGTGAGCACCCCGGTCATCATCTTCAGCGTGGTGGACTTTCCCGCGCCGTTCGGTCCGATGTAGCCGACCAGCTCGCCGCGCTCCACGCACAGGTTCACACCGTCCACAGCGGACACTATGTGCCGTTCCCGGCGCAGCCGCCCGGCTTTGCGGCGAAGGGTGAAGTCCTTGCGCAGCCCACGCGCCTCGATGATCATGATCCTGTGCTCCGGTAGTGACGGATTCCGGTGCGCCACAACCAACCCGCGCCGGCGGCGGCCAGCAGCGCGGTGACCGGCGAGCACCAGTGCAGCCAGCTTGGCGTGCCGAGCGGGTCCGTCCGCCCGAGCAGCGCCAGCGCCGGAAGGTAAGCAACGAAGGCAAATCCGAGCCCGAACGCGAACAGCTTGCGGAACCACTCGCCGTACATGGTGATCGGGTAGGAGGTGAAGTCGCGGCCGCCGTAGGTGAAGGCGTTGGCCACCTCCCCGGACTCGATCCACCAGAACGCCACCGTCGACCCGGCGACGAACAGGGCGGAGAAGAACACCGCCCCGGCAACGGGAGCGAGCCCGGCGAGCAGCACGCGTCCCGGCGTCCAGGCGATGCCGGCGACCGCGAGCGCGACCCCGTACAGCAGCAGGCCCTGCACCACCCGGCCGATCCGCCGGGGCTGGAAGTCCAGGACGACCAGCTGTCCCAGCGCCGACAGCGGCCGCAGCAGCACGGTGTCGAACAACCCGGTCCGGACGTAGAGCCGCAGCCGGTCAAGGTTGCCCGCGGTCAGGTCCGCGATCGGGAACGCGGCCGCCGACAGCGCGGCCATGAGCAGCACCTCGCGGCCGCCGAACCCGCCGAGATCGCCCCGCACGGCGAACAGCACGAACACCGTGGCGACGTCGAGCGTGGTGAACAGGCCGCTGCCGATCAGATCCATGACGAACGAGGCGCGATACTGCGTCTGGGCACGCACCTGGGCCCGCAGAACGCGCAGGTACGGCACCGCCCTACCCACCCTGGACCACCAGCTTCCGCCAGGCCCGGCGCTGCACGTGCCGGCACAGGGCCAGCGAGATCGCCGCCCACCCGATCTGGGCCGCCAGCACCAGCGCGGCATGGCCGAGGCCGCCCCGCTCGACCGCGATGTCCAGCGGCGCCTGCATCGTCGCCGGGAAGGGCGTGCCGATCCACAGCGTCAACTCCAGCCAGCCGGGCAGCACCGGCAGCGGGAAGTACAACCCGCTGCCCCCGCCCCACAGGAACACCCACATCATGTTCAGGCCACGCGCGTCGAGCAGCCAGAACGCGGACAGGCCGATCATGTACCGCCAGCTGAACGCGATCACCACCGCAAGCAGGACGGAACCCGCGAACAGCCCGTAGCTGAGCAGGTGTCCCGGCAGAGAGAACTCGAAGGCCAGCAGCCCGACCACGACCGGCGTCACGAACCGGGTGACCATGGCGAAGCCGGCCCGGCCGAGATCGGCACACAGGTACATGGCCAGCGTCGGCACCGGCCGGAGCAGATCGGCCACCACGTCCCCGGAACGGACCCGGTCGGCCATGTCCAGCGGCCCCCAGGCGTTGACCACCGCGAGCAGTCCCTGACCGACCCAGACGAACGTGACCAGCTGGGCCCGGTCGTACCCGGCCAACTCGCCCGCGGATCCGGCCACCGACAGCAGCACGTAGGTGCGCAGAAAGCCGAACGCGACATTGGCGAACGCACCGGCCACGGTGGCCTGGCGGTAGGTGGAGAAGCGCCGGAAGCCGGCCGCGGTCAGCGCGGCGTAGGCCCGTACCGTCACCACCTTGTGAGCTCCCCCCGGGTAGTGGTCGTCGGCGACGCGGCCCTGGACGTCGTCGCCCGGCACAGCGACCCCATCGTGCATGGCGACGACGTCCGCGCCAAGGTCAGCCTCTCGCCCGGCGGCGCCGCGGCCAACACCGCCGCCTGGCTCGCCCACCTCGGCGCGGACACCACCCTGGTGTCCCGGATCGGCGCCGACGTCGCCGGCGACTCGGTGCGCCGGGAGCTGACCGCCGCCGGTGTGCGCTGCGCGTTCACCGTCGATCCGGCCGCGGCCACCGGCTGCGTCGTCGTCCTGGTCGACGCCAAGGGTCAGCGCAGCATGCTCCCCGACCGCGGCGCCAACGCCCTGCTGCGCGCCGACGACCTCGATCCGGCGCTCCTCGACGGCGCCGCCCACCTGCACCTGTCCGGCTACGTCCTGCTCGACGCGTCGTCCCGGGACGCCGGTGTGGCGATCCTGGCCGCCGCCCGCTCCGCAGGACTGACCACCTCGGTCGACCCCCAGGCCGCCAACCTCATCGCCGACCCGGCGGCCTTCGTCGACCTCGTCCGCGACGTCGACCTGTTTCTGCCCAACAGCACCGAGCTGGCCCTGCTCACCGGCTCCCCCGACCCGTCAAGCGCCACCGGCCTGCTCGACCACGGCATCGTCGCCGTCACCGCCGGCCCCGACGGCGCCACCTGGATCGACCGCGACGGCCTGGTCTCCGTGCCCGCCGAACCCACCGACTGCGTCAACACCACCGGCGCCGGCGACGCCTTCGACGCCGGCCTGATCGCCGCCTGGCTGGCCGGCGCGACCCCCCGCGAGGCACTGGAAGCCGGCGTCCGCGCGGGCGCGCACGCCACCACCCTGGTGAGCGCGTGGCCTAGCCGCCGTGTTGGCCGCTGACGTCGCCTTGTTTGCGCGTGGCGTCGCCGTATTGGCCGCGCACGACGCCAACACGGCAACGTGAGGCGCAAACACGCCGGTTAGCTAGCCGTCGATGATCTGGTGGTTGCCGCCCTCGATCTGGCGGGAGGACTGCTGGAAGCGGTTGACGCGCTCGGCTTTGCGGGGTGGGCGGTCGTTGGCGATCAGCACAGCGGCCCAGGGCAGGGGGATGGAGATGACGATCAGGCCGAGGGCGAGCCACCAGGTCTGGTAGCAGGCGAGGGCGCCGAGCAGGAACGGGATCCGCAGGCCCATCATGATCATGTACTTGCGCTTGCGGGCGGCGTGCTCGTCGTCATGTGAGGGCGCGGCCGCGGTGATCAGAACCGGGGTGTCGTCCCGCTCGGAGCCTTTCACGACACCACCTCCGGGGCTCATCATTCCACTCCCGGGCCCGAACCGCGTAAGGCGGTACGAAGCATTGCGCCAACCGGGTATTTCCCGATGGCACGGCGGCCGGCAGCAGGTATGAAGGGTGGTATGACGCTACCGGGGTTGGACACGCGACTGGACGCCTCCCGGTTGTGGCAGGACAGCCCCTGGGGGCGGTTGCGGCACACCGTGACCGAGGCCAACCTGCTGCGCCACCTCGACCCCACGCCGCGGCGCGTGCTCGACGTCGCGGGTGGCAGCGGGCAGGACGCGGTGCGGCTGGCCGCCCGCGGGCACGAGGTCACCCTGCTCGACCCGGCGGGCGTGATGCTGCGCAACGCCAAGGAGCACGCCGAGGCGGTCGACGTGGCCGACCGGCTGCACGTCGTGCAGGCCTCCGCCGAGGACGCGCCGGAGCTGTTCGGGCCGGACGACTTCGACGTGGTGCTGTGCCACAACCTGCTGCAGTACGTGGAGGACACCCGCGCGGTGCTGGCGGCGGTCACGGCCCCGCTGCGCCGCGACGGGGTGCTGTCGGTGCTCGCCCCCAACCCCGACGCCGAACCGTTGCGCACCGCGATCCACGATCTCGATCCGCGGCGGGCGCTGTTCGCCCTCGGCCCCACGGCGGGCCCGGCGGCGGAGACCGTCGGCCACCTCACCGAGCTGGGCTTCGGCCTGATCGTCCGGTACGGGGTGCGATGCGTCTGCGACTACCTCGCCGAGGACGACGCCGCGCACGACCCGGAGTTCCTCGCCGACCTGGAGCGGCTGGAGCTGGCCATGGCCGACCGGATGCCGTACCTGCTGACCGCGCGCTACTACCACCTCATCGCGCGGCGCTGAAGCCGGACCTGCCAGCATTGGCCGCTGTGCGAGCGGTGGTGGCCAGGGTGACCCGGGCGATCGTCACGGTCGACGGGCAGACCGTCGGAGCGATCGACGAGCCGGGATTGTTGGTATTGCTGGGGGTCAGCACAACCGACGATCCGGACAAAGCCGCCACCATGGCGCGCAAATTGCACGAGCTGCGGATCCTGCGGGACGAGGAATCCTGTGCCACCACGGGGGCTCCGCTGCTGATCGTGAGCCAGTTCACACTGTATGGAGATACCCGAAAGGGCCGCCGGCCGTCCTGGACGGCGGCGGCGCGCCCGGAGGTCGCCGAGCCCTTGCTCGACGCGGTGGTCGCCGAGCTTCGCCGGCGCGGGGCGCGGGTCGAGACCGGGCGGTTCGGCGCGATGATGGCGGTGCAGAGCGTGAATGACGGTCCGTTCACCGTTCTCGTGGACGTGTGAGGACAAGCACAGCTCGAACCGTCTTTCGTGGACAGTGCAAGTGGTTCCAAGGGTTTCTCAGGAAAAGCTCAGGTTTACCTGAGCAACCGCTCTAGCGAATCTGACGTCATCCAGGGTGGAGTCGGGAACGAATCCAGACCCGCACACGTTTGGCTGGATGTGCGATGTAGAAGCACACCAGCCCGCTGAAAAGGGGGGGAGATGACGGTCCCACAGCAACGCGAGCCGGAGCCCGGCGAGATCGACCTGGACGCTCAGGGTCCCGCGGCCGACCTGGTCCGCGTGTACCTCAACGGGATTGGCCGCACGGCGCTGCTGACCGCCGCCCAGGAGGTCGAGCTCGCCAAGCGTATCGAGGCGGGCGTGTTCGCCCAGCACATGCTGGAGACCGCCGAGAATCTCCCGGCCAGCAGGCGCGCCGAGCTGAAGACCCTGGTCATCGACGGGCATCGGGCCAAGAACCACCTGCTCGAGGCCAACCTGCGGCTGGTCGTCTCGCTCGCCAAGCGCTACACCGGGCGCGGCATGCCGCTGCTCGACCTGATCCAGGAGGGCAACCTCGGGCTGATCCGCGCGGTGGAGAAGTTCGACTACACCAAGGGTTTCAAGTTCTCCACCTACGCCACATGGTGGATCCGGCAGGCCATCACCCGCGGCATGGCCGACCAGGGCCGCACCATCCGGCTCCCCGTGCACCTGGTGGAGCAGGTCAACAAGCTGGCCCGGATCAAGCGGGACCTGCACCAGCAGATGGGCCGCGAGGCCACCAACGAGGAGCTGGCCAACGAGGCCGGGCTCACCCCGGAGAAGGTGGCCGACCTGCTCGACCACGCGCGCGACCCGGTGAGCCTGGACATGCCAGTCGGCTCGGAGGAGGACGCTCCGCTCGGCGACTTCATCGAGGACGGCGAGGCCGCCGACGCCGAGTCCGCGGTGATCTCCGGGCTGCTGCAGGACGACCTGCGCCGGGTGCTGGCCACGCTGGAGGAGCGTGAGCAGTCGGTGATCCGGATGCGGTACGGCCTCGACGACGGGCAGCCGCGCACGCTCGACCAGATCGGCAAGCGGTTCGGCCTGTCCCGCGAGCGGGTCCGGCAGATCGAGCGTGAGGTCATGTCGAAGCTGCGCCAGGGCGAGCGGGCCGAGCGCCTGCGCGCGTACGCCAGCTGACTCCGCAGCCCAACTCCGCCATCCCGAGCAACGTTTTGGCCCCACGTCGCGTCTTTACGGTCGAAGGCATTGACATTGTGAGCCGAATCACGGACTGTCAATGCAGTGAACTACGCGACGCGGGCGGCAAGTAACTGTTCGTGATCGCACCCGACGGGAGGTCGGGGCGGCCGGGGGCCGCCTCGGCCTCTCGGCTGTGTCGACCGCCTTGCGCGATAGCGTGAGGGCGTGATCGATACCGCGTTCCAGTACGTCGACGTGCTGCCACTCGGCCAGGACAACCTGACCGACTACCGGTTGATCACTCCCGACGGTGTCACCGCGTTCGAGGCGGCCGGGCGGACCTTCCTGGAGATCGAGCCGGAGGTGTTGACGCGGCTGGCCAGGGAGGCGATCGCCGACATCCAGCACCTGCTGCGGCCGACGCACCTCGCGCAGCTGCGGGCGATCATCGACGACCCGGAGGCCAGCGCCAACGACCGGTTCGTCGCCACCGACCTGCTGCGCAACGCGTGCGTCTCCGCCGGCGGCGTGCTGCCGATGTGCCAGGACACCGGGACCGCGATCGTGATCGGCAAGCGCACCGAGGGCGTGCTCACCGGCGGGCGCGACGAGGAGGCGCTGTCCCGCGGCATCTTCGAGGCATACCAGGAGCTGAACCTGCGCTACTCGCAGCTGGCCCCGGTGACGTTCTGGGACGAGCGCAACACCGGCACCAACCTGCCGGCGCAGCTCGAGCTGTACGCGGCGCCGGGCGACGAGCCGCGGTACGACCTCCTGTTCCTGGCCAAGGGCGGCGGCAGCGCGAACAAGACGTTCCTGTACCAGGAGACCAAGGCGCTGCTGAACCCGAGCCGGCTGGCCCGGTTCCTCGACGAGAAGCTGCGCGCGCTGGGCACCGCCGCCTGCCCGCCGTACCACCTGGCGATCGTGGTCGGCGGGCTGTCCGCGGAGCACACGTTGAAGGTGGCCAAGCTGGCGTCGGCCAGGTACCTGGACACGCTGCCGCTGGAGGGCTCCGCGGCCGGGCACGCGTTCCGCGACGTCGACCTCGAGCAGCAGGTGCTCGACATGACCCGGCAGTTCGGCATCGGCGCGCAGTTCGGTGGCAAGTACTTCTGCCACGACGTGCGGGTGATCCGGCTGCCCCGGCACGGCGCGTCCTGCCCGGTGGGGATCGCGGTGTCCTGCTCGGCCGACCGGCAGGCCAAGGCCAAGATCACCGCGGACGGCGTGTACCTCGAGCAGCTCGAGCGCGACCCGGCGCGGTACCTGCCGGACGTGTCCGACGAGGAGCTGTCCGACGAGGTCGTGCGGATCGACCTGACCCGGCCGATGTCCGAGATCCGGGCCACGCTGAGCACGCTGCCGGTGAAGACCCGGCTGTCGCTGTCCGGGCCGCTCGTGGTGGCCAGGGACATCGTGCACGCGAAGATCAAGGAGCGGCTGGACGCCGGCGAGCCGATGCCGGCGTACCTGCGTGATCATCCCGTGTACTACGCCGGCCCGGCCAAGACCCCGGAGGGCTACGCGTCCGGCTCGTTCGGCCCGACCACGGCCGGCCGGATGGACTCCTACGTCGCGCAGTTCCAGGCCGCCGGCGGCTCACTCGTCATGCTGGCCAAGGGAAACCGGTCGCGCCAGGTGACCGAGGCGTGCGCCGCGCACGGCGGGTTCTACCTCGGCTCGATCGGCGGGCCCGCGGCGCGGCTGGCCAAGGACTGCATCCGCCGGGTGGACGTGCTGGAGTACCCGGAGCTCGGCATGGAAGCCGTGTGGCGCATCGAGGTCGAGGACTTCCCCGCGTTCATCGTGGTCGACGACAAGGGCAACGACTTCTTCGCCGGCACCGCGCAGCCGACCCTGCAGATCTCCTTCCGCCGTTAGTACGCCTCGGAGATGAACACCTTCCGGCTGCCAAGCGGCTCCCTGAGCTGCACGGTCACCTGACGCGGGGTCAGCACCTGGGCGCAGACCTGGTCCGGTGGCCCGCCCTGCGGCTGCAGCATCGGGGTCAGCTCGATCTTCACCGCGTCCGCGGTCTCCTCGGTGACCGTGGCCTCCACCCCGGAGCAGGAGTCCCTGGCCATCACGGTAAGCGTCAGCGTGCGGCCGTCCGGGGCGGCGGCGACCTGCGGCGGTTCGGGGAGGCTCGGCACGGCTCCAGTGTCCACCCGTTCCTTGGGTACCGGGGTCGCGCCCGGTGGCAGGCCGGTGCTCGGCGGGGTCGACGAGCCGGGCGGCGGGATGACGGTCGACGAGCGGTCCGTCGTTGGGCTCGTCGACGTCCGGTCGGGCGCGTTGGCAGGGGCGCCCTGGTTGCTCGAGCCGCAGGCGGTGATCGTGCCAAGCAGGATCACCGCCCCGGCGACGATGCGCAGTGCCCTCATGGGTGCAGGACGGTACCCGCGGGTCCGCCGGTTGCACGAGCCCGTCACGCGGTGCGCTGCTCCGCGCGGAGCACGATCGTGCGGCCGTCGAGCGGATCGTCGAGCGTCGCGGTCAGGATCGGGTAGCGGATGTCCATCGTGCAGACCGGCTGCCCGGGAGGCTGGGTCTCCACCAGCGTGATCTTGACCTGGTCGGGTCCCTGCTCGCCCACCTCGAGGCTCGCCTTGCCGCAGCCGCCCTCCTGGGCCTTCACGGCGATGGTCCGCCCGTCCACCCAGGCCTCCCTGGGATACCCCTCGGGCAGCGCGGAGTCGTCGAGCTGGCCGACCGGAACCAGCGTGGTGGGCGTGGTCGAGATCGGCAGCGACGGCGGCGCGGCGCCCGGCTCGTTCCGACCGCTCTGACCGCCGCACGCGGTGCCGAGCACCAGCAGGAGGCCGGCGCCGAGAACGGCTGCGAGGTGTCTCATGCGTCGGGGACGAAGCCGGCCCGCCGGCGCGTTGCATAGCGGATGTCCATAACCTCGCCTCGGCTCCGACTAGGGGGTGAGACGATCACCAGACCCGAAGGAGTGGACCGATGAGCAAGGTGTTCACCTCGGCGAGCATGTCGCTGGACGGTTTCATCGCCGGGCCCGGCGAGAGCGGGTTCGAGCATCTGTTCCAGTGGTACGACGCCGGCGAGGTGGCGTTGCCGACCACCAAGCCGGACATGACGTGGCACTTGACGCCGCCGAGCGCGGCCTATGTGCAGGAGATGGTCGAGAACACCGGCGCGTTGGTCGTGGGCCGCCGGCTGTTCGACCTCACGAAGGGGTGGGACGGCAACCACCCGTTCGGCACCCCCGTCGTCGTGCTCACGCACCGCGTTCCCGACGACTGGCCACACCCGGACGCCCCCTTCCACTTCGTCACCGACGGAATCGAGAGCGCGGTGGCCAAGGCCAGGGAGATCGCCGGGGATCGCTGGATCGGCGTCAACGGCGGCACAATCGCCCGGCAGTGCCTCGACGCGGGCCTGCTCGACGAGATCAACCTGGACCTGGTCCCGGTCCTGCTCGGCAGCGGCACGCCCTTCTTCGAGCAACTCGGCACGGCACCCGTCCTACTGGACGGGCCGACCGTGACCGAAAGCGCCCGAGTGACACACCTGCGCTACCGGGTGCGCAAGTCCTAATCGGACCCCGCGATCGGGAGCAGGACGCGGAAGGTGGCATCGGCCCCCGGCCCGGCGTGCAAGTCGATCCTGCCGTGGTGTGCGGACAGAATCGCCAGGCACGTCGCGGGGCCGCGCGCCGAAGACGACACGGCGCCGCGCGCCGCGGGG
>NZ_DASZCQ010000206.1:0-51720 GCF_035942955.1 Actinophytocola sp. | reverse complement strand
GCGCACCGAGTCCGACGTCGCCCGCACCGCGGCGGGTGGCGGCACGTCGGGGTGGCTCAGCCCGTCGGCGCTCGGCGGCGCCGGCCTGGGGTTGGGTTGGTTGGGTGGTTGCGGGCTGGGGTGGGTGGTGGGTGTCGTGGGTGGTTGGCTGACGACGCCTGCGGGCAGGGGCTCGTTCCTCGCCCTGCCCTGGTCGTCGTGGGGCGGCCGCCCTCGCCAAAGATCGGCGACCCCAGCACTTTTAAGTATGCCTAGGGCTCCCGCGGCGCCGCGGGCCGGATCGGCACCCGCCAGCGGGCCAGCCAGGCCGCCGCCCCGGCGGTCACCAGGTCGGCCACGACGAACATGACCCGGGAGACGAGGGCGAACGCCAGCGCCTGCGGGTAGGCAAGGGAGCTGATCAGCACCGCCACGATCATGCCGTCCCGGATTCCGGCGCCGGACGGCAGCACGAAGACGAACATGCCGGCGTTGAGCCCGATCGTCACGGCGGCGGTGCACAGCAGGAAGCCGGCGAGGCCCGGCGCGGCGCCCACGGCGTCGGCAAGGATCCACAGGTGCAGGCCGAAGAACGCGTAGGAGACCACCTGCAGCCCGAGCGCCTCACCGATCATGCGGAAGTGCAGCGGCGCCTCGAGCGGCTGCCGGCGGATCAGCTTCAGGATCCGGTTCATCGCCCAGGTGAGGATCCGCGGGTGCAGCGCGCACACGCCGACCGGCAGCGCGATCGCGAAGAAGATCGCGCCGGGGAACTCGCCGTACAGGCTGGGCAGCGCGGCGGTGGCGAACCCGGCGGTGGCGACAAGGGCCAGGCCGACCTGGACCAGCGAGCCGGTCACGATCCGGGCCCGGCCGACCCCGGCCTTGCGGGCCAGCTCCATCTGCAGCAGGTAGGCCCACACCGAGCCGGGCACGTACTTGCCGAGCGAGCCGACCAGGTTGATCTGCGCGCAGCGGACGTAGCCGACCGGCGGGCCGATGTCCTTGACGATGGTGCGCCAGGCCAGCACGCCGAACGCGATGCCGACGATCACGGCCAGCTCGGACAGCAGCACCGAGCCCCACGGCAGCGTCTTGGTCGTCGCCCAGACCGTCGGCCAGTGCTTGGTCAGCGTCCAGGCGGCGCCGGCGACCACGACGAGCAGCAGCAGCCTGCGCAACCACGTGACGATGGTCGTCTTCCTGGTGCTCGCCGGCTTGGGCGCGGCCACCGCTTCATCCGTCGTGACGTCCGCGTCGACCGTCATTCGCGCTCCGGGGCTCGTAGGTGCTTGCTCAGGCAGCATATGGGGAATTCAGACAGTAACCGTGACCGCACGGCTGAATTCGGTCATGAGGTCGTAGCCGTCCCAGATCGCGGCGAAGGTCAGCGCCGAGCCGAATGGGACGATCCGGTCGATTCCCCGGCCGGCCAGCGCATTGACGAATGCGACGAGCTCGGCCCGGTCGAAGCCGAAAACGCTGAGCGTCTGGTCCTTTCGCTCGATGATCGGCACCAGCTCGCCGAGGGTGGCCACCGTGGCCATCGGGAACGTGCCGGCGCCGAGCCACTCCCGCGGCACCGCGGCCGGCTCGACCAGCTCGAGGGTGGCCACCGCGTTGCCGGCGAAGTGGATCTCGCTGGCCAGCCCGTCGGCCGCGACCCCGTAGGTCGACACCCGCTTCTGCACCGCCATCGCGGGCTCCACCACGAACGCCTTCTCGGCGAGCACCTCGGTCAGGATGGCCTTGAACTGCGCCCTTGCGGTGGCCGCCGGCCCGGCCTCGCCGACCCAGAACAGGGTGCGCGGCGAGGCGCAGGCGGCCTGGTCGAACCAGTACGAGTCGTTGTAGAAGCCGACGACGGCGGCCCGCCGGGCGCGCTCGTCGGCCGCCCGCCAGCCGGCCACCGAGACCGCGGCGAACGAGGCCCGGTCCGGGAAGGTCAGGTCGCGCGCGTGCGGGGCGAGCGGATGCCGGCGGACCTCGGTGACGGCCCGGTCCCCACCCCAGATCACCCGCAGGTCGCAGGCCGCGGACAGGGCCGCGGTGACCGCGTCGTCCCGGTCGTAGGTGATCATCCGCTGGGTCTGCGCGACGGCCGGGTGCGCGCCGTCCAGCGCCCGGTTGAGCGCGTCGAGCACGGCCTGCGCGCCGCCGGCCGAGCGCGGCGAGACGCGCACGATGTTGCGGTTTCCGGCCAGCGCGGACAATGCCCAGGAATACACGAAAATCGTGTCCACATTGGCCGGCGGGATGTGCAGCACAAGGCCCCGCGGAAAGCGCAGCGCGCGTTCCGGGTTGTCCAGTGTGGACAATGCCTTGGCGATCTCGGCGCGGCGCAGGAAGAACCCGAGCGAGGCCAGCTCCGGGAACCGCCGCGCGGTGGCCGGGGCCAGCAGGATCCGGGCGAACCGGGTCAGGAAGTCCACGATCCGCTTGTCGCCGACCCGCAGCGGCCCGCCGTCCGGCTCCGCCCGCACGGCGTCGATCAGGGCCGCCACCTCGGTGTCGGGCCCGGCCGGGAAGCGCTGCCTCATCCGGCCGCCCAGCCTTTCCGCGACCCTGCGCACCGACGCGATCGCTCCGGCAGGGCGCTGATCGGCCAAACCGGCGCGAGCGATGCTCGGCGCCCTGCCACCGCGATCGCGTGCCTCCGGCGGGGGCGCGCCCGGTGGTCGCCGTGACTGCCGCGAAGTCTCATTGGGCATCCGCCACCGTGGAGAAGGTGTCCGAGCACCCCCGGGCCTCGGCCCTCGGCAGCCGGCCGAGCACGGAGAACCGCTTGCCCGGCCAGTCGCCGTCGTCGACGCCGTGCACGACGCCGAGGTCCTCGGTGAGCAGGACATGGCCCGGGTAGGACCGCGGCAAGGTGCTCACCACCTCAATGACGCCCGGCGTGCCGATCGGTTGCTCCGCCCAGGTGTCCGGGTCGCGGATGATCACATCGGCGAAGTCCGGGCAGTACAGGGCGTCGCCGGACGGCCCCTCGAGGAACACCGTGCCGATCTGCTCGATCATCCCGTAGTAGTTGTGGATCCTGGTCAGGCCGGTGTCCTCGGCGAAGCGGCGGCGGAACTCGGCGTTGTCCACGGCGCGGTCGATCAGCTTCTTCCAGCCGCCGGAGTGGATCAGGATGCCGTTGGACAGGTCGAGGCCCTGGTCGCGGGCCACCTCGTAGAGGTAGAGCCAGACCATGAAGGTGAACCCGAAGATCAGGAACGGCTCGCCGCCGTGCCTGGCCAGGAACGCCTTGACCGCGTCGACGTCGGGCCGGTCGTGCTCGTCGAGGACGTAGACGTGGTTGCGGCCGAAGGTGGCCATGCCGAGCACCCCCGCTCCCCGTGCGGAGAACGAGCGCCGGTTCTTGATGATCCCCACCGTGTCGACCATCAGCATCGGCAGCCGGGTGTTGCCGAGCACGGTGGACAGCGTGGCGCCGAGCATCCTGGTCTGCGCCGCGGCCGCGTCCTTGTCCAGGTAGATCCGGGAGGCGCCGGCGCCGGTGGTGCCGGACGAGGTCAGCACCTTGAACACCCGGTCCTCCGGCACGCTGCGCAGGTCGTGGGTCTTGAACATGCGCACCGGCAGCCAGGGCAACTCGGCCACCGAGCCGAACTCCCGTGGCGTGCCGAGGGCGGACAGGATCCGGTCGTATGGCTGGCAGTTGGCCCGGTGGTGCGCGGTCAGCGCGGCAAGCTCCGGCAGCAGGGCCGCCTCGCGTTCGGCCTGGTTGAGCCGAAACAGGCTGTGCAGGGTGCTGGTCATCGGCCGGCCTCCAGCGTCCGGTAGTCGATCTTGCCGCTGGGCAGCAGCGGCAGCGCGTCGATCGGGCGCACGTCGAACCCGGTGACGTGCAGGTGCAGCCGCTCGGACAGGGCGCGGGCCGCGGCCTTGCGGGTGGCCTCGTCGGCACCCTCCAGCCAGATGATCACCTTGTCCCCGGCCGGGACCGCGGCGGCCGGCGGGGTGCCGGCGCCGCGCAGCACCTGCTCGAGGTCGTCGAGGCTGACCCGGTTGCCGAAGATCTTTCCGATCCGCTTGAGCCGGCCGGTGATCCACAGGTAGCCGTCGGCGTCGAGGTGGCCGAGGTCGCCGGTCTGCAGCACGCCGCCCCGCTCGTCCCCGGCGGCCAGCTCGGCCTCGGTCTCCGCGTACCCCATCATCACGTTGGGGCCGCGGTAGATCACCTCACCGGTGACCCCGGGCTCGGTGGTCTCGGCGCCGTCGTCGGTGCGGATGCCGAACGCGCCGCCGGGCAGCGCGGGTCCGACCGAGCCGAGCTTGTCGGCCAGCCGCTCGGCCGGCACGGTGGACATCCGCGGCGCGGCCTCGGTCTGCCCGTACATCACGTACATCCGGCCGCCGACCGCGCGCATCCGCTCGTCGAACTCGGTGATCAGCTCGGGCCGCAGCGTGCCGCCGGCCTGGGTCAGCGTGCGCAGGCTCGGGTACCTCGCCGGGTCGAACCGCAGCCGGCGCAGCATCTCGTAGTGGTACGGCACGCCGGCCAGCGAGGTGACCTTGTGCTCCTCGACGGCCCGCCAGAACGGCCGGCCCATGATCCCGCTCGGCTCGATCACCACGGTGGCGCCGCGGCGCAGGTGGCTGTTGAGCACTGACAGCCCGTAGCTGTAGTGCAGCGGCAGGCTGGTCGGCGCGATCTCGTCGGCGTCGATGTGCAGCACCTCGGCGATCGCGTCGGCGTTGGCCAGCACCGCGGTGGCCGACAGCCGGACGAACTTCGGGTTGCCGGTGGAGCCGCTGGTGGGCAGCAGCAGCGCCAGGTCGGGGTGCGGGGTGACGCCGTAGGAGTCGATGCGCAGCCAGGCCGGGCCGGCCAGGTCGGCTGCTCGGTAGCCGGTGGTGGGCACGCTCGCGTCGTCCGTGCCGAGCACGGCGGCCGGGCGGAACCGGGCGATCAGGTTGGCCAGCACGTCGGCGTCCAGGCCCGGGTCGATCAGCGCGACCGGCCGGTGCGCGGCCAGCGCCCCCAGGTAGCGCAGCACGCCGGGGAGATCGACCTCGGTGCGGGCGAACAGCACGCCGGGCGGGAGGTCCCGCAGCGCGGTCGCGACCTCGCAGATCCGGTCGTGCAGCTCGCCGCCGGCCACCGTCGTGCCGCCGGGCACGTCGACCAGCCGCGCATCCGGGTGCACCAAGCTCACAGCACGAGTCCCCCGTCGACGCCGAGCACCTGGCCGGTGATGAACGAGGCCTCGTCGCTGATCAAAAAGCGGATCGCGGCGGCGACCTCGGCGGCCTCGCCGAGCCGGTTGAGCGGGGTGTCCGCGGTGATCTTCTCGAGCGCCTCGGCGGGCTGGTCGGCGATCAGGTCGGTCCTGATCACGCCGGGGGCGACCGCGTTGACCCGGATGCCGTACCGGCCAAGCTCCTTGGCCGCCGACCGGGCCACCCCGGCGATGGCGGCCTTGCTCGCCGCGTACACCGTCTGCCCGGCGTTGCCCCGCTCGCCGACGATCGACGCCAGCAGCACGATCGAGCCGGACCGCTTGCGCATCATCGCCCGCGCGGCCGCCTGCACCGTGGCGATCGTGCCGACCACGTTGGTGGCCAGCGTGGTGTCGATGTGCTCGTCGGACAGCATGCCGATCAGCGCGCCCCGCAGCATGCCCGCGCTGGCCACCAAGGCGTCGATCCGGCCGTGCTCCTTGGCGACGGCCCGGAACGCGTCCTTGATCGCGGACCGGTCGGTGACGTCGAGGGCGAGCCCGGTCACCGGCGATCCGGTGCGCTCGGCCAGCTCGGCGGCCCGCTGCTTGGCCACCGCCTCGTCCCGGCCGGTGAGCACCACGGTGGCGCCGGCGCCGGCCAGCGCATCCGCCGTGGCCAGCCCGATTCCCCGGGTGCCGCCGGTGACGACCGCGACCCGGCCGGTCAGGTCAGTCACTGAGGCCGAACCCCCGCAGCATGTCCAGGGCGACCTTGAAGCTGCTCATGTCGATCACCTGGTCGGTCTCGAGCTGGACGTCGAACTCGTCCTCGATGGCCGCGACCAGCGCCATGTGGCCCACCGAGTCCCAGGCCTCGATGTCGCGGTACTTGAGGGTCTCGACCTCGATGTCGTCGCCGAGGTCCAGGGCCTGGACGAAGACGTCCTTGAGCCGGTCGCTGAGGGTCATGGTCTCTCTCGATCTGTCGTGCTGCCAGGTACGAGGTCCGAGCGCCGGCTAGCGGCCGAGCTCCCGGACCCGGTTCTCCCCGCGGACCCGCTCGGCCTCGCGGAGGATGTGCTCCTCGTCAAAACGCTGGAACACCCGTGCGGGGTTGCCCGCCACCAGCGCGCGTTCCGGGACGTCCTTGGCCACGAAGGACATCGGTTGCACGGTGGCGAAGTCGCCGATGGTCACGCCGGGCATGATCACGCTGTTGCCGCCGATGAAGCAGCCCTTGCCGATCCGCACCGGCTTGCGCTCCATCAGATCGCTGCCGGAGTAGTTCTCCAGCATCATGTTCGACAGCCAGGTGGAGTGGGTGAAGATCAGGCAGTTCAGCCCGACGCTGGTGTGCTCGCCGATGGTCAGCCCGCCGGTGGCGTCGAGCAGCGCGCCCTCGCCGATCCAGCAGTGGTCGCCGAGCTCGAGCCGGTCCCGATAGATGATCTTGGCACGCTCCCGGATCCGGGTGGTCTCCGGCAGACCCAGCAGCCGCGCCCGCTCCTGGTCGTTCATGTACTGCCCGACCAGGTCGGTCAGGATCTGCGGGCGCAGCCGGGCGCTGCGCTCGTCGTTGAAGAACATCAGCCTTCCCCCAGGTCAGCGCGCCTGACCGGGCACGCGTCGACACCGTCCAACATCTGCTCCCTCGAGTTGACCCGGCCGAGTCTATAGTGGCTGGTCGGGTGATCTCGCCCACGCCGTAATCTGTCCACTCGTGCGGCATGTCGTGATTGTTGGTGGCGGGATTCTGGGGCTGGCCGTCGCGCATGAGCTGGTGGGGCGCGGCGACCGGGTGACGGTGCTGGAGAAGGAGAGCCGCTGGGCGGCCCACCAGACCGGGCACAACTCCAACGTGGTGCACGCCGGGCTGTACTACCAGCCGGGGTCGTTCAAGGCGCGGATGTCGGTGGCCGGCAACCGGTCGATCGTCGACTTCGCCAGGGCCAACGGCGTCGCCGTCGAGGTGTGCGGCAAGCTCGTCGTGGCCACCTCCGAGGCGGAGCTGCCGGCGCTGCGGGTGCTGGCCGAGCGGGCCGAGGCCAACGGCGTGCCGGCCAAGTTGATCGAGCCGGCCGAGGCCAGGGAGTACGAGCCCGAGGTCGCCTGCGTGGCCGCGCTGCGGGTGGACAGCACCGGCATCATCGACTTCCCCGGGGTGTGCGCCGCGCTGGTCCGGCGACTGGCCGAGTCGGGCGCCGCGGACCTGCGACTGTCCACCCCCGCGCTGGGCATCCGGCCGGGCCGCGCCGGCGGCGTGGAGGTCGCCACCGGCCGGGCGGTGCTGCGCGCGGACGCCCTGGTCAACTGCGCCGGGCTGCACAGCGACCGGGTCGCGCGGATGGCCGGGCTGGTGCCGCGGGCGCGGATCGTGCCGTTCCGCGGGGAGTACTACGAGCTGCGCGAGGACCGGCGGCACCTGGTCCGCGGGCTGATCTATCCGGTGCCGGACGCGTCGCTGCCGTTCCTCGGCGTGCACCTGACCCGGATGCTCGACGGCAGCGTGCACGCCGGGCCCAACGCCGTGCTGGCGCTGCGCCGCGAGGGCTACCGGTGGCGCGACTTCTCCGCGCGCGACCTTGCCGACGCCGCCCGGTTCCCCGGCCTGTGGCGGCTGGCCCGCAAGTACCCGCGGACGGCCGTCGACGAGGTGCTGCGCTCGCTGTCCCGGCGCCGGTTCGCCGACAGCCTGGCCCGGCTGGTCCCGGCCGTCCGGCGGGAGGACATCGTCCGGGCCGGCGCCGGGGTGCGGGCGCAGGCCCTGCTGCCGGACGGCTCGATGGTGCACGACTTCCTGATCGAGACCGCGCCCCACCAGGTGCACGTGCTCAACGCCCCGTCGCCGGCGGCCACCTGCGCGCTGGAGATCGGCAGGTACGTCGCCGACCGGCTCGGTTGACACATTCAAGGCGAAGGCTAGGACCACTACTCTGCGTTGTTCGCCGGCCGTTGCGTATCTCCGGCCACTCGGGCGGACCTCCGGCCCACCCTCGCTGGGCCGGAAGCCCTCGCTAGCCGACCGGCTTGAGCTCGTCGAGGCCCAGATAGGGCCGCAGCGCCTGCGGCACCCGGACCGAGCCGTCGGCCTGCTGGTGGTTCTCCAGGATGGCCACGATCCAGCGGGTGGTGGCCAGCGTCCCGTTGAGGGTGGCGGCGATCTGCGGCCGGTTGTTCTCGTCGCGGTAGCGGATGGCCAGCCGGCGGGCCTGGAACGTGGTGCAGTTCGAGGTGGAGGTCAGCTCGCGGTACGCCTGCTGGCTCGGGATCCAGGCCTCGCAGTCGAACTTGCGCGACGCGCTCGAGCCGAGGTCCCCGCCGGCCACGTCGATCACCCGGTACGGCACCTCGATCTTGGCGAGCATCTCCTCCTCCCAGGCCAGCAGCCGCGCGTGCTCGGCCTCGGCGTCGGAGGGCATGCAGTAGGTGAACATCTCGACCTTGTCGAACTGGTGCACCCGGATGATGCCGCGGGTGTCCTTGCCGTAGGACCCGGCCTCCCGGCGGTAGCACGACGACCAGCCGGCGTACCGGCGCGGCGCGCCCGCCAGGTCGAGGATCTCGTTGGCGTGGTAGCCGGCCAGCGGCACCTCGGAGGTGCCCACCAGGTACAGGTCGTCGTCGCGCAGCCGGTACACCTCGCTGGCGTGCGCGCCGAGGAACCCGGTGCCCTCCATGATCTCCGGCCGGACCAGGGTCGGCGGGATCATCAGCGTGAAGCCGCTTGCGGTGGCCTGCGCCGCGGCCAGGTTCAGCAGGGCCAGCTGCAGTTGCGCGCCGACGCCGGTGAGGAAGTAGAACCGCGAGCCGGACACCTTGGCGCCGCGCTCGACGTCCAGCGCGCCGAGCCGGATGCCCAGGTCGAGGTGATCGAGCGGGGTGAAGTCGAACGCCCGCGGCTCGCCGACCCGGCGCAGCACCACGTAGTCGTCCTCACCGCCGGCCGGCACGTCCGGGTGGACGAGGTTGGGGATGGCGCGGTGCAGCCCGGTCAGCGCCTCCTCGGCCGCGGCCTGCTCGGCCTCCGCCTCCCTGACGCTGGCGGCCAGCTCCTTTCCTCGTGCCAGCAAGGCTTCCCGCTCCTCGCCGCGCGCCTTGCCGACCTTCTTGCCAAGCTGCTTGTGCTCGGCCCGCAACGCGTCCGCCCTGGCGATGGCGGCCCGGCGCCGCTCGTCGGCGGACAGCAGCGCCTCGACCAGTCCCTCGTCCTCGCCGCGGGTGCGTTGCGACGCGCGCACGGCGTCCGGGTTCTCGCGCAGGAACTTCAGGTCGATCACGACTGGCCAGCTTAGTGCCGGCGGACCGGTCAGCTGATGGCGACCGCGACGATCAGGCCGAGGGCCAGGTGCACGGCGGCGACCACGACGCTGCTCGGCGCGAACCGCTCGCTCTCGACGGTGTTGCGGACGTCCAGCCCGGTGATCCACTCGAGGCAGCGCACGGCGAGCACCTGGGCCACGATCCCGATCAGGCCGAACACCACCGAGGAGATCAGCCCGGCGGCCAGGTCGCCGAACGAGCTGAGGATCGCGAACACGATGATGAACGCCATGCTCAGCATGCCGGAGGCGGTCACGATCACCGCGTTCGGCCGGCCGGTGCGCACCAGGTCGGACAGCTTGCCCGGGGTGGTGAAGTCGATCGCGTAGAAACCGAGCAGCATGAGCACGACGCCGACGACCGCGTACAGCGCGATCGCCCCAGTTCCCTCGCCGAGGTCCGACCAGAACCCCTCGGGCAGCGCGACGGTCGTCGTCGCGGCTAGCTGACCGCTCACTGAACCTCCTGCTTACGTTGGCGGAATCCGGTGTGGCACGAATGCCGCACCGTCGTCGGTGACCAGGCCGGCCGTCTCGCGGATGCCGAGACCGGCCGAGCTGTCGCCGACGATCCAAGCACCAAGCGCAGGACGGTACCCGTCGAACTCCGGCAACGGGTCGAACGCCTGGTAGACGTAGCCCTCCTCGCCGTACACGCCGCCGGTCACGGTCTCGTAGTTCGGCGCCACGATCTGGATGTTCGCCCCCTCCCGCCCCAGCCGCGGCTTGCGCACGTACTCGGTGAGGATGCCCGGCTGGTCGAGGAAGGCGGGCAGCAGGTTGGGGTGGCCGGGGTGCATCTCCCACAGGATCGCCAGCAGCGCCTTGTTGGACAGCAGCATCTTCCACAGCGGCTCGACCCACATGGTGACCGGCAGCGACTCGACGGCGTGCCGGCCGAACTCCTCGTCCACCACCCATTCCCACGGGTACAGCTTGACGATGGTGTTCATCGGCGCCTCCTCGAGATCGACGAAGCGCTTCAGCACCGGGTCCCAGCCGATCTCCTCGATCGCCAGGCCGACGGTGTCCAGGCCGGCCTCGGCCGCGGTCTCCTGCAGGTAGGCGGTGGTGACGTGGTCCTCGCCGGTCGGGTCGGCGGTCGACCAGGTGAAGTGCAGCTCGGCCGACGGCAGCCGGTCGCCGATCTCGGTCCACCGCTCGACGAGCTTCTCGTGCAGGGAGTTCCACTGGTCGTCGTCGGGGAACACCTCGGTCTTCCAGAACCACTGCACGACCGCGGCCTCGAGCAGCGACGTCGGGGTGTCGGCGTTGTACTCCAGCAGCTTGGCCGGGCCGGAGCCGTCGTAACGCAGGTCGAACCGGCCGTAGACGTGGGGATCGCGCCGCCGCCACGACTCGGCGATGCCCGGCCACACCCACTCCGGGATGCCGAAGTCCTTGTACCGCTCGGAGATCACGACGTTGTCCACCGCGTCCAGGCACATCGAGTGCAGCAGCTCGACGTCGGCCTCGATGGACAGCACCTCGTCCATGTCGAACACGTAGTGCACGGACTCGTCCCAGTACGGCCGGGACGCGCCGGTGCCGTCGCGCGCGGGCGTGCCGAACACCAGGCCCTGCGACTCCACCTTCTGCTGCCAGTCGCGCCGCGGGCTGGACCGCTCGCGGTGCACTCAGCTGCCCCCGCTCTTTCCGCCGCTGCTGATGCCGAACCCGCCGCGCTGCACGGTCTTGCCGGACGCGGTCTTCACCGTGGTCCGCCCGGACGGCGCCACGGTGGAGCCGCCCGTGACGCGGTTGCCCGGTCCGACGGTCCCGCCGTAGTTGTAGCGGTACTGGTTGTACCCGCCGCCGGGAATCGGGATGAAGAAGAACCCGCCGCTGTGGTAGCCGCCGTGGCTGGTGACGTAGTTCTCGTCGCAGTAGTTCTCATCCGGGGACAGGGCGCTGTCGCTGGTGACGCAACGGGCGGTCACCTCGTCGGGCGTGGCCGCGGCGTACCAGACCGCGATCACCGCCACGACGCCCACCGTGACGCCGCTGCCGATCAGGATCCGGCGGCGCAGCCGCGACTTGCGCTCCGCCTCCTCGCGCTCGGCGAGCTCGCGCTCCCGCTCCTGCTCGACGGCGCGTTTCCGGGCGCGCTGCTCACCAAGCGTGGGCGCGCGCGGCTTGGTGGTCTCCGGATCCTGGAACCGGATCTGCCCGCGTCTGCCCTCCGGCTGCTGCTCGGCGTCGTCGCGCTCGGGCTCGTCCGGACGGTCTGGCTCGTCTCGATCAGTCATCTTCCACTCCCGCCGCGGAGAGTACCGCCAAGACGCGGCATTATGGAGGCGATGTCCGCGACTGAGACGACGCGAACCCGGCTGGTGATGGCCGGCGCGTTCGTCGGCGCGCTGGTGCTGCTGGCCCTGAGCGTGCTTTTCTCCTGGCCGGTCACGGTGACCGGGGCGTCGCCGTCGGCGGCGGACGAGGCGGCCGCGGCGTTCGACTCGCCGCCCGGCACCTGCCTGGACTGGCCGGCGGACAACCCGCGGGCGATGCGCCGGCTGGACTGCGCGCAGCCGCACCTGTTCGAGGTGACCAGCATCGTGGACATCTCGCCGGACTACGGCCAGAGCGCGCCGCCGCCGGAGGAGAAGCAGTGGCAGACGATCGCCGAGGACAAGTGCACCCCGGGGGTCACGTCGTACCTCGGCGGCAAGCTCGACCCGTTCGGCAAGTACGGCGTCAGCGCGCTCAAGCCCACCGAGGAGCAATGGCGCTCGGGTGACCGCAAGCTGCGCTGCGGCGTGCACCGGGTGACCCCGCGCGGCACCCGGGTCGCCACCAAGGGCTCGGCGGCCAACGCCGACCAGTCCGACATCTCCGAGCCGGGAACCTGCTTCGCCCTGGCCGACAAGGACATCGGCGACCCGATCGACTGCGGCTCGCAGCACGCGGTGGAGATCGTCGGCAACGTGGACCTGTCCGTGGCGTTCACCGCGGGGTTCCCGCCCCCGGACGACCAGAAGGTCAAGCTGTCCGAGCTGTGCGCGGTGGCCGCCGCCGAGTACTCCGGCGGGGTCAACCTCGCCGAGAAGAAGCTCACCGTCTTCTGGGATCCGCCGCTGCGCGAGGAAAGCTGGGCCGCCGGCTCCCGCAAGGTCGACTGCAAGGTCGGCTCCCTGCTCCCCGACGGCAGCGGCCTTGCCCCCGTCGCCGGCAGCGTCCGCGCCGCCCCCGCGCCGACCGCACCGCCCCCCTCCACCCCGGGCGGCTAGCCCATGGACATGCCCCGCCAGCGCTTCGAGGAGCTGGTGGCCGACGCCCTCGACCTCATCCCCGCCGAGTTCGCCCGCGCCATGGACAACGTCGTCGTCCTCGTCGAGGACCGCGACCGCGACGACCCCACCCTGCTCGGCCTCTACCACGGCGTCGCGCTCACCGAACGCACCAGCCACTACGGCGGCGTCCTGCCCGACCGCATCACCATCTACCGCGAAGCCATCCTCGACATCTGCGACACCGAGGCCGACGTCGTCGAGGAGGTCGCCATCACCGTCGTCCACGAGATCGCCCACCACTTCGGCATCGACGACGCCCGGCTGCACGAGCTGGGCTGGGGTTGATGAGCTACTACGCCGGGAGTTCCGCCGCTCCGCGATTCGTCGTGCTGAACGACGCGCCGGTCGGGGACGGGGTCGAGGACGACCTGATGGAGGCGACCGAGGTCGCGCGCGGGCTCGCCGAGCTCATCGTCGCCTCGCGGGCGGCGGCGCCGTTCGCCCTGGCCGTGGACGCCGCGTGGGGCATGGGCAAGAGCAGCCTCATGCACCGGCTGAAGGCCACGCTGGCCGCGCAGCCGGCGGTGTCGGTGGTCTGGTTCAACGCCTGGACGTCCGGGCGGGCGAGCGCGCTGGAAGGCCTGATCAAGTCGGTGCTGCTGCGCTTCGACCGCAACGTCATCCGGCGCGCCGTGCGGTCGATGTCCCGGCGGGCCCACCTGCTCGGCGCGCTGCGGGCGCTGGGGCTGGTGCTGGGCAGCTTCTTCGGCCTGGGCCGGGTGGTGGACGAGATGTGGCGCCGGATGGCGCTGGACGCCCAGTCCCGCAACGAGATCAAGGGCGTGCTGCGGGACGCGTTCACCGCCTGGATCGAGCGTGGGGGGGGCCCGGGCGGCCGCCGCCTGCTGGTGGTGTTCGTCGATGATCTGGACCGGTGCGCGAGCGAGCGCATCGTCGAGGTGTGCGAGGCGATCAAGCTCTACCTCGACGTGCCCGGCATCGTGTTCGTGCTCGGCTGCGACCAGTCCGCGCTGTGGCGCGCAGTCCGCGACTCGGCGGGCATCGCCGACTCGGCCGGCGCCGTCGAGTACCTGGAGAAGATCATCCAGATCAACTACCGGATCCCGGTCCCCAGCGCGGCCCATGCGGTGCGCCTGGTGAACGGCTACCTCGCCCGGTCGCACACCAGCGCGCTGTTCGACGAGTCGATGAAGAACATGATCATCGAGCGGTCCGGTCGCAATCCCCGCCGGATCAAGCGGCTGATCAACAGCTTCGTGCTCGAGTACCACCTGAACCGGTCATGGGACGACGTCGGCGTGGAGAATCTGGTCAAGGTCATCATGCTGCAGCACTTCTACCCCGGCTTCCACCAGATCCTCACCAACCCCCGCCACGACGACCCGATCACCGAGTTCCTGCAGTACAACGAGTTCCGCACGGCGGTGCGGCAGGGCAGCGAGCCGCCGGCCGGGTGGGAGGACATGGTCCAGGCCAAGGGCCTCCGGCCGCACGGGTGGCGGGACCTCCTCCCGGATCTGGAGAAGGAGCTACCCGCCGAGTTCCCGACGCTCGCCGCGGACCGGGACTTCGTGGCACTGATCGAGAGTTTCGACGGGCCGGGCATCGACACGGCCCGGCTGCGCCGGATGCTGCGCCGCCCGCTGACCACGGCCGATCGCTTCGCCGAGGAGTACGACGTGCTCCGAAACCTCTTCTGGGAGTCCGCGCGGGTCCCTCTCACGCCCGAAGCCAGGCTTCCTCGAGCACCTTCCGCGGATGACCCCCTCGAGGGTTTGCGCATCCTCTGGATCGACGACAATCCCGGCAGCAACCGCGAGATGGCGGCCGTCCTGCTTGGTCGTGGCGCGTTCGTGACTCAGGCGACCAACCGGGCCACAGCCCTGGCGGCGATCGAGCAGCGCCCTCCCGATGTCGTGTTGTCCGACTTCGGCCGGGGACGGGATGATGAAGCCGGTCTCAACGACCTGGAATACTTCCGGAAGAACCGGATTTTTGAGGGTCCGGTCCTGTTCTGCTCCGGCCAGGGAATACCGGAACGCAAGCAGCGAATCCAGGAACTGGGCGCCGACGGCCCGACGAACGATGAAAACGAGATCCTCCGCTGGCTCGAACAGGCCGCCCCCACAGCCCACTAACGCTTATATCCGATCGGTATCGGCCAAGGCCGCATCGAGGGTAGCGGTCTCCCGGGTCACCTGCGGAAGTTCTGCCCGAAATGCCCGCACCCTCCGGACAACTCGCTCGAACCCATACCGTTCGCCGACTGCCAGCGCCTCCTGGGCCAACGCGCAGGCCTCATCCACCTGCCCGGCGCGAGCCAGCGCACCTGCCTGATCAACCTGGGCCATTGCTCGCGGGCTCGGTGCCATCGTGCTCGGCGTGGAGGCCGCGAAGGCGGCCCGGGCAGCCGGAAGATCGTCGAGCTTGGCGAGCGTCGTTGCCTGATAGCGCGCCGATTTCTGAGCATCGAACGCGAAGATCCACGGCCACTGGAGTTCCCCGCGACCGCTTCTTGCCAATGCTTCCGAACGACGCATTTCGGCGAATGCGGCCGTTCGATCTCCCATCTCGGCATGTGCGACTGCCTGACAGGCGGCCAGGTTTGCTCGCGCGGCATCCGGACCGGATGACTCCTTGAGTTGCCACTGCGCACGTTCGAGTAGATGCAACCCAACCCGATAGTCACCGATCTCAACCGCATATGTGCCGCGACCCAAACCCACGAACGCCGTAAGCAAAGGGTGCTGCGCCCGCTCCGCGTAACGCATGGCCTCAGCAAAGTGCCGGCGGACCGTTCCTCGGTCGTCGCGCTCTCGTGCAAGCCATCCCGCCACCTGGGCGGCCTCGGTCAATGCTGCGAACCCGTCCCTGGTTGGCAGCACACCGTTGACGACGCTGGATGCCAACCGGAGATGCGCCTCGACAACCGGCGTCAGCTCCATCGTTGGCACGAACTCCGAGAGCCGCCGGTAGTGCCCCGATGGTCCGGCGACGGATGCCACGAGATCGGTCGCGTCGTATTCGGGGAGATGCCGGGCGATCAGGGCTCCGGCCCCGGCTCCGAGCGCGGCCTGCAGGAAGGCCTTGCGATCCACGTCCTCAGGTGTAGCACGGCTCGCGTGATCAAAGCCAAGTTCCGCCTCGGTTGCCCGCAGGACCGCGCAGAGGGCGGCAATGTAGTTGGCGCGGGGTCGTTCGATGATGCCCCGCTCAATCTTGCCGAGATGATTGGCGTCAAAGGCCACGTCACGACCGCGCGGATCCCGCCGAGCCAACCACAGCGACACCGCCTCCGCCAGCTCGGTGCGCGACAGTCCGCCGCGTTCCCGTGCGGCGCGCAGGAGGCGGTTGGGCCGGGGATGTTTCATCCCGTCGCGGCTCCCTGGCCGGCGGGTAGCCGATCGATCACGCTGCGTTCGTGCACGTGCCATACATTACGACGTGGAGCGCCGAGCTGCCCGCACCCACCACGGTGATCGAGCGGCCGTGGGGCATCGGCTATCTGGACGAGACCCTCGGCGACCGCGACGAGCACGGCGTCCTCTGGCCACGGATGCCGTCCCGACCTGGGCACGGCAGGCCGCAGTACGGCAAGGTCCACCCGCTGCGCCAGCGCCGGGCCATGCGCCGGCTGCTGTGCGGGATCTGCGCGGGCCCACCCGATCGCACCGAGGACGGCGTGCTGTGGCTGGTCATGGACTACCGCGACGACTGGCCGGGCTGGCCCGAGGGCATGGGCGTCACCGAGCCGCCGGTGTGTCTGCCCTGCGCCCGGCTGTCCGTTCGCGCCTGCCCGGCTCTTCGGCGGGGCTACGTCGCCGTGCGCGTCCGCCACTCCTTCGTGGGCGGGGTGTACGGGGTTCGATATCACCGGGGCCGAGCGGTGGAGGACACCCTCGTGGCCTTCGACGACCCGGCGATCCGCTGGACCCGCGCCGCGCAGCTGGTGCGCGAGCTGTCCGGCTGCACCATCGTGAGCATGGCTGATCAGTAATAGCCCTTCGCGCCGTCGAGGAGCTCGCGGATGGTGTCGAGGTGGCCGGCGTGGCGGGCGGTCTCCTCGATCATGTGGAGCAGCATCCAGCGCAGGGTGGCGGCGGCCGCCTTGAAGTCGGGGTGCTTGCCGACGTCGTCGAGGGTGTGGCTGGCCACGATCTCGTTGGACAGGGCGCATTGCCGGGCGTACTCGTCGAGCAACTGTCCAAGTGGGACATCCTCGACCATCATGTCGGCGTCCTCGGGGCCCTCGAACTGCGGGCCCGTGGCCGGGCGGCCGAGGAACAGGACCTCGAACCAGCAGTGCTCGACCCACCGCATGTGGGAGACGATGCCGGCCACCGTCATGAAAGGCGACGTCGGGAGGACGGACCGGTGGGCGTCCTCCTCGGAGAGCCCCTCGGCCTTCCAGGCGATGATGGCGCGCTGCATGTCGAGCCAGCCGACGAGCTGGGTCCGCTCGTCGGCGTCGAACGGGGGTCGCGTGCGGGACGGGGTCACGGGGGTCAGCCCTTCACGCACACGACTTGCTTGAGCTTGGCGACGATCTCCACCAGGTCCTCCTGATTGCGCAGCACTTCGTTGATGTCCTTGTAGGCGGCGGGAATCTCGTCGACGACGCCGCGGTCCTTGCGGCATTCGACGCCTGCGGTCTGCTCGGCCAGGTCGGCCTCGGTGAACCGCTTGCGGGCCTTGGTGCGGGACATGCGCCGGCCGGCGCCGTGCGAGGCCGACTCGAACGATTCCGGGTTGCCGAGGCCCCGGACGATGTAGGAGCCGGTGCCCATGGAGCCGGGGATGATGCCGAGGTCGCCGCGGCCGGCGCGGATGGCGCCCTTGCGGGTCACCAGAACGTCCTCGCCGAAGTGGGTCTCCTCGGCCACGTAGTTGTGATGGCAGGAGATCGGGTCCGCAAAGGACACTCCGGGGAACTGCGCGCGCAGCACGTCGCAGATCAGGCGCAGCATGACGGTCCGGTTGCGGCGGGCGTAGTCCTGCGCCCAGTAGAGGTCGTGCCGGTAGGCGGCCATCTGCGGGGTGCCGGCCAGGAACACGGCCAGTTCCGGGTCGGGCAGCGACCGGTTGTGCGCCAGCCCGCGGGCCACCTCGATGTGGTGCTGCGCAAGGAGGTTCCCGATCCCGCGGGAGCCGGAGTGCAGCATCACCCAGACCTGCCCGGTGGTGTCAAGGCAGATCTCGATGAAGTGGTTGCCGCCGCCGAGCGTGCCCATCTGGTGCAGTGCCTTGGCGGCCTGGCCCCGGACCGCGGGCGTCAGCTCGTCGAACGCCTTCCAGAACCGCGGCCAGTCGGCGGCGTCCCGTTCGGTGAACGCGGTGGCCTTGTGCTGCGCGAAGCCGACCGGCACCGCGGCCTCCAACCGCGCACGTAGCCGGCTCAGGTCGTCCGGCAGGTCCTCGGCCCGCAGCGACGTGCGCACCGCGGCCATGCCGCAGCCGATGTCGACGCCCACCGCGGCCGGCGACACCGCGTCCCGCATCGCGATCACGGAGCCGACCGTGGCGCCCTTGCCGTAGTGCACGTCGGGCATCACGGCCACGTGGTGGAAGGTCCACGGCAGCGAGGCGACGTTGTGCAGCTGGCGCATGGCCTCCGGCTCGACCGCGTCCGGCCGCGTCCACAGGCGAATGTCCACGTGCCGCCCGGGCACCGTCGTTGCCGTCATGCTTCCAGGTTAGGCCGGGTGCCGACCGATTTACCCGATGAGGCCGGCCCGGCGCCACAGCAGCTTCGACGGGCCGCCGATCATGCCGACCTCGGTGAGGAAGTCGACGATCTTCTCGGCCATCCACCGCCGGGTCGCCCGGTGGTGCGGGTTGGCCAGCGCGGCCGCCCGGCCCTGCCTGGGATCGATCCCGACGGCGGCGTAGACCCGCGGGTGGATCAGGATGTTGGCCACGCTGACCGCCACCACGGCGGTGACCGTGCGGTGCAGCTCCAGCATCGGCCGCCGAACGGTCAGCAGCTCGCGGACCAGCTCCTCGCGGGCGTACCGGACGTGCCGGGCCTCCTCGATCACGTGGATGCGGTTCACCATCCGGATCAGCGGCTGGATGCTCTCATCGTCCACAGTGGACCGCTGCAGCCGGTCGGTCATCTCCTCGACCACGAGCACCGAGGCGAACATCGCGGCCCCACCGACGACGGCCTTGAACAGCGGGCTGAGCCTGCGCACCAGCCGCGGCGGCCCGTACGCCGGCACCCCGAATCGGGTCAGCGCCTTGCCGAACATGATCGAGTGCCGGGTCTCGTCACCGATCTCGGTGAGCGCGTACTGGGCGTGCGGGGACCGCGGGTCGAGGCCCTCCGCGTACCGGGCGAGCAGCTGCATCAGCACGATCTCGGTCCACAACCCGACGCTCGCGACGCTGCCGATCTCGTGCTTGGCCAGCTCGACGCGCTGCTCCGGGGTCAGCCGGTCCCACAGCTCGGTGCCGTACAGCGACACCTTCTCCGGCGGCAGGAACCCCTTGTCCGCGGCGATCGGCGCGTCCCAGTCGATGTCGAGCAGCGGGTCGTAGGAGTTGCGCACCGACGAGTCGAGCAGCCGGGCCGCGGTGGTCTCCCGGTCCTTCGGTCGCAGCGCCCGCGCCATGATCGCCCCCTTCATGTGTTACCTGATGTAACAGATACCTCAGGTTCCACCAATCCCGGAGGCGCTGTCAAGCCACCGGCCGGAGCAGGTCCTTGATCAGGGACACGATGTCGCGGGTCAGCGGGCGGAGCAGGCGCATCCTGGACACCGTGACCAGGCGGTCGATCAACGGGACCGTGCGCTCGACCAGCATCCTGGTGCGCCGGCAGTCCGCCGACCGGTCGTGCACCCAGAACAGCACGACCCCCATGTGGTAGAGCCAGAGCAGCTCAGGCAGGTCGGCCCGCAGCTCCGGATCGATCTTCGCGGTTGACCCCTCGACCACCTCACGGTGCAGGGCGATCTGGGCGTCCCTTGCCGGCGACGACTCCGGTGAGAACGGGCTGAGCGGGCTGTCCGGGTCGGCCGCGTTGACGAAGAACTGCTTGCCGAACTCGTGGTAGGGCGCGGCCACGTCCAGCCAGCCGAGCATGACGGCGCGCAGCCGGGCCGCGAGCTCCCGCTCGACGCCGAGCACGGCGCGGCTGTGGTGCCCGTGCAGCTCGGCTATCCGGTCGTAGAACCCTTGGACCAGGTGCTCCTTCGAGCCGAAGTAGTAGTACGCGTTGCCGACCGAGACGCCGGCCTCCTTGGCGATCGCCCGCATCGTGGTGCGGTCGTACCCGCGCTCGGAGAACAGGCGCAGCGCGGCCTCGACGATCCGGGTGCGAGTGGCCTCGCTGCGGCGCGCCCGGCCGGCGGTGCCCTGCTCCTGGAGATCCGTCACGCGATTCACGGTATCCCCGCCCCGATCGGCCCATGGTCGACTCACGCAATCCGGGCCATCGCTGGCGGTGGTGGTGCGATAACTGGTAGCCAGAGAGTGTGACTGTCGACCTGACCGTCGGTGTAGAGGAGGAGTTCTTCCTCGTCGACGACGAAGGGCAGCTCGCGCAGGAGGCCGAGGAGACCCTCGCCGGCGCGCCCGAGCCCACCGCCGATGGCGCCGGTATCCAACCCGAGCTGTTGCGTTGCCAAGTCGAGTCCGCGACCGAGGTGTGCCGGGGCGTCACCGAGCTGCTCGACGAGCTGCGCTCGCTGCGCGGCCGGCTGGCGTCCGGCGCGGCCGAGCGGGGCGCCCGGCTGCTGGCCACCAGCACGGCCGTGTCCGCCGCCCGGGAGCAGTCGATCATCAGCCCGGATCCGCGGTACCTGCGGATGGCCGAGCACTTCGGCGCGCTGGTGTACACCGGCACCACCTGCGGCTGCCACGTGCACGTCGGCATCGACGACCGGGAGGCCGCCCTGCGGGCCGGCAACCACCTGCGGCTGTGGCTGCCGGTGCTGCTCGCCCTGTCGGCCAACTCCCCGTTCAACAACGGGCACGCGACGGGCTACGCGAGCTCGCGGTACCTGCTGTGGTCGCGGTGGCCGACTGCCGGCCCGCCGCCGTACCTGGAGTCGGTCGACCACTATGAGTCGATCGTGCGGGCCATGCTGCGCACCGAGGCCGTGCTGGACCGCAAGATGATCTACTGGGACATCCGGCCGTCCGAGCAGTACCCGACCCTGGAGCTGCGGGTCTGCGACGTCGCCGGCACCGCGGAGGAGGCGGCCCTGTACGGGATCCTGGTCCGGGCGCTGGTCCGGATGGCGCTCGAGGCCGACCGGCCGGCGCCGCGGATCCCGCACGAGGTGCTGCGCGCCGGGCTGTGGGTTGCCACCCGCGAGGGGCTCGAGGGCCGGTGCCCGGATCCGGACGACTGGGAGTTGCGGCCCGTGCGCGAGATCCTCGACCGGCTGCGGGACCGGCTCACGCCCGCGCTCCGCGAGACGGATGAGCTGTCCTTTGTGGACGATACGCTGGCCTGGCTGCGCGAGCACGGCGGCGGCGCCGCCCGGCAGCGGGCCGCCTACGCGCAACGCCGGCGCCTTGCCGATGTGATCGACATGCTGGCCGAGCAGACCCTGCGCGGAATCCGGCGGCCGATCGGCTCGGGGTGACCGTCCGTGCACGGGACGTGTAGCGCGCGTGCCCCATTGGGCAACAGTTTGGTTCTCGGGGGATACAAAACTGTCCGTGACGTATTTGGCGCCTCCCGGCGTGCTCTCTTGGAGCAGTGGAACCGGCGCGGGAGGCGTGCGATGTTGTGCACTATCGAGCCCGAGGTTGACCATCCCGAGCTTACGGCCGGCCGGGAGGTGGCGGACTCCGGCCGCCTGCCCCGGCCACGGAGCGTCAACCGGAACAACCTCGACACCGTGGTGGCCGCGGCCGGCGGCGGGGACGGCGCCGCGGCCGAGGAGCTCCTCGCCTTCCTGCGCCCGATCGTCGTCCGCTACTGCCGCACCAAGCTGGGCCGCGTGCAGCGCACCTTCGTCGCCGCCGACGACGTCGCCCAGGAGGTCTGCCTGGCCGTCTACCGGGCCCTGCCCACCTACCGCCAGCTGGGCCGCCCATTCCTGTCGTTCGTCTACGGCATCGCCGCCCACAAGGTGGCCGACGTCCACCGCGCCGCCGCCCGCGACCGCTCCCAGCCCACCCCCGAAACCCCCGACATCTTCACCGACGACGAAGACCCCGAGCAGATAGCCCTGCGCCGCGAGCTGGTCGAGGCCACCGGCGGCCTTCTGCGCACCCTCACCCCCCGCCAGCGCGACATCCTCATCATGCGCATCGTCCTGGGCCTGTCCGCCCAGGAAACCGCCACCATGGTCGGCACCACGCCCGACGCCGTCCGCGTCGCCCAACACCGCGCCCTCAACCGCCTCCGCCGCACCGTCCAACGCACCCCGGCCCGGGCAAGCTAACGCACTTGATCTACCCGTCGGCCGCTCGACCACGGCGAGGCCGGTGCGGCTGCCCGGCACGGCTTGGCCAGTAGCGCGGCGGGTCGATGCGTGGATCGGTCATGCGGTGACGCTTGCCGGGCTGTATCGCCTGGACCTCGACGAGCCGCTGCCCATCGGCGGCATCGAGCTCACGCATGATCGGCCGGAGGGCAGCCACGACCGATGCCATGGCCATGGCCAGCCCATCGAGCCCTCGTCGCGTGTCCTGGCGATACCGGATGTGATGCATACCGGAATCCCTAATGGCACGCGATTCGGCCACATCGTCGAGCTGAGCGTGGTCATTGGTCAGCAACGCGTCATACCCCCGCCGGCTGGCATCCCGCAGCAGGACTGGATCTTTCTTTCCCTTCCAACCAAGGGCCTGAACGTGGTCGACCTGATGCTCCGGGAGCAGGCGACGAAGCGATTCCACCAACTGGATGGGAACGTCCTCGTCAAGCAGTAGACGCATGTCAGGGGGTCAGGCAGGCAACCGCTCACGGTATGCGTCGACATACCGAGCGAACTCGCGGGCACCGCGCGCGGCATAGGGAGGAACCGATGGGTAGAAGCTGGCCACGTCCTCGGCCGCCACCCCATCGTCGAGCAGAGCCGCGATGAGGTCGAAGGGCACGCGCGTGCCTTCGATCACCGGATAACCGCCGCGAACCTCGGGGTCCACCGCAACGCCCGGTTTCGGCTGGTGCAGTGGAACGACGTCTCGACGCCGGGGTCCGTCGAACGCGCCGAGAATGTCGACCATTTCGGCGATGACCTGCTGGCCCGGCCGTCCGGTCAGGTCCACGGCGGACTCGTCGGACGACACCCAGGCAACGTCCTTGCCGACCGCGATGAGCTGGTACGACGATAGATGATTGGTCTCTCCGAGATCCCGGAGTTTGGCGACCGCCTTACGAACCCGTTGAAGCGGCACGCCGCGTGCCCGCAGATAGACGAAGGTACGAAGGGCGACCACATCCTGGAAGGAGTACGACGCGCGGGAGCCGGGTACGTGCAGCGTTGGCGCCAGCAGCGGTCCCTCGCTGGATTGCGCTGAACGCCAGTACGACAGCTGCCGCAATGAGGCGCCGCTCAGGGCAGCCGCGACGACGGAGCTGTAGGACACGGGGCACCCCTCTCGTGAGAACTCCACGATAGTCACCGTCCGGCTCGAGTCCGACACGCCGCACCGCACCGTCTACGCACCGCCGCCCGGGCAAGCTGACCTTCGACGGACTCTGGCCGAATGGCCGAGCCGGGGCCGCCGTGTGACCGAGGCGAGGGCGGGGCGCGGGCAATAGGTTCGGTGGCATGACGACGCTTCCGGTGCCGCTGCGCTGGTTGATCGGGTTGCTGGGTGCGGTGTTCCTGGTCGATTTTCTGCTGGCCGTTGCGGCGGGCAGCCCGGCGGATGCGCTTGCGTTGCCGGGTGGGGCGGTGGTGCTCGGCTGTGTGTACCTCGCGGTCTTTCGGCCGGGGTGGGCGACGGCCGGCGGGGCGGCGGTGCTGGTCGGGTCGTCCTGGCTGGTCAGGAGGGTTGGGGCGGTTCCGAGGTGGGTTGGCGTCGAGGGCCTGCTGGTGTCCGAGACGCTGGGCGGCGGGGCGATCGTGCTGCTGCTGGCGTGGCGGGCGCGGGCCGGGGTGGCGGTCGCCGGCATCACGGGGTTGGTGCTGGCCGGGCTGGCCGCGACCGTCGTCCGGGCGGGGGCGCTGCCCGGCCAGCGCTCCATGTCGTTCGGACTCGCGATTCTGCTGATCGGGGTCGCCGTCGGGATCTACCTGCGGCGGTCCGGGCAGCGCACCGATTCCGAGCTGCATGCGTTGGTGCGCCGGCAATGGCCGCTGATGGCCGTGCTCGTCGTCTTGCTGCTGTTCGACATCGGGGCCGTCGGGGACAACCCGAGGGCACTCGCGCTGGGTGGCGCGGTGGTCGCGGCCGGGTGCGCGTTCTTCGCGCCGCGCGACCCGGTTCGCGCCGCCCTGGCGGCCGCAGCCGCGATCGGTGCGGCGGCGCTGGCGTCGATCGCGACCACCGCGGCCGAGTTCTTGCGGCCGTGGAACGACACGTTCGTCACGGTGTGGATCGGTCCCGGCCGCACGCCGTTCTCCTTCGCGCAGCTGGCGGCGAGCATGGCGCTGGTCGGGTTCGTCGTGCGGTACGCGCGGCCACAGCCGGCGGCGTGGGGCACCGCGGCGCTGGCCATGGCGAACCTCGGCCCGGTGCTGGTCACCCCAGGACTGGTCGGGGTGGACGGCGAATACCTGGCGCCGCAGGCGGTTCTGCTGGCGAGCGCGGTGGTCGCGGGGTGGTTCCTCCGGGTCCGGGATCGCGAGCGGCAGAAGACGGTTCGGGTGGCGGTCACCGGCGTGCGGCAGGCCGAGCGGATGGCGCTGGCGCGGGAGCTGCATGACGTGGTCGCGCACCACGTGACCGGGATCCTGGTGCAGGCGCAGGCCGCGCGGCTGGTGGCGCAGCGCGATCCCGGGGTGGTGGTGGGGGCGCTGGAGAAGATCGAGAGTAGCGGCGCCGAGGCGCTGGTGGCGATGCGCACGCTGGTGGGCAGCCTGCGCGGGGCCCAGCCGGCCGGCGGCTCGACGGCGCCGGCGCAGGCGACCACCGACCTGGCGGCGGACATCCGCGCGCTGGTGGACCGGTTCACCGGCCCGACCGTCCACTTGGAACTGTCGCTGCCCGAGACGCTGCCGCACGAGATGGGGCGCACCGTGCTCCGCGTGGTGCAGGAGTCGCTGACCAACGTCAGCAAGCACGCCGCAGGGGCGACGAGCGTGCGGGTCGAGGTCGGGACGGGCCGGGGCGACCTCGGCGACGAGCTGCACGTATTCGTGAAGGATGACGGCACCGCACGGCGGAGCGGCCCGGCCGGCGGGTCGGACGGCTACGGTCTGATCGGCATGCGGGAGCGGGTCGAGCTGCTCGGCGGCCGGCTCGTCGCCGGGCCGGGCGCCGACGGCGGGTGGGTCGTCAAGGTGGCGCTTCCGTTGCGGAGCGGGCAATGATCCGGGTGCTGATCGCCGACGACCAGGAGATGGTCCGGGCCGGGTTCCGGATGATCCTGGAAACCCAGGACGACCTCGAGGTGGTCGCCGACGTCGCCGACGGGATCTCGGCCGTGGCCAGGGCCAGGGAGCTGCGACCCGACGTGTGCCTTGTGGACATCCGGATGCCCGGCATGGACGGGTTGGAGGTCACCAGGGCGCTGGCCGGGCCGGGTGTGGCCGACCCGCTGCGGGTCGTCGTGGTCACCACGTTCGACCTCGACGAGTACGTGCACAGCGCGCTGTCCAACGGGGCCAGCGGTTTCCTGCTCAAGGACGCCGGGCCGACGCTGCTCATGGAGGCCGTGCGCGCGGCGGCCCGCGGCGACGCGTTGGTGTCGCCGCAGATCACCGTGCGGCTGCTGCGCCACTTCGCCACGCCGGCCGCCCCGGTCGACCCGGCCGACGAGCCCGCAGAGCCGCTGACCGAACGCGAGCTGGACGTGGCGAAGGCGGCGGCGCGCGGGCTGACCAACACCGAGATCGGCACCGAGCTCTACCTGTCGCTGTCCACGGTCAAGACCCACCTGGCCGCGGTCCAGGCCAAGATCGGCGCCCGCAACCGGGTCGAGGTCGCCGCCTGGGCCTGGCGAACCGGGCTGATGGCCTAGGCCCCGCCGAGACCCGGCTCGACGGTCCTGACCTTGAGCTGATGGTTCGGCGGGTTGCCGGCGCATCCGGTGCCTTCCAACGGAAGGAACATGGCCGCGGTGTCGTGCGGCGGGTACACCCGCAGGCCGCGGGTGGGGGTCGGGCGGCACTCGGCCGGGTCGAAGTTGCCGGCGTTGACGAAGCCCACCGTGGCGAACGCGGTCTGGCCGGGCGCGAGGGTGACCGCGGCGCCCTTGGTGCCCTCCCGGAACGCGGCCTCACCGACCTGATGGCCGTCGTCACCGGCCACATAGGACACTCCGGGGAAGCCCTGGATCACGCAGGTGCGCGTGCCCTTATTGGTGAACCGCAACGGCCGGTAGTGCGTGCCCGCGGCGCCTTCGCCCTGGCCGATGGACAGCTGCAGCTCGGCCGCCTTGCACTCACCGGAGGTCGCCGGCTCCGGCGGCGGGGCGGGCGCCGGCGGTGCGGGCGTCGGCGCCGAGGTGGCGGGTGGCTGGCTGCTGGTGGGCGGCGGGGAGACCGTGATCGGTCCGGTCGCCGGCCCGGACGAGGTGAAGGTCGGCACCGACGGGTCGCCCGCGTTGCCGGCCACGTCGCCGGTGCACCCGGCCGCGCACACGGCGACCGCCGCTCCGGCCGCCACGAGCACGAAAGTCCTGTTCCACTGCATGGGTATCGCCTCCAGACCCCGACTTGCATTTCTGGACGCCCAACTGCAGGGACGGTTCAGCACCCGATGAGGTTGCTTATCAACGGGTACTACCCTGCACGCGCCAAGAAGAAACGGACCGACCCGCCGCGTCGATGAGCCCCGGGGAGTTGCATACCGGAGGATGCTCATGGCAATGGAGTTGGAGTTCCCTCGGCCGGTCGCCGACCTGTGCGCCGCGCTGGCCGGTCAAGGCTTCGACGTTCTCGACGAGCGGTACACCGGTGGCGGGCTGGTCCTCATCCTCCAGGGACCGGCCGTGGTGGACGGAGAGTGGATGGAGGCGTTCGTGCGGGTGGCCGAGCGCGACGGCCGCTGGTCGATCTGCCTGAGGTTCGAGGGGATGGCCAACTGGATCACGGCGCGGGCCTGGGAGGCGTACCTCGACGGCACCGAGCCGGACGTCCGCGACCTGGCCGGGCGGGCGCACTTCGTCCGGTACCGGCTGGCCGACGCCGCCAGGGCGATCCGCGCCACCCCGCACGCCGAGCGCGTCCTCGTCCGGCTCACCGAGCGACAACCCGGTTGACCTCCACCTAGGTGGAGTAGGCACAGTGGGGCGATGGAGCACGACATCGTCGCCGCGTACCTGCGCCGGATCGGGATGACCGAGCCACCGGGGCCGCCGAGCGTGGATCTGCTGACCGAGCTGCACATGCGGCACCTGGGGACGGTGCCGTTCGAGAACCTGAGCATCCACCTCGACGAGCCGATCGTCCTTGACGAGGACGCGCTGGTGGACAAGATCGTCCGGCGACGCCGCGGCGGGTTCTGCTACGAGCTCAACGGGCTGTTCGCGGTGCTGCTCGGCGCGCTTGGATTCCGGGTCACGCGGCACGCCGCCCGGGTGTTCGACCCCGAGGGCTCGCTCGGCCCGCCGTTCGACCACCTCGTCCTCGTGGTCCAGCTCGGCGACCGCTGGCTGGTCGACGTCGGCTTCGGCCGGCTGACGACCTACCCGCTGCGGCTCGACTCGACCGAGGTGCAGGACGACCCGGAGGGCAAGTTCCTCGTCACGCCCGCGCCGTACGGCGACATCGACCTGGTCCGCGACGGCAAGCCGCAGTACCGGATGGAGACGCGTCCGCGGTCGCTGGACGACTTCACCATGGGCGCCTGGTGGAACAGCACGTCGCCGGCGTCGCACTTCACCCGCAGCCTCACCTGCTCGCTGCGCACCGAGGACGGCCGGGTCACGCTCTCCGCAGACCGTCTCATTAGGACAGTCGGCGACGAGCGCACCGAGACCGTCCTGCCCGACGACGAGGCCGTCCTCGAGGCATACCAGACGATCTTCGGCGTAGTCCTGGAGCGGGTGCCGAAGCTGCGAACCCAAGGCGGAACATAACTGCCCCAAGGCGGAACACGGCTGACCGAAGGCGGAACACGGCTGCCTGAGGCCGGGACACGCCGAACCCCGGCGCCTACTTGCTGGCGACCTTGCGGTACTTGGCGACCGCGAGCGGCATGAACACGGCCAGAATGCCGATGCACCACAGGATCGCGTACAGCGTGGCGTTCTGCGCCGGCCAGCTGTCGCCGCGGGCCAGGATGCCGGTGGCCGCGGCGCCGTTGCCGAACAGGTCGCGGGCCGAGTCGGCGACCGCGGTGACCGGGTTCCACTCCGCGAACGCCTTGAGCGGGCCGGGCAGCGAGTTCTGCGAGACGAAGGCCGAGGAGATGAACGTGACCGGGAACATCCAGATGAACCCGGCGCTCTGGGCCACCTCGACGCTGCCCGCCGCCATCCCGACGATCGCGCCGATCCAGGACATGGCGAACGAGAACAGCAGCAGCACCAGGTAGCCGAGCACGGCGTCGGTGAGGCTGCCCCGGATCCGCCAGCCCACGACCAGCCCGCACACCGACATGATCAGCAGACCGAGCGCGCTCACCGCCAGGTCGGAGGTGGTCCGGCCGAGCAGCACCGCGGCCCGGGACATGGGCAGCGAACGGAACCGGTCGATGATGCCCTTCTGCAGGTCGGCGGCGAACCCGATGGTGGTGTAGGCGGAGTTGAACGCCACGGTCTGGGCGAAGATGCCGCCCATCAGGAACTCGCGGTAGTTGGCGCCGCCGAAGCTGCCGCCGAAGACGAACGCGAACAGCAGCACGAACATGATCGGCTGCAGGGTGGCGCCGAGCAGCAGGTCCGGCTGGCGGCGGATGTTCATCAGGTTCCGCCAGGTCACGACCCCGCTGTCGCGCAGGCTCACGGTCATGACGCTCATGCCGTCACCTCGCAGGCTTCGGGGATGGCCGGCCCGCCGCCTCGTCCCTCGGCGGGGCGGTGTTCATGGTTCGCTTCGCAAGCTCCGCCAAGCCTGCGTGTCGAATGGTTCGCTCCGCAAGCTCCGCTCATGCGGGAATCTCCTCCTTGCTCCCCCGCCGCCCGCGGCGGCCCTTGCCCGTTTTCTCCTCGGTGGTCGGCTCCTCCTCGGCGACGTGCCCGGTCAGCGCCAGGAACACGTCGTCGAGGGTGGGCCGGTGCAGCCCGATGTCGAGGACGCCGATGCTCTCCTTGTCCAGCCGGCGCAGCGCCTCGATCAGCGCCTTCGGCCCGGCCTCCACGTGCACCACGACCTTGCGGGTGCGCTCGTCGACGACCGGGTCGCTGCAGCCCACGTCGACCAGGATCTGCTGGGTGACACCCAGCTCGGCCGGGTCGCTGACGACCAGCTCCAGCCGCTCGTTGCCGGCCTGCGCCTTGAGCTGGTCGGCCGTGCCGCTGGCGATCACCTTGCCGTGGTCGATCACCAGGATGGTGTTGGCCAGCTGATCGGCCTCCTCCAGGTACTGCGTGGTGAGCAGCACGGTGGCGCCCTCGGCGACCAGCTCGCCGATGACCTCCCAGGTGTCAAGGCGGCCGCGCGGGTCGAGGCCGGTGGTCGGCTCGTCGAGCACCACCACGGCCGGCTCGGCGACCAGGGCGCCGGCCAGGTCCAGCCGGCGCCGCATGCCGCCGGAGTAGCCCTTGGCGGGGCGGTCGGCCGCCTCCTCGAGCCGGAACCGGGACAGTAGCTGCCGGGCCCTCGCGCTGGCGTCGGACCGGCTCATGCCGTACAGCCGGGCGACCATCCACAGGTTCTCGTAGCCGGTGAGGTTCTCGTCCACCGCGGCGTACTGGCCGGACAGGCCGATCGAGCGGCGCACGGCCTGCGGCTCGGTCAGCACGTCGTGCCCGGCCACCCAGGCCCGGCCGGAGTCCGGTTTGAGCAGCGTGGTGAGGATCCGCACGGTGGTGGTCTTGCCGGCGCCGTTGGGCCCGAGCAGGCCGAGCACGGTCCCGGTGCGGATCTCCAGGTCCACACCGTCCAGCGCGCGGGTCGACCCGAACGTCTTCACCAGCCCCTCGGCCCGGACCGCGACGTCGGACGATGTCATGGCTTCCTCCCCTGAGCGAGTAGTGATCGTCCAGCCGTCGCGAGGGTAGTCTCGGCGGCCGACAATTCCAGCCCGAATTTCGAGCTCAGCCGTTGCGCACGCTGTTGAGCCACTTGGCCGCGGCGTCGTAGTCGGCGTCGGTGTGGCCCTCCCAGACGGTGGTCGCGACGTCGTCGGCCCGGCGGTAGGAGCCGAGGAACCGCAGCTCGTGGCAGCGCCGGTGCAGCGCGGCAAGTGCGTCGCCGACCCGCTGCTCGGCGATGTGCCCGTCGAAGTCCAGGAAGAAGCGGTACTCGCCGAACCGGCCCTTGAGCGGCCGGGACTCGATCCGGGACAGGTTGATCCCGCGCAGCGCCAGCTCGGTGAGCATCTCGGCCAGCACGCCGGTCCGGTTGGTCTCCGGCACGGCGACCACCGAGGTGCGGTCGGCCCCGGTGGGCGGCGGCGTGCTTCCCGGCCGGCTGAGCACGAAGAACCTGGTCACCGCGTCGGCGATGTCGCAGACGTTGGCGGCGAGCACCTCGAGCGGGTAGTGGGTGGCCGCGATCGGGGCGGTCACCGCCGCGTCGTACTGGCCGTCGGCCACCCCGACCGCGGCCGCCGCCGTCGACGTCGCGGCCAGCTTGTCCGCCCCGGGCAGGTGCTCCTCCAGCCAGCCGTAGACCTGCGCGAGGGCGTGCGGGTGGCTGGCCACCGTGCGCACGTCGGCCGCCGCCGTGCCCGGCCGCACCAGCACCGAGAACCGCACCGGCAGCACGATCTCGGCGATCGCCACCAGCGGCTCGCCGTCGGCAAGGGCGTCCATGGTGGCCGTGACCGCGCCCTCGACCGAGTTCTCCACCGGCACGCAGGCCAGGTCGGCCTCCTTGCCGCGCACCGCGGCCAGCGCGTGCGGCACCGTCTGCACCGACACCAGCTCGTGTCCGTCCTCCACGGCGAACGCCCGAGCGGCCTGTTCGGCGAACGTCCCCTGCGGCCCCAGGTAGGCGATGCTCGACATGAGGCCACAGTACGCACCGGCCAAACCCGCGACACGCCGGTGTGGATGATCACCTTGACGGCGCGCCACCAATACCCTTGATCGGGTTACCAGTTACCAAACAGTGGTTACACGGGGTATACCTGTAGAGCCGCCCTGAGTCGTGACCGCCAATCCGGAGGCTGACACGGCCACATCCGCAACCGAGCCGCGTGACGAACCGGCGCCGTTGACCCTGGTGCTGTGCGCCGTGAGTGAGCCGCTCGCCGAAGCCTGGGACGCCGCCACCGGCGGGCGCCCCGACGTTTCCGTGCACCGGGGATCCGTGCTGGACGTGCCCGCACAGGCCGTGGTCAGCCCGGCGAACTCGCTCGGCTGGATGCGCGGCGGGGTCGACGCGGTGTACGCGCAGGCCTTCCCCGCCGTCGAGCAGCGGGTCCGCAGCGCCGTCCTGGCCTACCACGGCGGCGAGCTCCCGGTCGGCGAGGCGTTGATCGTCCCGACCGGGGTGGCCGCGCCCGAATGGCTGATCAGCGCGCCGACCATGCGGGTGCCGGGCGAGCGCCTCCCGCCCGACACCGTGCACCCCTACCTGGCCGCCCGCGCCGTGTTCCGGCTCTGGCTGGAGGGCACCCTCGAGCACGGCGACCCGGTCCGCAGCGTGGTACAGACGATCGCGCTGCCCGGCATGGGCACCGGCATCGGCGGCGTCTCGCCGCAGACCTGCGCCCGTCAGGTGATCGCGGCCTGGGACGAGGTCTTCGGGAACCGGACATAGCAAAGGGGCGCCCGGCCGGGCGCCCCTTTCGCGTTCTCGTCACTTGTTCTCGACGTCGCCCTCGACCTGGGCCGGCGTGCTGCCGCCGAGGCTGCGCACCTGGATCTTGCGCGGCTCCACCTTCGGCTTCGACACGCCGCGGATGCGGATCTTGAGCAGGCCGCGGTCGTAGTCGGCCGCGATGTCGTCGGCGGTCACGTGCTCGGGAAGCGCGAACTCCCGCCGGAAGCTGCCGGACCGGCTCTCCCGGATCAGCACGCCGCCTTCCTCCTTGCTGGTCTGCTCGGCCCGCTGCCCGGTGATCAGCAGCCGACCCTCGGCCACCTCGACGTTGACGTCCTTGTCGACGTCGACCCCGGGCAGCTCGAGGGTCACGACGACGTCCTCGCCGTCGCGCACCACGTCGGCGGCCGGCACGAACGACGCGCCCTGCCCCGCCCCGAAGGAGCGCCGCACCAGGTTGTCGAAGTCCGTGTCGAGCTGCCGGATCAACGAGCTGAACGGATCCCACATCGATCGAACCGCCAGAGCCATCTCCAACCTCCCTATGGCTTCCGCTCGTAGCACCCGGCCGATTAGCACTCGGCCGTCGTGAGTGCTAACGAACCACCCGCTGGAGGTGTTCCCAGTCGAGGGATTGGTCAACCGGCCCCGGGTGAGA
This sequence comes from Actinophytocola sp., assembly GCF_035942955.1. Classification (GTDB taxonomy): domain Bacteria; phylum Actinomycetota; class Actinomycetes; order Mycobacteriales; family Pseudonocardiaceae; genus DASYTH01. Next base: position 19,386 of record NZ_DASZCQ010000206.1, on the reverse strand, counting down.
TCGGACGTCTCGTGGGACCTTGACACGAAATGGCCGGATGTTAACTTGAGTTCGCGCAAATAGATCCAATCTTTCGCGGACAGGGGCGTCACGTGGGCGGTCGACTGAGGCGGGCGTTGGCTGCCGGGCTGGTGGCGGTGTCCACGGCGTTCGGGTTGGGGGTGGCGGCGGCGCCGGGAGCGAGCGCGGAGCTGTTCCAGCCCCGGCAGCAGTGGCTGCGGGAGGCGACCAACGGGCTGTTCCTGCACTGGGGAATGCGGACCGCGCCCGGATACACCGACTGCCGGGAGTGGGAGCGCGCGGTCACCGAGGGCGGGTGGAGCGCCGACTACTGGATCGGCGAGGCGCTGAAGCTGCACGCCCAGTACGTGGTGCTGGCGTCGTTCCACAGCCGGCTGGGCTACGCGCGGGCCTGGCCGTCGGAGGTGCCGGGAACCTGCGCGACCCAGCGGGACTTCCTCGGGGAGCTGATCGACGCCGGGAAGGCCCGCGGGGTCAAGACGATCCTGTACATGACCGACGATCCGCAGTGGTACTGGGAGGGGCTGCGGCCGCGGCCGACCGATCCCAACGACGCGCTGGACACGACGAAGCCGAGCTGGATGGACTCGGCGGCCTACTCGGCCTGGAAGGGCAGGGAGGTCAACCTCCAGCTGCGGCCGGGCTTCGGCGAGTACAGCTACGACCTGTTCGTCGAGGTGATGCGGCGGTACGACGACCTCGCCGGGTTCTGGATCGACAACGACAACGCGTACTGGGAGCAGAACGGGCTTTACGAGCTGATCCGCCAGCAGCGTCCGACGTGGACACTGAGCAACAACAACGAGGACACGCCGATCATGGACATGGTCAGCCATGAGCAGAAGGTCGGCATGACCCCGGCGTACGACTACCCGCAGGCGGTGCTGACGCCGATGCCGCGGTTGACCGAGGGCGAGTGGAAGCTGCCAACGAGCGGAGCGTGGTGGTTCGACGGGACCGACGCGCCGGTGGACTATCCGGTGACACTAGGCCGGATCATCAGCAACGCGGGCTCGTCGGTGAAGTCGCTGATGGCCGAGACGGCCATGGTCGACGGGCGGTTCCCGGCGCGCCAGGAGGAGTTCAACAACTTCGCCCGCGACTACCTGGCGCCGATCTGGGACTCGATCCACGGGGTCGAGGGCGGCGGGTACGCCTACGGCGGGCTGGCGCCGGGGTTCTGGAACGACGGCGCGCACGGCGTGACCACGGTGAGCCGGCGCGATCCGGACCTGCACTACGTCCACGTGCTCACCAGGCCGGCCACGGCCACGTCGATCACCTTGCGGGACAACGGTTACCGGGTCACCGGCGTGCGCGACACCCGCACCGGCGCGCCCATGCGGTTCAGCCAGGCCAACGGCTCGCTGACGATCGAGGGCGTCACCGCCTGGGACACCTACGACACGGTGTTCACCGTCCGGACCGCCGGACGGGTCGGCCGCTACCCGCAGGACTCGGTCCACGCCACGGCCTCCGCGCAGCGCGCCGGCTTCCCGGCGGGGAATCTGGTCGACGGCGACTATCTGTCCTACTGGGACAGTGACACCACGCTGCCGGTGTCGATCGACCTCACGTTGAGCCGGCCGGGCAAGGTCGCGTACCTGGCGATCAACCAGCGGGAGTGGTCGCCGACGTACAACCGGACCTCGTTCAACCGCCCGGAGGACTCCGCACGGATCAAGGACTACCGCCTCGAGGCGAGCACCGACGGCACGACCTGGACCACGATCAAGGCCGGCGTCCTGCCGAGCGCCAGGGCCGTGCAGTACCTCGACCTGGCCGGCACCGACAGCGTCCGGCAGCTCCGGCTCACCGTCGACTCCACCTGGGCCGCCGCCGACGCCCCCAACTACCACCGAAAGCTGCGGATCGACGAGATGTGGCTCGGCTTCCGGCACGCCGACCGGCCCGGCCTCGGCCCCTCCATCCCCTACGAGGCCGAGCACGGCTTCCGCCATGGCGACGCGCGGATCGTGGCCTGCCAGGAATGCTCGGGCGGCCGAAAGGTCGCCGGCCTCGGCGGCCCCGGCAACCGGGTGACCGTCCCCGTGCTCACCCTGACCGGCGGCGACCGGCTGCTGACACTGGTCGGAGCCACGGAGGGCACCAAGTCGTTCCTGGTCCGGGTCAACGGAAAGCCCGTCACCCGCACCCCGCTGACCGGCTGGAGCGCCTCGGCGCCCCTGCTCGGCGCGTCGGTCACGGTGAAGCTGCACGCCGGGATCAACCTGATCACCGTGTACAACGACGAGGCGGCCGCCCCGGACCTCGACAAGGTGATACTCGGCCCGCCCTGACGCTCTACCACGCCAACCGGTGTCCCGGATAAACCGTCTCCTCTACCCAGAGAGCCCCCACCCCGGTTAATTGGGTGGGGGGTGGGTTCGTGGGCAGTTTAGCGCGGTTCAGCGATAGTCGATCTTGGTTGGGTGGTTGTGGGGGGAGGTTGTCCACAGTTGGGGGGTCCGGCTAGACCGGGAGCTCGAGGTCGATCTCGTCGCGGATCGGGATGCCGTGGTGGCCGATCTCGGGGATCTGGGGCTTGTGCCGGCGGCGGGCCTTGGTGATCGCGTCCGGGCGGACCGCGGTCATGTGGAAGCCGCAGCGTTGGTAGAAGCGTAGGGCGTCGGTGTTGTCGTTGGTGGTGGCCACCCTGATCCGCTTCGCGCCGAGCGCGGCGGCCTGCGCGGTCAGCTTCTCGATCAGCGCGGTGCCGATGCCGCCGCCGGAGCGGTAGGCGCTGATCGTGACGATGTCCAGAGTGGATCCGGACAGCCGGTAGGTGAGCAGCCCGGCCACCTGGCCGTCCTGCTCGGCGATCCAGCCGGGCAGCACGCTCGCGTCCACCAGGCCGCCGAGGGCGACCGCGTAGACCGACACATCGCCCCAGTCCTGGACCAAGAGGCGTATCACCACGGCCCGGTCCGCGGGCTCGATGGGTCTCAGCGTGTACTGAGTCACAGTGCAAATCTGCCATGACCGCATAGGTTTGTGCGGTGGGATCGGTACGGGTCCGGGAATTGACCCCCTACGTGGAGCTGCGCCGCGAGCAGTGGCGGGAGCTGCGCCGGTCGACCCCGCTGACGCTGACCATGGACGAGGTCGTCGCGCTGCGCGGGCTCGGCGACCCGGTCGACCTCGACGAGGTGGTCGACGTCTACCTGCCGCTGTCCCGGCTGATCAGCCTGCAGGTGGAGGCAAGGCAGCGGCTGTACGAGGCGACCACGGCGTTCCTCGGGGAGGACGCCACCGAGACGAAGGTACCGTTCGTGATCGGGATCGCGGGCAGTGTCGCGGTCGGCAAGTCGACGACGGCGCGGCTGCTGCGCACGCTGCTGGCCCGCTGGCCGGATCACCCGCACGTGGACCTGGTTACCACCGACGGGTTCCTGTACCCGCGGGCCGAGCTGATCCGCCGCGGGTTGATGAGCCGCAAGGGGTTCCCGGAGAGCTACGACCGGCGGGCGCTGCTGCGGTTCGTCTCCGAGGTGAAGTCCGGCGCGGAGGAGGTCCGCGCGCCGGTGTACTCGCATCTGGCCTACGACATCGTGCCGGACGAGCAGCAGATCGTGCGGCAGCCGGACATTCTGCTCGTCGAGGGGCTCAACGTGCTGCAGCCGGGGCCGCGGCTGGCGGTGTCCGACCTGTTCGACTTCTCGATCTACGTCGACGCGCACACGGCGGACATCGAGCGCTGGTACGTGGAGCGGTTCCTGGCCCTGCGCGGCACCGCGTTCGCCGACCCGGCCTCGCACTTCCACCACTACGCCACGCTGCCCGACGCCGAGGCGCGGGCGGAGGCGCTGCGGCTGTGGAAGCGGATCAACGAGCCGAACCTGATCACGAACATCCTGCCCACCCGGCCGCGGGCCACGCTCGTGCTGCGCAAGGACGCCGACCACCGGATCACCCGCGTGCGGCTGCGCAAGCTCTAGCCTGTGCCGCATGGGGATCAAGATGCTCACGCTGCTGCTTGCGGCCGGCCTTGCCGCGGCCTGCGGCCAGGCCGGCGAGGTGCCCGGCAGCCCGGCCGCCGGGCCGGGGTCACCGTCTGCCACCACCACGACAACCACGACGATCACCACCACGACGACCACGACGGCACCGCGGGGGGACACCACGCCCCCCGAAGATCGTCCGCCAGTCCCCGCGGTATCCGCAGGTCTTCGTGCGCCCATGTGCGCCGACCACCAACATAATTACCGCATCGGTGACCGACGACGTCGGCGTCGTGTCTGCGACGCTGACCTACACCGACCCTGGCGGGGGCGAGCGCGAGGAACCGATGAAGTTCGGCAACGGCGTCTGGACCGCCAACATGGGACCGTTCAACTGGAACGGCAACTCGCGGTGGCAGGTCACCGCCACCGACGCGGCGGGTAACACCGGCAAGGGCGAGGCGAAGCTGGTACTGGTCGAGATCTGCCCCCGGTGAGCACGCTCTAACCTGAGACACGTGGCCATCCGGGTGTTGCTCGTCGACGATCACGAGATCGTCCGGCGCGGGCTGCGCGACCTGCTGGACGGGGAGCCGGGCATCGAGGTCGTGGCCGAGGCCGGCAGCGCCGCCGAGGGGCTGACCAGGGCCACGGCGACCCGGCCGGACGTGGCCGTCGTCGACGTGCGGCTGCCGGACTCCGACGGGGTGGCGTTGTGCCGGTCGCTGCGGGAGCTGGAGCCCGCGCCGCGCTGCCTGGTGCTGACCGCGTTCGACGACGAGCAGGCATTGGTCGAGGCGATCATGGCGGGGGCGTCCGGGTACCTGCTGAAGCAGGTCCGCGGGCAGGACGTGGTGCACGCGGTGCGCGAGGTGGCCGCCGGGCGGTCGCTGCTGGATCCGGTGACCACGGCGAGGGTGCTGGAGCGGGTGCGGCGCTCGGCCGACGCCGACGAGCTGGCCGACCTCACCGAACGCGAGCGCGCCGTGCTGACGCTGATGGGCGAGGGTCTGTCCAATCGGGAGATCGGGGAGCGGCTGTTCCTGGCCGAGAAGACGGTCAAGAACTACGTGACGTCGGTGCTGGCGAAGCTGGGGATGCAGCGGCGGACCCAGGCGGTGGCGTGGGTGGCGCGGCGGGCGCCCGGTCAGCGATAGCCGCTCGTACCAAGGGAACCGCCAGCGCGGCGGCGACCACCACGCCCAGCAGGCCCGCCCCGGCGAACAGCACCCGCACCGGCAACACGGCCAGCAGCGCCCCGCCGAGCAGGAACCCCACCACGCTCGCGGCGTTGCCGACCGCGCCGTACCTGGCGAACGCGCGCCCCCGTGCGCCGGCCGGAACCCGCCGTGACAGCAACACGTTGGCCGCCACGCTCATCCCGCCGTTGGTCGCGCCGCCGATGGCGAACAGCGGCACCAGCCAGCCGGCCGCGGGCACGACGGCGCATGCGGCGACCACCGCACAGCACGCCGTGATCGTGATCAGCAGGGCGATCCCGAGGCGGCCATCGGACAACCGCCGGCCGGCGGTCAACCAGGAGCCGATCATCATCGAGGCCAGCCACAGCGCGCTGAGCAACCCGAACGCGGTCGCCGAGGCGTGCAGCTCGCCGCGAACCAGGAAGACCTCGCCGACGTTCACCCCCGCCACGACGGCAATGACCGCACCGATCAGCACGGTCATGGCCCACAGCAACGGATCCGAGCGCAGCCGGAAGGCCGGCGCCGGCACGGTTCCCTCCGCCGCACCGGTCCGGGCGCCGCGCCGGGTGCGGATCACCAGCCCGGCACCGGCGATCGCCAGGTAGGTCAGGGCGTCGACGAGCAGCGGCAGCCGCAACCCGAACTGTCCCACGAGGACACCGGCGAGGGCCGGCGCGACCAGCAGGCCGATCGAGTTGGCCGTCTGCTGGATCGCGCTCGCCCTCGGCAGATCCTCGGCGCGCACCATGGCCGGCAGCAGCGCGGCCAGCGTCGGTTGGGTGAGCGCGAGGCCGCAGCCGAGCACGGCGAGCAGCGCCACGATCGCCACGGTGCCGGAGGCGTAGGCCAGCGCCAGGCAGACCGCGGACTGCACCAACCCGGCGGTGACCAGGATCAGCCGGCTGTCCACCCGGTCGGCCAGCCGGCCGGTCCAGCGGGCCAGCACGACCGGCGGCACCATCGCGGCGATCAGCACCGCGGCGACGGCGGCGCTGCCCGCCCCGCGCTCCTGCAGCGCGATGACCAGCGCGGTCGCGGCCATGAAGTCGCCGCACCTGGAGATTGCCGCGGCGCCCGACGCCAGGACGACGTCGGACCAGCGGGACCCAGATGTGAAGGACATATTTCGAAGTATGTGCTTCACATCTCAGGGACGCAAGGGCGGATCCGTGGGACAGGCCCTGACCACCGCGAACACCCGCCGGGCGGCGTCCGGCGGGTCCTTGCGGGTACGCATCCAGTACGGGCGCAGCAGCCGCTTGATCGCCTCGCCGACCTCGGCCAGCTCCTCGGCGGTCATCATCAGCGTCCAGCCACCGAAGATCGCGGCGTCCCGCCACTCCTTCGGCTCGTCGTCCGCGCGGGCCAGGTACTGCCGGATCTGCGCGTCCTCCCACACGAAGAAGGTGTCCAGCAGCTCGCGCTTGGCCTGTCCGGTCGCCGGGTCGGGGTCGACCCTGCTGTCGAACCGGTAGTCGCCGGACGTGGTGCGCCACAACCGTTCCCGGCCGTCACCGCGCCCCGGCGCCTCCTCGACGATGCCGACCTTGGCCAGCGCCCGCAGGTGGTAGCTGGTGGCGCTGGGCGTGAGGTTGACGACGCCGGCGCACTCGGTCGCGGTGGCCGGGCCGGCGTGCAGCAGATGATCAAGCAGGGCCAGCCGAGCCGGGTGGGCGAGCGCCCGCATCACCCCCACGTCGGTGATCGTCGTGGATCGTTCGGCGTCCATGTGGTCACGATAGGGCAGGGAGCGGCACTCGCCAGGTGACCGTGGTGCCGGTGCGCGGGGAGGAGCGGACCTCGCAGCGACCGCCGGCCTGCTCGGCACGTTCTTCGAGGTGCTTGAGGCCGCGCCGGGTCACGCCCTGCGGGATGCCGCACCCGTCGTCGGCCACGGTCAGCTCGAGCCGGTCGGCGTTGCGTCGCAAGTGGACGGACACGGTGTGCGCCCCGGAGTGTCTGACCACATTGGACAATGCCTCGCGCAGCGCGGCCCTGGTGTGGTCGGCGACGGCCACCGGCACGTCGTGCACATCCCCGGCGATCTCCAGCGACGGCGGGAACCCGAGCAGCTCGCCGGCCGTGGCCACCTCGACCCTGGCCGACTCGCCCAGATCGGTGGGCGCGGCGGCGCCGGGATCGGGGTTGCGCAGCGCCCGGACGACCGCGCGCACGTCGGCGATGGTGGCGTCGAGCTGGTCGATCGCGTCGGCCAGCCGGGTGGCGTCCCTGCGCGCCAGCTTGCGGTCCGGCCGCCGGGCCAGCAGGTCGAGCTGCATGCCGGCGGCATAGAGCCGCTGGACGATCACGTCGTGCAGGTCGCGGGCGATCCGCTCGCGCTCCTCGTAGAGGGTCAGCCGCTCGCGGGCCGCGGTGCCCTCGGCGAGCACGAGCACCAGCCCGGCCTGCGCGGCGAACGCGGTCAGCACGTCCACGGTGACCGGCTCGAACGCCTCGGCGCCGCGCCGCCGGTAGACGGTCAGCGCGCCGAGCCGGCGCTCCCTGGTGCCGAACGGCGCGGCCGCGAACGGGCCGTAGCGGCGCAGCTCCCTCGGCACCCACGGGGCCGTGCGCGGGTCGGACACCACGTCCTCGACGACCACCGGGACGCCGCTGCGGGCCACCCTGGCGGCGGCCGAGCGGGCGGACAGCACCAGTCCCACGGGATCCACCGCGTCGGGCACGGTCGGGGCGCCGTGCGCGGCCTCCACCGTGAGCGAGCCGTCCGGCGCCCTGGCCATCACCAGGCCGAGGTCGGCCTCGGCCAGCTCGGCCGCGCTGCGCACGACGAGCCGCAGCACCGCGTCCGGGTCGTCACCGGACAGCGCCGCCGTGGCGATCTCGGTCGACGCGCCGAGCGTCCGGGCCGCCAGCGTGGGATCCATGGCGGTGTCAGTGTGCACCGGGCAGCGTCTCGGTGCCGATGCGGCGGCGGAACACCCAGTAGGTCCAGCCCTGGTAGGCCAGCACGGCCGGCGCGCCGAACGCGGCGACCCAGGTCATCACCGTCAGGGTGTACGGGCCGGACGCGGTGGCCGCGATCGACAACGAGAATCTGTCGTCCACTGTGGACGGTAGGACGTCCGGGTGCAGCGCGCCGAACAGCGCCACCACCGCCGCGGCGATCACGAGCCCGAGCGCGGCGAATGCCTGGCCCTCGCGCCCGGCCCGCAACCGGGACAGGGCCGCGACCGCGGCCACCGCCGCGACCCCGATCGGTATCCAGGTCCAGGAAGTGCCCTCGCGCAGCTGGACCAGCACGAGCAGCCCGGCCACCGGAACCAGCGCGGCCGGCCCGAACCGCAGGGCGAACCGGCCGGCCCGCCGGCGGATGTCGCCGTCGGTCTTCAGCGCGACGAACGCGGCGCCGTGCACCAGCGCGAACCCCGCGATCGCCAGGGCGCCGAGCAGGGTCTCCCACCGGATCGCGACCAGCGCCGAGCCGACCCGGTCGCCGCCGGGCCCCAGCGGAAGGCCGAGCACGGTGGTCGACAGCAGCAGGCCAACGCCGAGCGCCGGGATCCACGAGCCGGCGACGATCGCCGCGTCCCAGGCCCGCCGCCACCGGTCGGAGTCCACCTTGCCGCGGTACTCGAACGCCACGCCGCGGCCGATCAACGCGAGCAGCACCAGCACAACGGGAAGGTAGGCGCCGGACAGCAGCGCCGCGTACCAGCCGGGAAACGCGGCGAACGTGGCGCCGGCCGCGGTGATCAGCCAGACCTCGTTGCCGTCCCAGACCGGCCCGATCGTGTTGATCAGCACCCGCCGCTCGGTGTCGTCCCGCCCGAGGATCGGCAGCAGCATCCCGACGCCGAAGTCGAAGCCCTCCAGGAACAGGTAGCCGAGCCAGAACAGCGCGATGACCATGAACCAGACGGTCGCCAGATCCACCATGCCCTCCTAGTGAGGGATTCCGGCCCGGCGAGGGTGGGCCGGAGGTCCGCCCGAGTGGCCGGAGATACGCAACTGGCGGCGAACAACGCAGCGTAGTGTTCTCATCCCTCACCTTGAATGCTTCAGTACGCGAACTCGAGCTCGGCGTCGGGCGCCCGCTCGGCCCCGGCCAGGACGGCGCGCCGGATCAGGAAGATCTCCACGACGGCCAGGATCGAGTACACGGTGGTCAGTGCGATCAGCGAGGTGAGCACCTCCCCGGCCGACAACCCGGAAACGCCCCGCGCGGTGAACAGCCATACACTCTGTCCAATTTCTTGGCTCGATGGCGCAGCGCCGGTCACACCGGACGGATTGGGCGCGACCACGAACGGCTGCCGGCCCATCTCGGTGAAGATCCAGCCGAAGCTGTTGCCAAGGAACGGCAACGCGATGCTCGCGACGGCCAGCCGGGGAAACCAGCGCCCGGCCGGCATCCGGGCGCGCCGGGTCAGCCACAGCGCGGCCACGCCGACCAGGGCGCCGAGCGCGCCGAACCCGATCATCAACCGGAAGCCCCAGTAGGTCACCGGCAGGTTCGGCACGTAGTCGATCGGCTTGCCGGACAGCTCGCCGAGGCGCTCGTCGACCGGGTAGAACTCGCCGTACCTCGCCCGGTACTCGCCGATCAGCTGCTGCACTCCCTTGACCTCGCTGGACAGATCGCCGTTGGCCAGGAACGACAGCAGCGCCGGGACAGTGATCGACTTGACGTTCTCGCAGTCCGGCTCGGCCACGTCGCCGACCGCGAACACCGAGAATCCAGCCGGTTTCTCGGTGTGGCACAAGGCTTCCGAGGCGGCCATCTTCATCGGCTGCTGCTCGAACATCAGCCTCGCCTGCTGGTCGCCGGTGATCGCCAGGACCGCGAACGCGGCCGCGCCCACCAGCGCGCCCAGCTTGAGCGACGCCCGCCAGATCTCGTCCCGCCGCCGCCACAGGTGCCACGTCGCGATGCCGACCAGGAACGCGCCGGCCACCGCGAACGCGCCGGCGATCGTGTGCGGGATCGCGGCCAGCGCGGTGTTGTTGGTCAGCACCGCCCAGATCGACGTCAGCCGCGGCCGCCCGCCGACCAGCTCGACCCCGACCGGGTGCTGCATCCACGAGTTGGCGGCCAGGATGAAGTACGCCGACGCGATCGTCGCCAGCGAGAACGCCCACGCGCAGGCCAGGTGCACGCGGCGGGGCAGCCGGTCCCACCCGAAGATCCACAGCCCGAGGAACGTCGACTCGACGAAGAACGCGACCAACGCCTCCATCGCCAGCGGCGCGCCGAACACGTCACCGACGAACCGGGAGTACGCGCTCCAGGTCAGTCCGAACTGGAACTCCTGGACGATGCCGGTGACCACGCCCATCGCGAAGTTGATCAGTAGCACCTTGCCCCAGAACCTTGTCATGGCAAGGTAATGCGCCTTCCGGGTGCGTACCCAGGCCGTCTGCATGCCGGCCACCAGCACGGACAGCCCGATGGTCAGCGGCACCATCAGGAAGTGGTAGACCGTGGTGATCCCGAACTGCCACCGGGCCAGATCCAGAACGTCCACAGTGATCACTATCGGTCCCGGCGCGGCCACGCTGTAGGTGCCGCGGTCCCGTACCGCCGGGACGTTGGTCCTACAGTCGAGCCCGTGGCTTCCGCTCTGCTCGCCCTCGGCACCGCGTTCGCGCTGGTGTTCGTCGTCGAGCTGCCAGACAAGACCCTGGTGGCGACGCTGATCCTGACTACCAGGTACCGGGCGCTGCCGGTGTTCACCGGGGTCAGCCTCGCGTTCGCCGTGCAGTGCGTGATCGCGGCGGCGTTCGGGTCGGTGCTGACGCTGCTGCCCGACCGGGTGGTGGCGGCGGTGGTGGCCGCGCTGTTCGGGTTGGGGGCGATCCTGTTGCTGCGCGAGGGTTTCGGCCGGCCGGACGGTGCGGAGCCGGACGGCGTCCGGGCCGGGCCGGTGGCCGTGCCGTTCGTCCGGGCGGCGGCGACCTCGTTCGGTGTGCTGTTCGCCGCCGAGTGGGGCGACGCGTCACAGTTCGCCATCGCGGGGTTGACGGCCCGGTTCGCCGCGCCGGTGTGGGTGGCGCTCGGCGGGTGGCTGGCGCTGACTGCGGTGGCCGGGATCGCGGTGCTGCTCGGGACCAAGATCCGCGAGCGGATCCGGCCCCGGCTGATCCAGCGGATCGCCGGGTGCGTGTTCGCCGCTTTCGCCCTGCTCGCCCTCTGGCAGGCGGTGCGTGGCTGAGTAGTTTGGGGGCATGGGCGCGATCAAGGGGCCGACCGCGCGTGCCGCGCTGGGGATGATCCCGACGTGGCGGCGGGATCCGCTGAGCATGCTGAGCCTGCTGGCCAGGGAGTACGGGGAGCGGGTGCGGGTTCCGTTCGTGACGAGGAACCCGGTGCTGCTGCTGTCCAAACCGGACGATGTGGCGCACGTCCTGGTGGGCAACCAGGGCAACTACGTCAAGGCGCCGACGTACCGGCCGCTGAAAGAGTTGCTGGGCAACGGGTTGCTGACCAACGAGGGCGAGGACTGGGCGCGGCAGCGGCGGTTGGTACAGCCGATGTTCGCCCGCCGGCACGTGCTCGGGTTCGCGCCTGCCATGGTGGGGGCGGCGACCGGCATGCTCGACGGGTGGCAGCGGCGGCCGGACGGCGCCGTCCTCGACGTGTCCAGGGAGATGGGGGCACTGGCCCTCGACGTGGTGGGGCGAGCGCTGTTCAGCGCCGACCTGACCGGCGAGGCCGGGGAGCTGGCGCCGGCGCTGACCACGGTGATGGAGGCGTACATCAAGCTGGTGCGCAGCCTGCTGTTCTGGGTCGTGCCGAACTACGAGCGGTGGCGCACACCCAGCCGGCGCCGGGCCGAGCTGGCCGAGGCGCACCTGCGGGACGTGGTCGACCGGATCATCGCCCGCCGGCGAGCCGAGGGCGCCGCCGGCCGGCCACCCGACCTGCTCGACATGATGCTCGCGGCCCGGGACGAGGCCTCCGGCGCGGCCATGAGCGAGCAGCAGGTCCGCGACGAGCTGATGACGTTCCTGCTGGCCGGGCACGAAACCACGGCCAACGCCCTGGCCTGGACGCTCTACCTGCTGTCCACCCACCCGCAGGCCCGGGTGCGGCTGGAGGCCGAGGTCGACGAGGTGCTCACCGGCCGGCCGCCCGCCGCCGAGGACGCCGACAAGCTCGAGTGGACCACCGCCGTGGTGTTCGAGTCGATGCGCCTCTACCCGCCCGCCTGGATCCTCGAGCGGCAGGCCGTCGCGGCGGACGAGCTCGACGGCGAGCCGATCCCGCCGGGCAGCGTCCTCGTCACGCCGCCGTACCTCGTGCACCGCAACCCCGAGCATTGGCCCAACCCCGAGGGCTTCGACCCCTCCCGCTTCCTCCCCGGCGCCGCGGCCACCCGGCACCGCTACGCCTACCTCCCCTTCGGCGGCGGCCGCCGCCAATGCGTCGGCGGCGGCTTCGCCACCCTCGAGGCCACCCTCCTGCTCGCCACGATCTCCCAGCGGTACCGCCTCAACCTGGTGCCCGGCTTCACCCCGACCCCCCAGCCCACGGTGACGCTACGCCCGGCCGCCGGCATCCCGATGACGCTGCACCGGCGCTGATGCGGGCCGCCAGCGCTGCGCGGCCGCGACAGTGTCGGCGGCGATAAGTTCCGTGCGCATCTGCCCGCTTGTCATCCACCAAATCGGCTATTTCCACTCTCCTCATTCGGTAGACTGGCAAAGTTGTGGCGCCGGACACGTGGGGTACCGCAAGTGCATGCTCGTAAAGTGACGGTGAACGCCCCTAGCCGTCTTCATTTCGGTTTGCTTCAGCTCAGTACAGAGTTCTCCAATTTTTATGGAGGACTTGGTGCCGCGATCACCACGCCCAGCTGGACGCTGGAGGTCGAGTTCACACAGCGACATGATCAGCTGGACGAACTCGGTCAGGAGCTAGGCGCATATGCGAAGGGGCTCCTGTCTCGCATCCGGGAACGAGTTGATCTGGATCCACTCGCGGTGGACGTGCGTGCGAGCGTGCCGCAGCATGTTGGGCTTGGTTCCAAGACAAGCCTAGGGTGTGCATTGCTTGCCGCAGCCTGGACGTTGGGACGGGGCAGGGCGGAGTGGTCTCACCATCGCGACTTGTTGTACCGCGCCGGTGCGTCTGGGATCGGTATCAATGTCGCGGTCGACGGAGGGCTCATCCTTGACGCCGGACATCCCCGGACATCTGTCGCCGCACTCCTGCCGAGCGGTGCACGACCCGGCCAGGCCGTCCCGAGCGTTGTGGCTCGTTGGCCGGCGCAGTTTCTCCCCGCTCCACTTCTGGTACGGCCGGCAGGAGTAACAGGGCTTCACGGCGCGCAGGAAGTTCTTCTCTGGCAGCGGCGAGTGCCGATTGCATCCTCTTCTGCGATACGCGCTGCCGCAACGCTGATGTATGAGGTGTTGCCCGCAATCGCCAGGAAGGACGTCAATGGTTGGATGCGCGGAATCCAGGCGTTCCAGGAATGTGGCTTCAAGCGCTTGGAATGGGAGTTACAGCCCGAGATCTGCCACGATTTGCGGAAGGCCGCAGTCGCCGCTGGCGCTTCCGCGGTGGCGCTGTCGAGCATGGGCCCGACCATGGCCGTGTTCGCTGCCGACACCGCACACGTCGCCGAAGCACTCGGTCGTACACTGGGCACACAAGTGACACTGGCCGAGTTTTCGGATGTCGGAGTAACTTTGACTATAGCGTGATTTCCGACATCGAGAGAGAGTGTGAATGGGAAAGTCGGACGACTCGCGTAAGGATCTCACCCGAGCGAAGGCACACCAAGGGCCCGCACATACGACCTTGATACTCGTCGGCCGGTTTGGCAGTGGAAAATCGACCGTCGGTATCGCGCTGGCCAAACGTACCGGACTCCCGTACCTCGAGATCGGCGACATCGTACGTCGCGAAGCGGCAACGCATGGCCATAGCGCGCTGGAACATGCGAGACGAAAATTCACGCAGGGCCAGCATCTTGCGTTCGTCTCAATGGCGGCGGATGACGCGAAAAAAGTCGGATTACCATGTATCGTCGGTGGACCACGCCGGCCTGACGAACTCGACTATCTGCAGGAGGCACTGCACCCAACCGTGGCGATCGCCCTGTCCTTATCTGGCGAGGAGAGAGAGCGCCGCCTTGCCGAGCGGGACAGAGGTGGGGAACCGGAGGTGGAGCGCGGTTACCGGGACGTCCTCGAAGAGAACTGGGGTATCAGCCAGACTCTTGCGGCGTGCGACTTCTCGGTCGCGAGCACCGGTCAACCGGACTTGGTCGTTGAGCAATGCCTAGAACTATGGATGGCCGCGGACAGACAGGTGAATAATTCCCGTGAGAATTGAGCGAATCGCCTTGTACATCGTATCGAGCCTGCTGGTTGTGCTTGCGGGCATCTTGACCTTGGTCGTTGGCAAGGCAAATACAATTACCATGTCAATCGGCACGTCGATGATCGCCGGCGGTTTGGCCAGCATATCCTTTGCCGTGATCAGATACTTGGATGACCGCGCCTCCGACTCCAACGTCGCATCTTTACGAAATTCGGTGGAAAGCCTGAAGCACAGCGTTCGAGATCAGCAACGTACGCTAGAGTCACTTCGCAGAGTAACGTCATCCATGTCGGGATCGGGCTTGCGGGTTTACGACCGTCATCCCCAAGATGAGGTTCGGGACGAGCTGGAACAGATCAGCGAACGAGTGAGCGTCGATGTCTTCGGATTCACACTGCGGCCGTTCTGCCAGGACTGGCTTCAGCACTTGATTGACCGGGCCAACTGTGATGTTCGACTGATTACCCAGCATCCCAGGAGCCCCATGTTCGACGAAGTGTGCCAGCAGGAGTCACGAAACCCCGATATTCTGCGGATTGACGCTCTCTGGGTCGCGGATCGCGTGCTGTCGGCACGCGATTTAGCTAAACCGGGACTTGACATCGAGCTCAGATGGTTCAGCGGCTACCCTACCGTGACTATGACACGTCTCAACAATGTTATGTTCGTTCGCGCCCGATTCCTGCGTGAGGCCACTCAGCCGCGACTTTTCCACGAACGCTACTGCGCCGAAGACGGTCTGCCCTTCCGAGCGTATCTGGAACAATTCGACACGGCATGGAACGCGTCCGTTACCCCGGGCACGGATGATATCGCCGCCATCAGAGCGCTCGGTTAGGCGCTGCCGGACATCACGTCAGCGCAGGGCGGCGGCGACGGTGGCGGCGGCGGTGATTACTTGGGGGCCGACGATGTTGCCGTCGAGGGGTTCCATGGTGACGACGCCGACGCTGGCGCGGAGGCCGGCGACGCCGCGGACGGGGGCGGCGATGCCGTGGGCGCCGGTCTGCAGCTCGCCGGTGGTGCCGATCCAGCCGGGCTCGGCGGCCCGCAGGCCGATGGCCTTGCCGGCGGCGCCGCGGCGCAGCGAGTGGCGGGTGCCGACCCGGTAGGCGACGTGGTAGGTGGTCCATGAGGGCTCGACGACGGCGATGGCCTGGGCCTCGTCGCCGTCGGCCACGGTGAGGTGGGCGGTGGCGCCGACGGACTCGGCGAGCTGGCGCAGGGCGGGCAGGGCGGCGTGCCGCAGCTGCGGGGCCACCTTGGCGGCCAGCCGGAGCAGGCCCAGGCCGAGGCGCACCCGGGAGCCCTCGCGGCGGACGAGGCCGCGGTCCTGCAGCGGCACCAGCAGGCGGTACACGGCGGCGCGGCTGGCGCCGATGGTCGCGGCCAGGTCGCTGATCGTCGGGGCCTCGGAGTCGGAGTCGGCCACCGCCTGCAGGAGAGCCAGGCCCCGTTCCAGGGTCAGCGAGCTCTCCTTGCCCAGCGACCGGGCGGTCGTCGAGACCGAGGGGGACGAGGGAATCGTGCGTACCGGCCGCGCCATGATCAGGTCACCTCCGCCGGGAGGACCGTGCCCGCCACCTCGGCGAGCCCCACCACCGACCCGTCCTCGCCCGGCGCCGTCGCGGTGATCACCACGGTGTCGCCGTCGGCGAGGAAGGTGCGCGTCTGCCCGTCCTTCAGCGTGACGGGCTCGCGCCCGGCCCAGGTCAGCTCCAGGAAGCAGCCGCGCTGCTCCTTCTCGGGGCCGGACACCGTTCCGGAGGCGAACAGGTCGCCGGGCCGCACGGTGGCGCCGTTCACGGTCATGTGCGCGAGCTGCTGGGCACACGAGAACGACATGTCGGCGAACCGCGGCCGGGACACCACGGTGCCGTTCCACTCGATCTCCAGCCGAAGGTCCAGGCCCCACGGCTGGTCCTCGACCAGGTAGTCCAGGCGCGGGTGCTCGGGCTCGACCACGGGGATCCGGGCGGCGGCGAACGCGTCAAGCGGGGTGATCCAGGCGCCGATCGAGGTGGCGAACGACTTGCCGAGAAACGGGCCGAGCGGCTGGTACTCCCAGGCCTGGATGTCCCGCGCGGACCAGTCGTTGACCAGGGCGACGCCGAACAGGTGGTCGGCGGCGTCGGCGATGGGCACCCGCCGGGCGGTCGGGCCGCCGCACACGAAGCCGACCTCGGCCTCGACGTCCAGCCGCTCGGTCGGGCCGAACACCGGGCCGCCGTTGCCGCGGCGCTGGCCGTGCGGGCGTACCACGTCGGTGCCGGAGACGATCACGGTGCCGGACCGGCCGTGGTACCCCACCGGCAGGTGCGTCCAGTTCGGCATCAGCAGGTTGGTGGCGTCCGGCCGGAACATCCGCCCGACGTTCTCCGCGTGGTGCCGTGAGCAGTAGAAGTCCACGTAGTCGCCGACGGTGAACGGCAAGAGCGTTCGTACCTCGGACCGTGCCGTCAATGGCAGCAGCGTCGCCCCGCGCGGCGCGGCGGTGGCGGTGACCAGCTCGCGCAGCCGGGCGCGCAGCGTGGTCCAGACCGTCCGGCCGGCGGCGAGCAGCGGGTCGAGCGAGCCGGCCCAGGCCACGGCGCGCAGCTCCTCGCCGAGCGCGGCCTCGATCGAGCGCAGCGGCAGCGCGTGGTCGCCGACCCGCACCGCGACCAGTGGCCCCTCCCCCGCGTCGACCACGCCGTAGGGCAGGGTCTGCGGGCCGAACGGGTGCTCGGCGCCGAACGCGGGATCGTCCACCCAGGTCATAGCAGGCCCAGCTGCTCGAGGTCGTGCACGGGGTCGGTGAGCGAGCAGGACCCGTAGGAGGCGAACACGCTGCGGGCGGCGTGCTGCGCCTGGTCGGACAGGGCGAGGGCCTCCTCGGCCAGCGCCGCGCCGTCGGTCATGGCCAGCGCGGCGCGCACGTCGTCCTTCGAGCCGCCGGCCTGCATCCGCGCGGTGGCCACCAGCAGGTTGAGGAAGCCGTGGTGGGTGAACCCGGTCTTGGGATCGGTGTGCCGGACGGCGTTGTGCAGCCCCGCGGTGGCCTTGAACGACGCGCCGCCGTCGTTGATCACCGCGAGGAAGTCGGTCACCTCGTCGATGCTCGGGAAGTTCTGCGCCGACAGCCCGCCGCAGCGCAGCTTCGGCCAGCTGCCGTGCTCGACGACGCGCTGGATGCCGTCCAGCCACTCGGCGCCGCCGCGCCGCGGCTCGATCACCCGGACCACGTCCTCCGGCACGAACTCCGACACCCGCTCCAGCCACACGTCGTCCACATCGGACGGTGCGGGCATCTCCACCATGCGCAGCGCGAGCAGTTCGGGCCGGGACTCGACGATCGACAGCGCCTTGGGCACGCCGCCCAGCCCGGTGTCGATGACCAGGGAAAGGGCCACCGGCTTGACCGGCTTGGCCTTGATCAGCTCGGTGATCAGCTCGGGCAGCCGGGAGGCCGGGCACAGGAACAGGCCGAGCACGCCGGCCCGCTCGCCGGTTCGGCCCTCCAGGTGCAGCCGCACGGCGTCGGGCATGGTGGCGTTGCCCGGCGGGAACAGCGCGGCGTCGTCGACTAGCCGCGCGAGCAGGGGCGGTATGCCGCGTTGACGGGGCGCGGGAACAGGGGCGGCGCTTGACACGGCTGACACGCTAGTGGTGTATCGGCAACTGAACAAAGGTGTCCGATATACGGACACTCGGAGGGACCATGCCTTACTACCGACGGGTCGGTGAGATACCCCGAAAGAGGCACACTCAGTTCCGCTCTCCGGCGGGCAGCCTTTACGCCGAAGAGCTCATGGGGGTCGAGGGCTTCTCCTCCGACTCGGCGCTGCTCTATCACCGCCACCTGCCCACCGTGATCGTCAACGCCGAGGCCGTCACCGATCATCGTGGCCCGCTCACCCCGAACCACCCGCTCAAGCCGCGGCACTTCCGCACCCAGGACCTGAAGTGGGATTCGCCGACCGAGGTGGACGCCGTCACCGGGCGGCGGACCCTGTTCGGCAACAACGATGTCACCATCGCGTTCGCCATCGCCACCGCGCCCAGCCCGCTGTACCGCAACGCCGCCGGCGACGAGCTGCTGTACGTGCAGAGCGGCTCGGGCGTCATCGAGACGATCTACGGCGCGCTCGAGGTGGCCGACGGCGACTACGTGGTGATCCCGACCTCGGCGACCTACCGCGTGCTGCCGGGAGGGTCGCCTGCCGGGCGCGACCCATCGACGTCGGCCGAGCTGCGGCTGTTCATCCTGGAGGCGACCGGCCACATCGGGCCGCCGCGCCGCTACCTTTCGACGAAGGGCCAGTTCCTAGAGCACGCCCCGTACTGCGAGCGGGACCTGCGCGGGCCGGAGGAGCCGCTGCTTGCCGACGGCGAGGACGTCGAGGTGCTGGTCCGGCACCGCGCCGGGCTGACCCGGTTCACCTACGCCAACCACCCGTTCGACGTGGTCGGCTGGGACGGCTGCCTGTACCCGTGGGCGTTCAACATCCGCGACTTCGAGCCGATCACCGGGCGCGTGCACCAGCCGCCGCCCGTGCACCAGACGTTCGAGGGACCGAACTTCGTGGTGTGCTCGTTCTGCCCGAGAAAGGTCGACTATCACCCAGAGGCGATCCCCGTGCCATACAACCACGCGAACGTGGACTCCGATGAGTTGATGTTCTACGTCGGCGGTAACTACGAGGCACGGAAGGGCTCGGGGATCGGGCTGGGGTCGCTGTCGCTGCACCCGTCCGGGTTCACGCACGGGCCACAGCCGGGCGCGGCCGAGGCCGCCATCGGCGCGGACTACTTCGACGAGACCGCGGTCATGGTCGACACGTTCCGGCCCTTGGAGCTGGGCGAGGCGGCCGCGGCTTGCGAGGACCCGGCGTACGCGTGGTCGTGGTCAGGCCGAGCGCCTACCGGGTAGGGCGTTGAGCAGGGT
>NZ_DASZCQ010000205.1:0-26502 GCF_035942955.1 Actinophytocola sp. | reverse complement strand
GGTCGGCTGCGCGGACGTGGCCTGCCTGCGCGCCAAGCCGGCGCGCGACCTGCTCGCGCAGTGGCCGGGCGGCGGCCCCGTCGTCGGCGGGCGCGAGCTGCCGCTGCAGCCGCCCGACGCGTTGCGGACGGACCGCTTCCACCACGTGCCGCTGCTGCTCGGCAACACCCTCGACGAGATGCGGCTGTTCGTCAGCCTGCAGTTCGACGCCGTCGGGCGGCCGGTCACGCCGGAGCAGTACGAGCAGATCCTGCGGGCCAGCTACGGCGCCGACGCCGACCGCGTGCTGCAGCGGTACCCGCTGGCGAGCTACCCGTCGCCGACGATCGCGCTGTCCACCGTGCAGACCGACTCCGGCACCCCCCTGTCCACATGCGAGCATCTGACGAGCTACCGGCTGGCGTCCGCCCGGCCGCGGCCGGTGCCGGTGTTCGGCTACCAGTTCGTGGACCGGACCGCGCCACCGCTGGTCGACGTGCCGAACTTCGACGAGGGCGCCGAGCACGCCGTCGAGCTCAACTTCCTGTTCCCGAACCTGTTCGGCCGGCCGCTGACCCCGGAGCAGCAGGCGCTGTCTGCGGCCATGGTGCGCTACTGGACCAACTTCGCCCGCGACGGCGACCCCAACGGGCGGGGTGTGCCGGCCTGGCACCGGTTCCGCTCCCCGGACGACGTGCTCGCGCTTGGCCTCGGCCCGAACGGGATCAGGCCGATCGACATCGCCGCGGCGAGCAACTGCGCCTTCTGGGAGGCACTCGCCCGCTAGCTCGCATATGGACACCGGCAATTCCGCCGATGCGTGGATCGCGCCGTGCTCGCCACGATGGCTGCTGTCCGTTCCAGGACAGCAAGCCCTGCAAAGGAGTACGACGACGTGCATCTCCCACGCATCACATCCCTGCTGGCCGGGTTCGCCCTCGCGGTCGCGCTGACCGGTACGGCGCTGGCGTCCCCGGCCGTCGCCGCCGACAACCCGTTCCAGCGCGGCCCGGACCCGACCAGCACCAGCATCGCGGCGTCCCGCGGGACGTTCGCGGTCACCCAGTCCACCATCTCGTCCCTGGTGCCCGGCTTCGGCGGCGGCATCATCTACTACCCGACCAGCACCAGCGAGGGCACGTTCGGCGCGGTCGCGATCTCGCCGGGGTTCACCGCCCGCTGGTCGAGCCTGTCGTGGCTGGGCCCGCGGCTGGCCTCGTTCGGCTTCGTGGTGGTCGGCATCGAGACCAACTCGGTGTTCGACCAGCCCGACTCCAGGGGCGCGCAGCTGCTTGCGGCGCTGGACTGGGCGGTGAACAGCAGCCCGGCGGCCAGCCGGATCGACCGCAACCGGCTCGCCGTTGCCGGCCACTCCATGGGCGGCGGCGGCTCGCTGGCCGCGGCCAACGCCCGGCCGTCGCTGCAGGCCGCGATCCCGTTGGCGCCGTGGCACACCACGAAGAGCTGGCCCGGAATCCGGGTCCCGACGCTGATCATCGGCGGTGAGTCCGACACCGTCGCTCCGGTGGCGACGCACTCCGAGCCGTTCTATGTCAGCATGTTCAGCGCGCCGGAGAAGGCCTACCTCGAGCTGAACAACGCCAGCCACTTCTTCCCGCAGACGGCGAACGTGCCGCAGGCCAGCATGATGATCTCCTGGCTGAAGGCGTTCGTGGACAACGACACCCGGTATCTCCAGTTCCTCTGCCCGGGACCGACCGGCTCGGTGTCGACCGAGGAGTACCGCAACACCTGCCCGCTCACGGTGTAATCCCGACCCGTCCACAGGCAAGCCGGTGGCGATCGCGCACTGCGGTCGCCACCGGTCGTTGTGCACTATTGCCATTCCCCGTGCGTAATCGGGCGGCGACACTGGGCGACATGAGCGCGACGATGCGCGGACGGGAACGGGAGCTCGCCACCCTGCACGGCGCGCTCGAGTCGGCCAGGAGCGGGCGGGGCGCGTCGCTGATCGTGCTGGGGGAGCCGGGAATGGGCCGGACCACGCTGCTGGACGCGGTGGCGGCCAGGGACTTCCGGGTGCTGGAGACCTGTGGCGTCGAGTCGGAGGCCGACCTGCCCGGCGCCGGGCTGCACCGGCTGCTCACGCCGGTCGTCGACCTGGTTCCCGGGCTGCCGCCCGCGCACGCGGAGGCGCTGCGGCCGGTGGCGGACGGGACCGGGCCCGCCGCGGACCGGCTCGGGCTGTTCGTCGCCGTGCACCGGTTGCTCGGCGAGCTGGCCGGCGCCGGGCCCGTGCTCTGCCGCGCGGACGACGTGCACCGCATGGACCGGATCTCCGTGGCGGCGCTGACCTTCGCGGCGCGGCGGCTGGCCGGTGCGCCGATCCTCGTCGTGCTCACCGCCGACGCGCCCGACGATCTGCTTGCCGGAATACCGGTGTTGCGGCTCGACGCGCTGGATCCCGTTGCCAGCCGGCAGGTTCTCGCCGACCAGATCCCGCATGGGCTGCCGGAGGATCTCGCCGATGACCTGGTCGAGCTGGCCGCGGGCAATCCGTTGGCGCTCATCGAGCTCGCGGCGGCGCTGACCGCCGAGCAGCTGTCCGGCGAGGCGCCGGGGCCGGAGTCGCTGCCGCCGGGCAGCCGGCTGCGGGCCGAGCTGCGCGGCCGGTTCCGGCGCCTGTCCGTCGAAGCGCGTCGACTGGTGATGCTGGCCGTCGTCGACGACCGGCTGGACACCGGAACCGTGGTGCGCGCGGCGGCCGAGGCCGGCGTCGACCTCGCCGCGCTCGACGAGGCCACGTCGGCCGGCCTGGTCCGGCTCGACGGTGAGCGGGTCGAGCTGCCGACCCCGCTGGTGCGATCCACCCTGTACGCCGAGGCGTCGCTGGCGCAGCGGCGGGCCGCGCACGCCCTGCTGACCCGGGTGCTCGATCCGGAGCGGGAGCCGCTGCGCTGGACCTGGCAGCGGGTCGCGATGGCCACCGAGCCGCCGCACCGCATGGCCGACCAGCTCGACGCCGCCGCCGGCGCGGCCAGACAGACCGGGGACTACCTGGCGTCGTCCCGCGCGTACCACCGGGCCGCCGCGCTGACCACGCAGCCGGAGGCCAAGGCGCTGCGCCTGATCGCCGCGGCGACCGACTACTCGCTTGCCGGTCGGGTCCGGCCGGCAAGGGCCCTGCTGCGCGAGGCCCGGCCGCTGGCGAGCTCCCGGGACGTGCGCGGCCTCGTCGACCTGCTGCACGGCGAGATCGAGCTGCGCGACGGGCCGCCGATGCTGGCCAAGGCCGCGCTGCTCAGCGCCGCGACCGAGCTGGCAGGCGCGCACCGCACCCTGGCCGTCAGCGCGCTCATGCTGGCCGCGGAGGCCAGCTGCCTTGCCGGCAACTACCAGCACTACGTCGAGGTGGCGGACCGGGCCGCCGGCCTGCGCCGTCCCGACGAGCCGCCGGCCACCCGCCTCATGTTCGACCACCTCGCCGGCATGGCGGCCACCTACGCCGGCCGGCACGCCGAGGCCGTCGAACCGCTTCGACGGGTGGTCCACTCCGCGGAGTCCGCCGGCGATCCGATGCCGGCGATCTGGGCGAGCGAGGCGGCCTACACCCTCGGCGACGCCGTGCTGGCCCAGGAGCTGGCCACCCGCGCCGTCGGCGCCGCCCGCGCCCAGCGCTTCGCCGTCCTGCTGCCGTGGGCCTGCGTCTACCTGTCGATGTCCGCGCTACTGCACGACCGGCACATCACCGCGATGTCCAGCTCCCTGGAGGGCATCCGCGTCGGCCGCGCCCTCGGCCAGGAGAACAGCGTGATCAGCCACCTGACCATCCTCGCGCTCCTCGCCGCCCTGCTCGGCGACCGGGAGACCACGCTGTTCCGCATGCAGGCCGCCGCCCCCGGCGCCCGCCAGCGCGGCCTCGGCCGGCCAAGCGCCCTCAGCTCCTGGGCCGTCGCCTGCGCCGACCTGGCCAATGACCGCCCCGCCGACGCCATGGACCGCCTGCGCCTGCTCGCCGCCGGCACCGGCTACATGCACCCCGCCATCCGCGCCATGGCCGCCCCGCACTTCGTCGAGGCCGCCGTCCGCTGCGGCGAGCACGCCAAGGCCGCCCAGGCCCTGGAAACCTTCGACAGCTGGGCCACCGCCACCGGCAGCACCCCGCGCCTGGCCCAGTCCCATCGCTGCCACGCCCTGCTCGCCGGGGACTCCGCCGCGGCCGAGGAACACTTCCGCGAAGCCATCCGCCTCCACCGCTCCGCCAACGCCGCCCTGGAACTAGCCAAAACCGAGCTCTTCTACGCCCACCAACTCCGCCGCTCCCGCCAACCCCGCGCCGCCCGCGACCACCTCCGCGACGCGCTCAAAATCTTCCAGCAGTACGAAGCCGACCTCTGGGCCGAACGCACCCGCACCGAACTCCGCGCCGCCGGCGAATCCGTCCCCCGCATCCTCCCCCGCACCAAGACCGCCCTCACCCCCCAACAGGAGCAGATCGCCCACCTGGTCGCCGAGGGCGCCACCAACCGCGAAATCGCCGCCCAACTGGTCGTCAGCCCCCGAACCGTCGACCACCACCTCAGAAACATCTTCGCCAAACTGGGCATCCGCTCCCGAGTCGAACTAGCGGCCCTGTTCAGATAACCCCCAAGCCGGGCCCGCTGCCCCTACCACATCCCCCGAGACCATCCCCATATCCCGCTCCGATAACGCCCACCTGTCCACACCCACCCACCCGTCCATACCCCGCCCGAAGTTGATCTCCCCACCCGTCCCCGCTGGTAGACTGGCTGCGGGGTCGCCCCCCGTGGAGCGGTGGGGGATGGGTTGGACGCGGAGATCAACTGCCGAGTGATCACCTGTGGGCCGGCGAAGGCCGGGGTGCCGGTCGGATGCCCCGCGCAGCCGAGCCCCTGCTGGCCCGGGCGCGTCACACACCTACGCGGTGGCGTGTTCGGCGTTGGTGCAGTCGTGTGACGCGTTCCCGGAGCCGACTTCGCCGGAGCTCTGCCGGGCGGGATGTTGTGCTGTGGGCCGCTACTCGATGATCGGCTGCCATTCGCGTAGGGCGGCGATGGTCACGCCCGGTGTGGAGTAGTACGGGTCGGTGGCCATGATCTCGTCGAGTCCGGCTCGATCCGTGCGGAAGATCAGGAGCGCGCCGGAGTCGTCGGACCAGGGGCCGGCCATCACCAGGCGCCCGTCGGCGTGTAGCTCGGCCAGGCGCTGCCGGTGGGCAGGGCGGGCCGCCAGCCGTTCCGGGGCGTCGGTGAAGGCGAGCTCGAGGACGATCATGCTGGCACGGTAGCCGGCCTCAGGTATCCGGCAGGCCGGGGGTGAGCGTGTCGGGTTGCTCGGGGCAGCGGGGCCGCCGAAGCTGGCCGGGTGCTGGAAGCGACGCTGTGGGGGCTCCTCGGTGGCTCGTCGTTGGTGCTGGGCGGGGTGTTGGGGTTGTTCACCCGGTGGTCGCCGCGGGCCATCGCGCTGGTGATGGCGTTCGGGTCGGGGGTGTTGTTCAGCTCGGTGGCGTTCGATCTGGTTGCCGAGTCGTGGGTGGACGACGGCGGGTGGGTGACCGGGACGGCGCTGGCGGCGGGGGCGGCGGTGTTCTTCGGGTGTGATCTGTGGGTCAGCCGGACCGGTGTGCCGCGGCGGCGGCGGGCGACGGCCGATCACGGGGGCGCGGCGGCGATGGTGATCGTGGTGGGGGCGGCGCTGGACGGTATTCCGGAGTCGGCTGCGATCGGGGCAACCCTGCTCGACCCGGCGGGGATCAGCGCGGCGTTCGTGCTGGCGGTGTTTCTCAGCAATATTCCGGAGTCGCTGTCCTCGTCGGTGGGGCTGCGGCGGGCCGGGCACGGGCGGCGGGCGATCGTGTTGCTGTGGGCGGGGATCGCGGTGCTGTCGGCGCTGGCGGCCGGGGTCGGCTACCTGGCGATCACGGGGATGCCGCACGGGCTGGTGGGGGCCATCAAGGGGTTCGCCGCCGGTGCGGTGCTCACGATGATTGCGAGCACGATGCTGCCCGAGGCGCACGAGCGGGGCGGACCGCCCACCGCGCTGGTGACCACGGCGGGCTTCCTGGTCGCGCTGATCGTCGGCGGACCGGGGTGAGCAGCCGCCCGCCGAGACCGGCGAGCCAGGCGGCGCCGATGCCGACCACGAGGGCGACGGCGACGATCACCAGGGGCGGGAGGTGTCCCGACAGGGCCGGGAAGACGGCGTAGTGGGTCAGGTAGATGTACAGCGAGGCGTTGGCGATCTGGGCGATGGTGCCGGCCATCGGTTTGGGCGCGGACAGCCGCGGCACGAACAGCAGCAGGACGAGCCCGGCGAGGACGACGCCCTCGCGGATCGGGTCCTCGAAGTGGTCGGGGAGCAGCACGACGCCCATGGTGACGACGAAGGCCTGCTGGATGGGCGCCGTGGCCCGGTGGGCGAGCCAGCCGAGGACGAGGAACCACAGCACGCTGTGCGTGCTCATGTCGCGCTCGTTGAACGCCGTGGCGGGGTCGTCCGGCACCCGGAACAGCAGCGCGACCAGCAGTGCCGAGGCCGCGAACGCGAAGCGGTGCCGGCGCTCGAAGCGGCGCACGGCGGGGATCGCGAACAGCAGGCTCAGCAGGAGCAGGGCGCCGACGAGGGCCTCGATGAACCAGTAGCCGGCCGTGCCGAGGGTCAGGTAGTTGTTGATGAGCAGGACGTTGGTGAGGCCGACGTCCTCGGTGACCGCCGCGCGGAAGGTGAGCCACAGCATGGCCGGCACCGCGATCCGCGTGCCGCTGCGCAGGATCCGGCCGGTCACCCCATCGTCTACACCGGACAGTCCAAATCGGGCGAAGCTGTAGCCGGCGACGACCAGCAGCAGGTGGGCGCCGCCGTAGATGGAGAACAGCTCGACGTGCGTGCACACGATCAGGATGATCGCCAGCGCGCGCAGGACGATGTTGGTCTCCATCGCCCGGAACGGGCCGCGCTGGCGCCGGAGCCGTTCGAGCCGGGCGACGGGCAGGTTCGGCCAGCCGTCCGGCACGAACCCGAGCGCCTTGTCCAGCTCGATCGACATGCGCACGTACGACAGCGAGTCGCCGCCGAGGCTGACGAACGTCGCGTCGTCGGGGATGTCGTCGCGGTGCAGGACCCGCGCGAACGCCGCCCGGACCGTGCGCCGCCCCGCCGGCCGCGCCGGATCCGCCGTGCCCAACCGTTCGATGGCCGGATGGTCCATCTTGCCGGTCGGCAGCCGGGGCAGCGCGGCCACCGGCACGACCCGCACTCGTCCGGCCGGCAGCCCGCATCGCGCCGAGACCATGGACCGGATCCGGTCCGGGTCGCGCGGCCGGACCGCGGCCACGATCAGCGCGTCATCGGTGCCCGCGCACGCCGCGGTCACGCCGGCCGACTCGAGTGCGCGCTCCACCTGCGCCAGGTCGATGCGCAGCCCGAACAGCTTGAGGAAGCGGCTCTTGCGGCCCACGATCTCGTACAGCCCGTCCGGCGCCCGGCGCGCGATGTCTCCTGTGGACAGTTCAGCGACGGTCCGGCCGAGGGCCAGGTCGGCCGGGCGCTCGGCGTAGCCGAGCATCACGTTGGGGCCGCGGTAGATCAGCTCACCGTCCGGCGCAAGGGAGAACGAGCCGTCCGGGATCGGGACGCCGATGGCCGCCGGGCGGGACGCCGCGAGCTCCGGCGGCAGGTACGCCATCCGCGCGGTCGCCTCGGTCTGCCCGTACATGACGAAGAACCGCCACCCGCGGGCGCGGCCGAGCTCGGCGTACCGCCGGACCCGGCCGGGGTCGAGCCGGCCGCCGGCCTGGGTGACGTACCGCAGGCTCGGCAGCTCCATCCGGTCGAAGCCGACCGTGTCGAGCAGCTCGAAGGTGTACGGCACGCCGTGCAGGCTGGTCGCCCGGTGCCGCCGCACGGTGTCCCAGAACCGGTTGTCCACAACGGACTCATGGGTCAGCACGACGGCCGCGCCGCGCAGCAGGTTGCTGTTGACGACCGAAAGGCCGTAGCAGTAGTGCACGGGCAGCGACGCGATCGCCCGATCGGTGTCTCGTATATCCAAATAGGACGCGATGGACGCGGCGTTGGCCTGCAGGTTGTCCGCCGACAGCCGGACCAGCTTGGGCGAACCGGTCGACCCCGAGGTGGACAGCAGCACCGCGAGCTCGGGATGCAGCGTGTGCGCCGTGCCCGGCCGCCGCCGGTCGAGGTCCCAGCCCGCGCCGTGCGGCCGCAGCACCACATCCGGGTCATACCTGGAGATCACCGACTCGTCGGCCGCGAGCAGCACCGGATGCCCGCCCTGCAACGCCGCCAGGTAGGTCACCAGCGGCTCGACGTCATTGGTGGCGGTGACGTGCACGAGCCGCCGCTCGGCGCCCAGCCGCGCCGCGACATCCGACACTCGGTCGGCCAACTCCCGATAGGTCAACGAGGTGCCGTCCGGGGCCACCACCGCGAGCCGGTCGCCGTGCAGCCACAGATCGCGCGCGAACGGCACGCCGACGGCTTCGAGCGCCTGACTCATTCCATCACGCTCCGGGGAAGAACAGCGCCGGACCGCGCACGGTCAGCGTGACGTCGTCGCCCGGCCGCGCCGGCACCGGCCCCTGCACCCGCGAGCGCACCGCACCGCCGCCGGCCAGGCGCAGCAGCACGGTGGCGTCGTGGCCGTGGAACAGCACGTCCGTCACGGTCGCGGCGATCCCGGAGCCGCCGTTGAGGTGGATCTGCTCGGGACGCACCAGAACCGTGCCGCTGCCCCGCCCGTTGGCCGGCAGCCGGCCGAGCGGCGTGTCCACGATGCCGTCGCGGCACGAGCCCGGGAAGGTGACCGCCTCCCCGACGAACAGCGCCACGCCGAGATCCGCCGGTGTGCCGTAGACCTGTTGCGGGGTACCGAGTTGCGCGACGACGCCGTCGCGCAGCACGGCGACGAGATCGGCGACGCCGAGCGCCTCCTCCTGGTCGTGTGTGACCAGCAGCGCGGTCGCCCCGGTGGCCCGCAGCACGGCGCGCACGTCGGCGCGCAGCGCGTCGCGCAGGCCCGCGTCCAGCGACGAGAACGGCTCGTCCAGCAGCACCATCGCCGGGCCCGGCGCGAGCGCCCTGGCCAGCGACACCCGCTGCTGCTGGCCGCCGGACAGCTCCGCGGGCATGCGCCTGCCGAACCCGGCCAACCCGACCAGCTCGAGCAGCTCGTCCACCCGCCCGTTGCGCCGCTGCTCCCGCGACAGTCCAAACGCGACGTTGCCGGCCACGCTCAGGTGTGGGAACAGCGCGCCCTCCTGCGGCACGATGCCGATCCCGCGACGCTCCGGCTGCACGTGCACGCCGTCGCCGGCCAGCACCCGGCCGTCGAGCTCGATCCGCCCCTCCCACAACGGATGCAGGCCGGCGATCACCCGCAGCAGCGTGGTCTTGCCGCATCCCGACGGGCCGAGCACGGCGGCCAGCCCGCCGTCCGGCACCGCGAGGTCGAGGCCGCGCAGCACCGGATCGGCCCCGTAGCCCGCGACCATCCCTTTCACCGTCAGCCCGGTCATGGCAGCCCTCTCGTATGCAGGAAGCGATCCAGCAGCAGCGCCGGGAGCGCGGCGACCACCAGCAGCACCGCGGCGTACGGCGCGGCGGCGGCGAACGCGGCACCTTCGGTCTTGCTCCACAGCTCGGTGGCCAGAGTGTCCACTTCGGTCGGTCGCAGCAGCAGCGTGGCCGGCAACTCCTTGGCACAGGTCAGGAACACCAGCGCGGCGCCGGCCACGATGCTCGGCGCGGCCAGCGGCAGCGTGACCAGCAGCTGGGTTGCGGCCCGGCCTTTGCCCAGCGAGCGGGACACGTCCTCGAGCACCGGCGGCGCGTTGGACACCCCGGTGCGCACGGCGCCGACGGCCAGCGGCAGGAACAGCACCGCGTAGGCGAAGGCCAGCATCGGCGTGGTCTGGTAGAGCGCCGGGGCCAGCCGGATCCCGAAGAACACCAGGGCAAGCCCGATCGTGATGCCCGGCAGCGCGTGCCCGGCGAAGCTGGCCAGCTCCACGCCGCGGACCACCGGGCCGCGGTGGCGCGCGGCCAGGATGCCGATCGGAATGGCCATCAGCACGGTCAGCAGGGCGCCGAGCGCGGACACCGTGACCGTGCCCGTGGCCGCCGACACCAGCCCGGCCATGTCGATCCCGGCCGAGCTGCCGATCACCAGCCAGCGCACCAGGCTGTACACCGGCACGCCCAGCGAGACGGTGATCAGCCCCAGCACCCCGAGCACCGCCGGGATCCGGGCCCGGCGCAGCGGAACCACCGCCGCCGTCCTGGGGGCCCCGCGCGACGACCGCACGGCCGCCGCCCCGCGGGCCCGCCGCTCGCCGATGGTCAGCGCGATGGCCAGCACGACGAGCACGCAACCGAGGATCGCCGCGGGCGTGCGGTCGAACGTGGCCCGGTAGCTGGTGTAGATGCCCATGGTGAACGCCTCGTAGCGCATCAGCGACACCGCGCCGAAGTCGCTGAGCACGTAGAGCGCGACCAGCAGCCCGCCCGCGGTGGCCGCCGGCCGAACCTGCCGCAGGGTCACCACGAGGAAGGTCTGCCAGCTCGTCTTGCCAAGCGAGCGGGCGACCTCCTCGACACCCGGGTCGGCCGCGCGCAGCGCCGCGGCCACCGGCAGCAGCACGTACGGGAACGACACCAGGGTCAGCACCAGGAACGCCCCGCTGAACCCGGCCAGCACCGGCCACTCCGCGATCCAGGTGAAACCGGACACGTACGACGGAACCGCGAGCGGCAGCACGAGAAGCACCGCGACCGGGCGCCGGGCCGGCAGATCGCTGCGGACCACCAGCCAGGCGGCGAGCACGCCGAGCACCAGGCAGGCGGCCGTGACCGCGCCGGCCAGCGCCAGGCTGCGCGCGGCCAGCTCGACCGTGCGGTCGCGCCACAGCACCCGCCACACCGTGCCCGCGCCGTGCTCGAAGGAGCGCACCGCAAGGTAGCCCAGCGGGATCAGCGCGGCCGCCGCCGACAGCACCGCGGCGACGGTCAATGCGGGAGCCCGGCGAGGGACTCCCGTTTCCCTTCGGCCCGCGGGTTCCTGCGTCAGCGTGGTCAGGACAGTCCCACCTCCTGCAGCATCGCCAGCGTCTGCTGCAGCGACGACAGCTTGGACAGGTCGATGTCCGGCCCGTGGATCTCGTCGAGCGGCGGCAGCTTGTGCTTGGTGGTGGTGATCCCCTTGACGACCGGGTACTCCGCGGTCTGGTCGGCGAAGTATCGCTGGCCCTGCTCGGACAGCATGAACCGGACCGCCTTGAGCGCCGCGTCGGCGCGGTCGCTGCCGTTGACGATCCCGACCCCGGCCACGTTCACCAGGCCGAGCGGGTCGTTGCCGGGCACGAAGTGCAGCCTGGCCTTGACCTGGTCCGCGCCCTCCTCGGTCACCTTGGCGTACCAGTAGTAGTGGTTGATCAGTCCGAGCGCGAGCTGACCCTTGTTGACCGCGTCCAGGATCGCGATGTTGTTCTCGAACCGCTTGGGCTCGTTCGCGGCGAACTTGGTCAGCCAGTCCCGGGCGCCGTCCTCGCCACGCAGCACCCGCACCGAGGTGACGAACGCCTGCCAGGAGCCGTTGGTGGGGGCGTAGCCGATCTTCCCGCGCCACTTGGGATCCACCACTGCGTCCAAATTGGACGGAAGGTCGGAGTCGCGCACCTGGGCCGGGTCGTACGCGACCACCCTGGCGCGCGCCGAGGTCGCCACCCAGGTGCCGTCGTCGGCCCGGTACTTGTCGGCGACCAGGTTGAGCACATCGGCGGGAAGCTGGGCCAGCCGGCCCTCGTCGGACAGCGCGCCCAGCGCCCCGGCATCCTGGGAGAAGAACAGGTCGACCCGGGACCGGTCGCCCTCCTCGAGGATCTGCGCCGCCAGCTCCGCGCTGCTGCCGTAGCGCACCTCGACGTCCTGCCCGGTCGCCTCCCTGAGCTGATCGAGCAGCCCGCCGACGAGCTGCTCGGTGCGCCCGGAGTAGACGACCAGCGCGTCCGACCCGCTGCCGTCCCCGTTACCGCAGGCCACCGCGGTGGGTGCGAGTAGGGTCAGCAGCAACGCGACGGCGCCCACGCGGCGGCGAGAGAGCACAGCTCCTCCTAGGCTAGCCTTACCTCTTCAGAAGGTAAGGCTAGCCTTATGGTTGGTTCAAGGCCGCACGGCCATCCCCCGACCACCGAGGGCCCACGGGTCTAGGCTCGCCCGTGTGCGGCTCGAGTCGGGGTCTTTGTTGCCGGCGGCATCCTGGTCACCAAACGTTTGCACGACGCCGTGCCGTCCACGGTCCGCACCGGGGTGGCGTCGGGCGTGAGCGCCCTGTCCTGGATGGCGTTCCTGCCGTTCGCCCTGGTGTTCGGCGTGGTCAGCCGGGATCACGGGGTGCGCGACGCCGGCTGGATGCTGGTCGCGGTCACCGTCCTGGCCGGGCTGCTGCTGATCAAGGTGGCCCTTGTCGGCCGCCGCCGGCCCGCCCGACCCGTCGAGGTCGTCGCCCTGCCCGAGCCGTCCCCGGCGCTGGCGGCCTGATCGGCCCGGCGGGCAGCCGGACGAGGGTCGCGCCGACCAGGACGTGCTCAAGGATCTCCCCGTCGCCGAGCTGGCCGAGGCCGTCCGCCTGGCCCACTGTGGGGTCGCCCAACTCGACGCCGCGTCCGCCCGGCACGTGGCCGCCGCGCTGGCCGGCCATTCGGCCTCACCCGGGTCGGCCGAGGTGTTTGACCCCGCGCGAGAACCGACGTGCCGCGTCTGATCGCCGCCGGCTCCACCAACCGCGAGATCGCCGCCGGGCTGTTGCTGTCCGAGGGCACCGTCAAGAACCACATCTCGCGCATTCTGAGCCGGCTCGGCCCGCGCGACCGCACCCAGGCCGCCATCTACGCCCGCGAGCACGGCCTGATCCGACCATTTTGCAAGACGGTTCTTACGGAATGGCAACGGTCCGGTGGAAAGGTTGACGGAACAGTTCTTCACTCCTGTGAGTGATGCAAACGTGATGACCTGGAGATATGAGTCCAACGGCGGGCACCGCGGCGCCGCCGTCCGGCAGGTGGCGCGCGATGGGAACGATTGCAGCAGATCTCGTCGGGTTGTGGCTGGTCAGCACGGCCTTGGTAGCCCCGCTGCGATCGAGGATCCGCCGTAGTAGGGTCCTGTTGCTCTGGACGTCCGATCGTCCATCGTGGCATGCTTTTGCGAACTCACCCGGATAGATGGCGTTATGCGAGATGGTGCTCCCCATCGAGGCTCCGAACGACAAGAGCGCGCCCGCGTTCAACATCGCGCGCATTCGTGACTACTGGCTCGGCGGCGTGCACCATGCCGAGTTGGATCGCAAGTACGCCGACCACATTATGGTCTGCGCGCCGCAGGTGCCGTATCTCGTGCGCGAGCAGCGGGCCATGGTGCGGCGGATGGTCCGGTACCTGGTGCAGTGCGGCGTGCGCCAGTTCCTGGACCTCGGATCCGGTGTGCCCACGATGGGCTACGTGCACGAGGTCGCGCAGGCCGCCGATCCGCAGTCGCGGGTGCTGTATGTGGACATCGATCCGCACCTCGTGCGTGACGGCCAGGAGTTGTTGCGCGACAACGAGAACGCGGACTATCTGGAGGCGGACATCCGCCGGGTGGACGACGTTCTCGGCGCGCCGCGGCTGCGCGAGCTGCTCGACCTGAGCCGGCCGGTCGCGGTCCTGATGATCGAGACCCTGCTGCACATCCCGGACACCGAGGAGCCGGCCGCCATGGTGGCCGGTTATGTGGATGCCTTGTGCTCGGGCAGTTATCTCGGCATCTCGCACTTCAGCGCGACCACCGAGCTGATGAACGGCTTCATGCTGTTCGCCCAGATGTTCGGCGTGCCGCCGGTGGTCACGCTGCGGGAGCCGGAGCAGGTCGCGGAGTTCTTCACCGGGCTCGAGCTCGTCCCGCCCGGCCTCGTTCCGCTGCCGCTGTGGCGCCCCGATCCCGGCGACGACCCCCAGCGCAACGCCGACCGGGTGCGCGTTCCCACCGGCCTGGCCCGCAAACCCGGTGTCTAACAGGTCGCTCCCGCGAGGCCGAACCCACCGACCCACCCCGCGACCTCGCGTCCGCCGCTGATCAGGCCACCAGCGGGAGCGCGGTGAGGACCACCTCGCCGATCACCACCAGCGTCGTGCCACGGCGCCGCACCGCCCCGTTGGGCAGCGTACTTTGGCTCAACAGAGCCACACTGGTGATCAGGAAGGCGGCATGGGCGGCGATCCCGGGGATCACCCACGCGAACCCGAGCGTGCGGGCCAGGCCCAAGGCGAGCAGCACCAGCCCGGCCAGCATGATCAGGCAGGCCAGCCCGAGCGCCCTGGCCGCGCCGTGCCGGACCGCCGGTGTGCCGACGCCGGCGACCGTGTCGGCGGCGCGGTCCGGCACCGACCACCACGCGGTGCGCCCGATCGCCAGCACGGTGAGCCCGGCGAAGACCGGCCACACCGGCCAGACGGACCCGTCCGCGGCCACGGCGCAGTAGGCGAGCAGGAACGGCATTCCGACCAGTCCGAGGCCGAACGCGGGCGGGCCGGCGAACCCGCGCCGCTTGAGGCGGACCGGTTCGACGTTGTACGCGAGGTGCAGCACGGCCGCGGCCACCGCGAGGCCCGGCACGATCCACCGGCCGGTCAGCAGCGCCACCGCGCAGGCGCAGGCCAGCCCGGCGCCCGCCTCCGCGCCGGCGAGGCCGAGCGTGCGGCCGCGGCCGAGCCGCAGCACCGCGCCCGCCAGGTCGCCCTTGTCCGCGTCGAGCTCGTCGGTGCGCACGTCGGCCGCGGCGTTGAGCGCGAGCGCGGCGAGGATCAGCAACGCGTTCGCCGCGACCGCGAGGACCGCCGGCGCCAACGGCGCGGCCCGTCCCGCCGCGTAGCCGGCGCCCCAGCCGGCGTAGCACAGATACGTGAGCGCAAGCGGGTATTCGAGCCGGTGAATGACGAACAGGTCGCGCCACGCTAGTCCCGGCACGATCGCACGCTCATCCGCAGCCGCGGGTCGGGCGCCATGGCGTGGCCCCGCAACCGGGGGACGGCGGCCCGGGGATTGACGCAGTGCCAGTCGACCCGGCGCAGCACGGCCGCGGTGATCATCCGGATCTCCAGCTGGGCGAGCTGGCTGCCGAGGCAGTACCGGCTGCCGCCGCCGAACGGGAAATAGTGTTGCGGCGGCAGGCGATCACCGAGGAACCGGTGCGGGTCGAACCGGCCGGGGTCCGGGAACCGGCCCGGATCGCGGTGCGCAAGGTAGATGCTCGGGGTCAGGGTCGTGCCCGCGGGCAGCGGCCGGCCGAGCAGCTCGGCGTCGCCGGTCAGCTCGCGGTTCTCGGCGACGGTCACCGGGGGCGCCAGCCGCAGCGCCTCGGCGATCACGGCCTGCAGCAACGGAACCCGCGCCGCCGTCGAGCCGTCGGTCCCGGCAAGCTCGGCGGCGACCTCCTGCCGGATCCGCGGCTCGCGGTCCAACCAGTACAGCGTCCAGGCCGCCGCCGCGGCCGTGGTCTCGTGCCCGGCGAACAGCAGGGACACGATCGCGTCACGTAGCTCGGCGTCGTCGATGCCGCGCAGCGGGCCGTCTCCGGCCAGCAGCAGCGCGGCGAGCGTGGCCGGCCAACTGTCCACGGTGGATCGTGCGGTCCGCACCAGCCGCTCGTCCAGCTCGACGCCCGACGCGGGCAGGCCGCCGGCCAGGTAGCGGTAGGCGAGCGTGCGGTGCCGCGCACCGAGGGCCCGCTCGATCCAGCGGGTGAACGCCGCGTTGAGCGCGTCGTCGGACCGGCCGAGCACGATTCGTGCCATGACCCCCAGGGTCAGCCGCCTGGTCCACGCCGGCAGCGCGATCTGCCCGCCGGGAACCAGGGTGTCGATCGCGGAGTGCACCGCCTCGGCGATGATCCCGCGGTACGCGGCCAACCGGCGGCCGCGCAGCGGCGGCCCGAGCACCTGACGGTAGGCGGCGTGCCGGGAACCGTCGGCCCACAGCAGGGATCGCCGGCCGAACAGCGGGGTGAGGCTGCGGCTGCCGGGATGGCGCATCCGCTGGTCCGACCGGAAGATCCAGTCGATCGCCGCGGGATGCCACACCAGGACCTTCGGCGCCGGCCGGGTGCGCAGGTCGAGCACACCGCAAGGGGCACCGGCGTGCGCGTCCAGAAACCGCAGCGTGCCAAGGGACATGCGGAGCTCGCGCCGGTTCATCTGGCCGTGCGCACCCGGTCCGGATCCGCGCGCAGGCCGCCGCGTGGCCGGGGGATCCGGGCGGCGACGCGCGGGTTGGCAAGGGCAAGGCGCAGCGCGACGAGCGTCTCCGCCCGCACGATCCGGCCCGGGGTGTAGAGATCCTTGTCGTGCCACAGCGGCGGATGCTCCGCGCCGGCGTTCGGGCGGCGCAGAAACCCGCAGCCGCGCGCGACCGCTCGCAGCAGCGCGTCCGTCGGCCGGGTCCGGCCGCGCATCAGGATCTGCACGGCATAGGCCGTCTCCTCGTCGGTGCCGGCCCAGCGGCCCCAGGATCCGTCCGGGCGCTGCGTGTCGAGCACCCACCGCACCGCCCGGCGCACGGCGCCCGCCGCCGCGGCCCCGCCGTACTCGGCGAGCGCGATCGCGCAGCACGCGGTCGCGTAGTAGGGAGAGGCGTGCCACTTGTCCCGCCAGCTCCCGTCGGGACGCTGGCCGTCGCACAGCCAGCCGATGAGCAGGCCGATCGCGTCCAGGTAGCGGTCGCGCTGCGGCAGATCGGGCCCCAGGTTCGCGCCGAACGCTTGCAGCACATGGGCGTTCGCGGTCGTCGACGGTGTGCGCTCGGCGGGATAGCACATGAAGTACCGGTCGTTCTGGTACTCCCACAGGCAGTCCGGGCGGCGCGGGCTGCCGAGCAGGGCCAGCGCGTACAGGGCGGTGGCCGTGTCGTCGACGTCGGGCGGCAGGCCCGGCCCGCCGGCCACCCCGTGCTCGCCGAACGCGGCGTGCAGGCTGCGCACCAGGCCGTTGTGCCGCGGAACGGTCAGGCCGGCGCCGCGCAGCGACGCCAGCACCCAGGCCCGCTCGAACACCGCAAGCGGCGCGGCCACCGGCACCGGTCCGCCGCGCCGCCGCTGCACGGCATCGAGATAGCGAACGCAGCGGTGCCGGCCGGCGCGCACGGCCCGGTCCCCGAGCCAGGTCGCGGTGGCGGCGGGGGAGCAGCCCACGCAGCCCCGCTCCGGCTCGACGAACGGCGCGCCCTCGGCCGCGTCGCCGAGCACCTCCAGCGAGTGCACCAGCTTGGTGGGCAGCGGCTGGCCCGCGCGCACCATGGCGCGCAACCGGTCGAGCAGCTCGACGTTGGCGCCGTGCGGCGGGAGCAGCCGCGGGCCGCCGTGCCAGCGACCCAGCCCGGTGATCGGCTCGGCGTCCAGCCGGTCGAGCTGCGCATTGATCTCGGCGATCAGCCCGGGCACCACGATCTCCACCGCGACCGTGTCCGGTAGTTGCGGCGGATCGCCGGTATTCAACCGGTCGAACAACCAGCGCAAGCCCCGGTCGACCGTTTTCACAACGTCGTGATAATTGCCGCGGTCCGGCAATTTTCGGAGCGCGTTGAGCAATGCCTCGGTCGCGCTCAGTGTCGGCACGATGCCGTAGCCGGCGGGTCCGCCCCAGCCGCCGTCCGGTCGCTGGCGGTTCAGCAGAAATCTCAGTCGCGCCTGGTGACCGCGCAACGACGGCGCCCGAGTGACCAGCCGTCCGGTTTCATAAACCGATGGCGAGAACTCACCATGATGATCGGAGTACATTTCCCCCAGCAGCGACGGGACACTGTTGGTGGTTTTCGCAACCCAATTATTGCGCACCGCCACGAAACGTAAGGTAACATTGCGGGGCGCTCGCGGGGCTAACTACTACCCAATCGGAGTACATTCGCCCGATTGGCTCTTACGCATGCGCAGAAACGTGCTAGGCGGGAAGCAATGCGACATTGCTTCCCGCCCAGCCCGCACCCCCGGTCAGTTGACGTACTCGGGCACCAGCTCCTCCGGGTCCTCCTGCGGGTCGGCGGCCGGGGCCGGCGACCGCAGCAGGGCGACGGCGGTCGCAAGTGCGACGGCCACGAGCCCGGCGCCGATCAGGTAGGCCAGGTGGAATCCGGAGTTCAGCGCCTCGGCGGTCGGCGCGCCGGCGCCGCTGAGGCTCCCGGTGCGCTCGGCCGCCAGCGTGGCCAGCACGGCCAGCCCGATCGCGCCACCGATCTGCGCGCTGGTGTTGACCAGACCCGACGCCAGGCCCGAATCCTCCGGCGTGGCGCCGGACATGGCCAGCGTCATCAGGGCCGGGAAGCCGAGCCCGACTCCGGTGCCGATCAGGATCATGGCCGGCAGCACGTCGGTGACGAAGGTGCCGTCCACCGGGGTCCTTGCGAACAGCAGCAGGCCGGCGCCGATCAGGACCAGGCTGGGCAGCAGCGTCGCCCGTGCCCCGTAGCGCATGGTCAGCGGGCCGGAGACGCGCAGCGACAGGTAACCCATGACGATCGTGGTCGGCAGGAACGCCAGGCCCACCTCGAGGGCGTCATAGCCCAGGATCTGCTGCAGGTACAGCGCGCCGAGGAAGAACATGCCGAACATGCCGGCCACCAGCAGGGCCTGGATCACGTTGGCGCCCACCACGTTGCGGGAGCCGAACAGCCGCAGCGGCATCAGCGGGTTGCGGATGCGGGCCTGCCGGACCACGAACCCGGCCACCAGCCCGACGGACACCGCGCCGAGGCCGATCGTGTGCAGCGAGCCCCAGCCCTGCTTCTCCACCGCAAGGATCGTGTACACCGCGAGCATCAGGCCGGCGGTCAGCACGGCCGCGCCGGGCAGGTCGGCCCCGTTGCGGAAGCCGATCCCCTTGTCGTTGTCCACCAGGCGCACGGCGGCCAGCGCGGTCGCGACGCCGACCGGCAGGTTGATCAGGAAGATCCAGTGCCAGTTGATCGCCGCGGTCAGCGCGCCTCCGGCCAGCAGCCCGATCGATCCGCCCGCGGACGCCACGAACCCGTAGACGCCGATGGCCTTGGCCTGCTCCTTGGGCTCGGGGAACATCGTGACGATCATGCCGAGGATCACGGCCGAGGTCAGCGCGCCGCCGACCCCCTGCACGAAGCGGGCCGCGACCAGGATGAACTGGGTCTGCGCCACCGCGCACAGCAGCGACGCGACGGTGAAGATGGTCAACCCGACCAGGAAGATCCGGCGCCGGCCGATCAGATCGCCGAGCCGGCCGGCCAGCAGCAGCAGGCCGCCGAACGCGATCAGGTAGGCGTTGACCACCCAGGCCAGGTTGTTCTGGGAGAAGCCGAGATCATGCTGGATGGACGGCAGCGCGACGTTCACGATCGTCACGTCCAGGACGATCATCAACATGCCCACGCAGAGCACGTACAGCGCCATCCAGCGCGATCGGTCCGTTCTGGGCGTGGCGGTCATGGGGATCCCTCCTTGGGTCATCTGTTGTCCCGTCGTTCACAGCTACGTCGGATCGGGTTGGTCCACATCGACATCCGGGCGACAACTTTTTGACGATCCGTCCGCCGGAAACTCATCGGTCCGGATCGACCGAGGTCAGCCGGGTGACGTCGGGCCACCGCTCGGCCCTTGCGTGCTCGGGTCATCCTGGCCGGCCACCCGCTCGAGGATCCGGTGCTCAGCCCGCTGACCACCGATCTGGCCGGCCTGCCGCCGATGCTCATCCAGGTGGGCACCGGCGACCCGTTCCGGATCGACTCGCACAAGCTGGCCGATCATGCCCGCGCGTGCGGGGTGGACGCCCGGCTGGAGCTCTACCCGGTGGCCACCCACGCGTTCCACATCTTCTGGTCGTTCCTTCCCGAGGCGGCCGACGCGCTCAAGCAGGCCGGGGCGTTCGTCCGCCTTCTCCTCAGTCCCGCCGGCCGGTCAGCAGCGCAGCGGTGACGGTGGCCAGGCGCTGCCCCTGGAAGCGGGCCGCGGCAAGGGTTTCCTCGGTCGGCTCGCCCCGGCTGGACGGGTGGGAGGTGCCGTACGGGTTGCCGCCGGCGGCGTACACGGTCGCGTCGAGGTAGCCGGGCGGCACGATGATCGAACCCCAGTGGTACAGGACGTTGTAGAGCGCGAGCATGGTGGACTCGTTGCCGCCGTGCGCATTGAAGGCGCTGGTGAACGCGGTCGCGGTCTTGCCGGTGGTGAGGCCGGCCTGCCAGAGCTGCCCCGTGGTGTCGATGAACTGCTTGAGCTGCGCGGCGATGTTGCCGTACCGGGTCGGGCTGCCGAACGCGTAGCCGTCCGCCCAGATCAGGTCGTCGTGGGTGGCGAGGTCGACGTGGCCGGTGGCCTCGACGTGGGCGCGCCAGTCCGGGTTCGAGTCGATGGCCGAGTCGGGCGCCAGCTCGGCGACCCGGCGCAGGCGCACCTCGGCGCCGGTCTTCTCGGCGCCCTCGGCGACGGCTTCGGCGAGCCGGTGCACGTTTCCGGTGGCGGAGTAGTAGACGACGGCGATCTTGGCGATCACGCGGCCTCCTCGCTTAATCGGAGAGTTCTCCGGTTTGGCTCCTGCCCGTGAGGCTAACTGGAGGTTTCTCCGCTTTCACGGCTGGTCCACAATATGAGCACCATGAGCACGCGCCGGATTCCGTTGCCGCTCGCCGGCCAGGAGCCGGTCGAGCGGGCCGATGCCGCCCGCAACCGGCGCAAGATCCTCGAGGCGGCCACCCGGCTGGTCGAGGCGAACGGCGCCGGCTCGATCTCCCTCGACGAGGTGGCCAGGGCCGCGTGCGTCGGCGTCGGCACGGTGTACCGCCGCTTCGGCGACCGCGCCGGCCTGGTCGGCGCCCTTGTCGACGAGCGGGAGAAGCAGTTCCAGCTGGCGTTCATCGACGGTCCGCCCCCGCTCGGACCGGGGGCCCCGCCCGCCGAGCGGCTGCGTGCGTTTCTGCACGGCCTGCTCGACCACCTTTCCGAGCAGGTGGATCTGTTCCTGCTCAGGGAGAAGAGCGCGCCCACCGCCCGCTACGGCTCCGGCCCGTTCCGGCTGTGGCACCACCACCTGGTGATGCTGATCGGCCAGATCCGCCCGGAGGCCGACGCGCACTACCTGGCCGACGCCCTGCTCGCCCCGCTCACCCCGAGCCTGCTCGACCACCAGCGCCGGGTCTCCGGCTTCACGACCGAGCGGATCAAGGCCGGGTTGGATCAGCTGATCGGCTGGTCCCGGCTGACCGGCGGGTAAGCTCCCGGCGATCGGCTCGTGCCATCCACGGGGCCTTGTCGATGTCGCCCTCGACGCGCAGCTGCTGCCAGATCTCGTTGAGCGCCCGTCGCTCCAGCGCGCGGTGTCTGTCCTGCCGGTGGTTGGCGGATATCGTCAGCTGTGCCCCGATGAAGCCGCCGAAGGTGAATGCCAGGCCGCCTACCAGCAGCAGGAGCAGCAGGAAAGGATCACCGTTCATTCTTACGCACCCCTTCGAGATGACGTGGGAAGGGGGAGCGCTCCCGGCATCAAGGATGGGCGATGACGGCGGCCGGGCGCACTGCCGGCGCCGGGGATCGCCGCCCGTTCGAAAGTCCGGCCCGCGACGAGGGCAAACGCCGCAACGGCGACGGTTCGGTCCCCGGTCGTGGGTAGCGTGACCGACGCCGCGCCTCGTACTCTGAGATCGCGTTCACCCAGCGGCTCAGGGCGGTGACGGCACGTGACACGGCGCGAGGGGACGGGGCGCAACACCGCGGGCAGCAAGCCCGAGCGTGACCGGCTTCGCCGCACCATGCGGGAGCAGGGCTTCACGACCGAGCAGATCGCCATGGCCATGCTGTCGAAGTGGCACTACCGGCCCCGGCAAGCCTGGCGGTACGCCAACGACCTGACCCAGGACGAGGTGGCCCAGCGCTACAACCAGCTCATCGACGATCCCGGCGCCCCCATGTCGAGCAAGCGCATCGCCGACTACGAGGCCTGGCCGTTCGGCGGCGCCAAACCCACCCTGACCGTGCTACGCAACCTGGCGACCGTTTTTGGTACCGTCGAATGGAAACTCGTCGACTTCGACGACCTCGACTGGTTGAACAGCCATGAACGCGCCGCGCTCAAGCCACCGGGCGAGGACGAGCCCGCCGGCGAGGCGCGGTCGACGCAGCGCGGGCAGCCGTCCGGGATCCATCCCGTCACCCGCCCATCGCTGGTGCTCGCCACGAATCGGACGCTGAACGCCGAACCGCACGCACCGCGGCGGGACAGACCGTGGGCCCTGTCCGACATCGTCATGGCCGCGGCCCACCAGTCACGCGAGCACGCCGAAGGAGCGCAAGGACACATCATGCCTGCGACCACGCTTGAAGAGCTCACCGCCGAGGTCGAACGGCTCACAAGGGAACGGCTCCATGCCGACCCGCTCGTCATCTTCGCCGACACGGTGCAGCTGCGGGATGAGATCTACCGGTTCCTGGAACAGCGGCAGTACCCGGACCAGACCAGGCACCTGTACTACTTGGCGTCGGTCACCTGCTGTTTGCTCGCAAACTCGAGTGACGCGTTCGGATTTCCCCGAGCCTCCGTGGAGCAGGCAAGGGCGGCGTGGGCCTA
The DNA here is from genome assembly GCF_035942955.1 of Actinophytocola sp. Lineage (GTDB taxonomy): Bacteria > Actinomycetota > Actinomycetes > Mycobacteriales > Pseudonocardiaceae > DASYTH01. The sequence goes on along the minus strand of NZ_DASZCQ010000205.1, from coordinate 3,922 downwards.
CGCGGAAATCATCGGCCACAACTCGTTGCGGCTGTTCGCCAAGGTCATGCAGGCCGCCGTCGCCTTCCGGGACAACCGGCCGCAACGGGCCCTCGACCTGGCTCGTTCGGCGACCCGATGGGCCACCGAGCCCATCGCCCAGGCGTATCTCTACAGCGCGATAGCGAGATATTCGGGGCGAGCTCTGCGCCCGGACGAGTCACGAGCCGCGGTCCGGACGGCCCTCGACGCGTTCGACTCCGCCACCGGAGACAGCGAGCTGTTCGACCACCTCGGTGGCATGTTCGGTTATCCACGGGCCAAGCTCCTGTACGAATCGAACACCGCATACCTTCAGCTCGGCGACCTCGGTCCCGCTCAGGAGGCCATCAACGAAGCAATTCAGCTGTACGAGGGCATGCCGGTGGAAAGCCGGGCGTTCGATCGTGAAGCCGCGGCAAGGATCGGCGTCGGACACACTCGGCTTCTTGCCGGCGAGGCCGAGGGTGCCGAGGAGGCGCTGCGGCTCGTGTTCACCCTCCCCCCTCCGCGCCGGCTCAAATGGGTGGTTTCCCGCATGCACGACTTCGGTGCCGCGCTGGCGAGCCACGGCGCCGCCACCTCGGCCCTCGGACGGCAGCTGGGACAGGCCATCGAGGAGTTCACCGAGACGAATGCTTCCAGCAGCGCCCCCAATCCCTATGGATAGAGTCGGAAAATCAGCTATGACGGACAATGATCAGGACGCCGCCACCCCGACGATCGAGAACCTGCTGCAGGAGATTGATCCGGTCGAGTCGATGCGTGTTCAGACCAGGGCTGACGGGGCCAACGAGGGCGGAACCGGGAGCAGTGGCGTGGGGTCCAGGGGTTTGAAGCCGCAACCGGGCTCGAGCTGACGGACACGTCGTTGACGAGTCTTCGGTTGGCCGATCTGGTCTTTCCGCAGCCGGTAGACGAGTTTCGCCGGAACACCTATGGGAAAACGTGGGCGCTCTACGAGGGCGACGAGAGCCGCTTTCACGGCGTGGCCGGCTGGGAGACCCTCAACGCGATCTTGGCAAGCGTCCGGTTCGAGACTCCCCGGTTCAGGTTGGCGCGCGGCGGCGAGCTGATTCCGGTCGAGACCTACACGGAGCTGATCGATCGGCGCGGCGGCCCGCCGTACCGGAGAATCGTTGCCGGCCGGCTGCTCGAAGAGCTGAGAAAGGGAGCGTCCCTGACGGTCGACCGCGCGGATCACGCCGACGACGCCGTCCGACGGCTCACCGCCGCGCTGGAGGCTGAGCTCAGGGCCGAGGTGTTCGCCAACATCTTCGCCAGTTGGCTGCCGATCCCGGCGTTCAACGTGCACTGGGACGACCAGGACGTCTTCGCCGTGCAGCTGTCCGGTCGGAAGCACTGGCGAATATTCGGGCCCACGCGGCAGTGGCCCCTGGTACGCGACTCCGCCGAGAACCAACGGCCGGCGGGCCCACCGGTCGCCGAGTTCGATGTGACGGCCGGTGACGTCCTGTACCTGCCGCACGGATGGTGGCACTCGGTCAGCGCGGTCGGGGAACCGTCGTTGCACCTCACCATCGGTGTCATCCCCGACAGTGGCATCGACTTCATGAGATGGCTCGTCGACCGGGCGACGGCGAACGAGCTCATCCGGCAACGCCTGCCGAGGTTCGCCGGCGAGGACGAGCGACGGGCGTACCTGGCCGCGGTGCGCGACTACTGGAATCAGGCCCTGACGTCGACCGACGTGCTCGAGCAGTTCTTCACCTATGCCGACGGGACGAGCCACAGCCTGCCGCGGTTCGACCTGCCGGACATCCTGAGCAGCAACACCGTGCTCGACAGGAAGAAGGCTCGGGTGCTCCTCCTCGCCACCAGGGCAACGGTGGACCGTACCGGCGACGGTTTCGTCCTGACGGGGCTCGGTCGCCGGTGGTCCTTCCCGCCGGTCGCCAAGCCGGTCATCGATGCCGTTCTGTCCCACGACGGGGTCACGGTCGGGGAGGTCGTCGACTCGGGCGCGAAGTCCGATGTCAGCGAGGAGCAGGTTGCCGAGATCCTGTTCACCCTGTTGCGCGCCGGGGTGATCGTCCTCAGGTGACCGGACCACCACGCGGCCGCCGGCTCACCTTCCTGCCACTAGCCCTTCGTGGCGCCCGAGGCGAGGCCGCCGACGAGTTGCCGCTCGGCGACGGCGTACAGCGCCAGCGCCGGGACCATGGCGAGGACGACGTAGGCCAGGATCCGCGCGGTGTCGGTGCTGTACTGGCTGTTGAACTGGGACACCGCGACCGGGATCGTCCACTGGTCGGGGTCGTTGAAGACCACCAGCGGCAGCATGAAGTTGTTCCAGCTCGTCACGAGCGCGAGGACGGAGACCGTTGCCAGGGCGGGGCGGGCCATGGGGAGCAGGATGCGCCAGAAGAAGCCGTACACTCCGCAGCCGTCGAGGGTGGCCGCCTCCTCGAGCTCGGCCGGGATGGTCCGGAAGAACGCGCGCAGGATGATGATCGTCACCGGGAGCTGGAACGCCGCCTGGGGGAGGATCACGCCGAGGGGGTTGTTGAGCAGTTCGAGTTCGCGCAGCAGCACGAACAGCGGCAGAATCGCGACCGCGAACGGGAACATCAGCCCGACCGTGAACAGCGTGAACAGCGTCTCCCGGCCGCGGAAGGCGAACCGCGCGAACACGTAGCCGGCCATGGCGGACACGCCGACGCAGACCAGGGTCATAGCCAGCGCGATGTACGTGCTGTTCCACAGTGGACGCCAGAAGTTGATGGAGACCAGGATGTCGCCGTAGTTGGAGAAGATCCACGGCGACGGCAGGCCGAACGGGTTGTTCGACAGCTGCCCGTTGTCCTTGAACCCGCCGAGGATCCCGTACAGGATCGGCACCACGATGCCCAGACCGACGATGATGACGATCGCGTAGAGCACCACCTGCCGCAGCACGCCGGACACGCCGCCACGCCGGACCGGGCCGCTCGCGCGAACCCGCTGCGGCGCCCGGGACTCCCGCACCGTCGCCGTCATCGGTTGTCTCGCATTCCGGTGATCGCTCCCTCGATGTCGCGACGCATCACGAACCGCTGGTAGAACAGCGCGAACACGAAGCTGATCAGGAACATGACGACGCTGATCGCGGTGCCGTAGCCGACCTGCGTTCGCACGAACCCGAACTCGAACATCGTGACGGCCATCGTCTCCGACGCGTGGACCGGTCCGCCCCTGGTGAGCACCCAGACCATGTCGAAGAGCTGGATCGTGCCGATCACCGACAGGAAGATGCTGATCCGGATCGTCGGCCCGAGCAGCGGCAGGGTCACGTGCCGGAACGTCTGCCACGGGCCGGCGCCGTCGATCGTGGCCGCCTCGATCAGCTCGTTCGGGATGCTCTGCCGCGCCGCGATATAGAGGATCATGTGGAAGCCGAAGTACTTCCAGCTGATCACCAGGAACAGGGAGAACAGCACGACGTTGCGGTCGGCGAGCCAGTTCGTGGCCAGTGACTCCAGCCCGACAAGACCGAACAGGTGGTTGGCCAGCCCGCGGTTGGGCGAGAAGACCATCCGGAACAGCACGGCGGCGATCACTTCGGACAGCACGTACGGAGCGAAGAACAGCAACCGGAACACGGCCCGGCCGGGCAGCCTCTGGTTGAGCAGCAACGCGATGCCCAGCGCCAGCGGGAGCTGGATCCCCACCGACAGCACGATGAGGATCAGGCCGCGCCACAGGTCACCGAGGAACACCTCGTCGTCGAACAGCCGGGTGAAGTTGTCCAGCCCGATGAAGTTGGTCGGCAGGCCGCCGAGCCCGTTCCACCGGAAGAGGCTCGTGTACCCGGCCACGACGATCGGCGCCAGCACCAGCATGGTGAACAGCGCCAGGGCCGGCAGCAGGAACAGGATGATCGCCACCCAGTTGGTGGGGGGGC